>NZDS01000101.1 GCA_002690215.1 Rhodospirillaceae bacterium | reverse complement strand
TGTTGATGGGCTGCGGCCGAACCGGGCCTCAGAACGGATGGCAAACAGACTAACATAGGATATGGTACAAACCTTGGGGGCAGGTCAAGTTGTTCTCGATGGACACGATCTTTGAATGGATAACCCAAAGAAATCATTGTTGAAATACTCGCGATACGAGCATTTGTAGCTGTCTTGATCAATAACTTTGCTTTCGCAATATTACCGATATGGGCGAGGGCGGACGCTTGGTAGTAAGCGCAGGAGCGTTGATATTGCCAGGAGAACGCTGTCTTGCAGAAGTTCTCCATGTCTTCCAGCGCGGCCTGATACTTCCTTTGGTGAAATTTGGCCTGTCCCATCAAGAACCTATATCGTTCCGGGAAGCCCGGGTTGAGCCGCGTGGCTTGATCGAGCGACTCGAGGGATTCATCTATTTGACCGCTGTAAAGCATCACTTCGGCCAGCGTCGCGTAACCTTCGGCAAAATTAGGATCGAGCGCGACTGCCCGTCTCGCCTCCGACATTGCGCGGTCGTGATCTTGATTTCGCAATAGGCTTATTGTCGCCCGCAGCAAGTGGCCCAGCGGCGCGTCTCCTAACCGTATCGATCTGTCGGCCAGGACTTTCGACCGCGCCCAAGTCTCTGTCTGGTTTACTGCAGGTTGGCCAAAAATCGACTGAGTAAAGAGAACATGTCCTAACCCTGCATGAGCGGCGCCGAACTTGGGATCGAGCGCAATCGCCTTCTCATATTCGTTGATGGCTTCTATCCAGACTGTAGCCTTGGAATAATTCCGCAGCCTTTCGCCGCGCATGAATGCCTCATAGGCCTCAACGTTCTCGGTGCCCCGGTCCGCAATGCGATCCCGCTCTTCTCCGACAAGTTGAACCCTCAGCGCTTTGACGATGTTTTGATTTATCCGGTCTTGCAGAGCGAACACATCACCCACCGCCCCATTGTAGGTTTCCGCCCAAATATGTCCGCCCGATGTCGCGTCGATTAGCTGGGCATTGACGCGAAGTTGATCGCCACCTCGCCGCACGCTGCCCTCGAGGACAAATCGGACGCCAAGATCGCGTGCGATCTCTCGGATATCGACATTCTTGCCCTTGTATTTGAAGGTCGATGTGCGCGAAATCACGAGCAGGCCGGAGAGCTTCGAGAGTTGCGTGGTCAGGTCTTCCGAGATGCCTTCAGCGAAAAACTCCTGCTCCTTGTCTGTGCTCAAGTTGGCGAAGGGCAGGACGGCGATGGAAGGTTTTTCCCCCAGCTCGTAAGTCAGCTTCGCCGGATCGGCAGGGCTAAGATCAGGCGCTCGGGATTGCCACCACCAGGCGCCGGTGCCAACGATCACCGCCAGAACTATGGCGGCAGCGGCGAGCGCAGGCCGTTTCCCCGCGTGGGCACGGCGGGTCGTCTCGGTCGACTGGTCGCTAGGCAGCACGCGATACACCCGCACAGCGTTGGATACGTTCTTGACCTCCACTTCGCCCATGCCCTCGAAGCGCTGCGGCAATCTGTTGCGGACTTGCTCGTAGACGCCGCCCGAGATGCAGATGCCGCCTGGTTCAGCGAGGCTTTCGATGCGGGCCGCTATGTTAACGCCCTCGCCATGAACGTCTTCGCCGTCGTCGATGATGTCGCCGAGATCGACCCCCATGCGGAAGTCGAGACGACCCGCCGCCAGCCTGTCCTGCATGGCGACGGCGCATTCGACGGCTGCCTGCACTGTCGGGAATTCAGCCAGAAAACCGTCGCCGGTGTGTTTTACGATGCGGCCGGCGTGACCTGATATGGTGGGATCAATGACATCCGAACGGGCCGCTTTCCAGGCCGCGACAGTGCCTTCCGCATCCTGCTCCATGCGCCGGGTGTAGCCGACCACATCCGCGGCGAGGATCGCGGATAGCCGTCTCTGGTCACCCCCATCGCTCATGGAACCCGCGCCTCCCCCGACGCTGCGGAAGTAATACTACGCGATCGGTAAGTGCGGCGCTAATCCGTGCGGCAAAACGTCGCCGGCAAGAAGACTGCCAGAGACTGCTGAGGTTGTTCATGGCTTCTACGATCGGTTCGGGCCGATATCCGACCGCCACAACCTTCCCCCCTACTTCACCACCGTAACCACCAAGCTCGCCTCGCTGACCGCGATCTCAGGAATGTCGCGGAAGGCTCCCACGAGCTTGAAGTCGAGGCCGGCCGGCAGCGGCGTGAAATCTTCCGTGCGCCAGGCCCGTGGCAGTTGCTGCATGACGTCGCGGCTGGTGGCGAAGCATTTGACCAGGTCGATGCCGGCCGGCTCGGTGACGTTGAGATCGAACCCGTAGCGCTCGTCGGGGATGCTCAGCGCCCGGCCGCCGGGAATACGGGCGTCTTTGTGATAGCGGTTGGGGAAGATGCGGAACCAGACGCGGTCGGACTGGCGGTAGAAGCAATAAAGCCAGGCGTCACGGTCGGCCTGGATGTCGAGCACCAGCTTGTCGCCGACGCGGTAGCTGGGGTCGGAGCCGCGCGGGCTGGAAAGCTCGAGACGCAACGCGCCAAGGCCATCGTTGCTCAAAAGCCCCATGGGGAAATTGCCGGCCGGCCGCAGTTGCAGACCCTTGGGCGGTCGCACGTGGCCGGTCCAGGCGATGTTCTCGCCGGCTTCGTTGCTGAGATTCAGGCGCAAATCGACGCTGGATTCGAAATCCCAGTAGGTGCCCTTTAACACATAGACGCCCTGCCCTTTCTCGCTGCCCTTCCTGTATCGCTTGACCACCAGCTTGCGCTCGCTGAGCACGCTGGCGAAGCGCTGGCTAAGCTCGGCGCCGATTTGTTCTTCGACGTAGCGGCTGAAGGCGGTCTGCTGACGGCTGCCTTGAAAGCGCACGCCGGCCAGGCGCAGTTCGCGCATGTCGGCGGCGTGATCGCGAAAATGTTTGGCTGCCCGGGCCACGCCCTGCTTGAGCGAGAGCACGGAGCCGGCCGCTGCTGCCGGCAGCTTGCGGGCATCGGTCGAAGCGATGATGGTACCGGTGGAACGGCCCGCCCCCATGGCCTTGTAAACCAGGCTCACCTGGCCACCCTCGAGGCGGATGGTACCGACAACCAGAACATCGGCAGCCGCATTGTCACTGACCAACGCCACCGGATCGTCGACGCCGCCGGATTCGTCGAGATCCTTGATCACCTGGCGCAGCTCGAGCCGCCCGACGAAAACAAAATGATCGCGCGCCTTGGCCTGCAACGCCGTCAGTAGGGAATCGTTGAAGGCATTTGCAGCTTCGGGGGTTACCGGTATGTCGTCGCGGGGGCCGAAGGGCCAAAGTGCTATGCGGATGCGGCCCTTGCCCTTGCGCCAGCTACCGAGCCCGGCCAACAGTTCGTCGGCCAGTTCGGCGAATACGGTTTTTTCGGGCGTTGCCGCCCAGGCTGCAGGGATCGGTATGGAAAACGCCAGAACGGCACAAAGAGCAAGCCGGACGGCTGCGGCACCTGCCTTCACCACTTGATCTTTCGTTCGCCGGATCGTTTTGGCTTCGCCTTTTCCTGCGGCGGCGGTCCCAGTGCCAGCACCTCGACGCGACGGTTGAGACCGGCCTTGGGCCTGAGCGGGTTCTTGAGTTGCTCCTCGCCCATTCCCACGCTTTCCAGGCTGGCCGCAGCGATGCGGTGGCGCGAGACCAGGTAGTCCTTGACCGCCTTGGCGCGCTGCTGCGAGAGGCGTTTGTTGTAGGCGGCCGCCCCCGAGGCATCGGTGTGGCCGACGATGCGGAAGCGCTGCCCGGTCAGGCGTTCGGACTTGAGTGCGCCCCCCAACTCATCGAGCTGGCGCCGGGCCTGTTTGGTAAGCTTGGCCGAGCTCACTTGGAATCGCACGTCGAGGTCGACACGGGGCTTTCCGGAATGTTCGGGCAGGTATTTCAGCGGCGCCAGCGAACGGATGATCGAGTTCAGATCCCGAACGCCCTCTTCAGCGGCGGCCGGGAAAGTGCACGTCAAGCCGGCCAGCAGACAAGCGACGACGATTCTCATGGCCCTACTCCGTGACCGGCCGCCACTTGCCCTTGGGCGGCTTTTGATTGCGGTCGGGCTCGGCGAAATCGGTGCCCGAACGGGTCCAGCGGGTATCGTCGAGGATCCAGGAAACGCCGGGGCGGCGGCAGGCAGTCAGGCTGCCACGCACCTGGGCACGGGCGATAAGGTGGCCGTGGTGCAGGATGGCGCATTCCTGGCCGCCGCGGTTGTCTCGCCGCACCAGCACGACCTGGCCGGAGTTGCCGGTGTAGCTTGTCGACCAGTCATGGCGGGCACGTATGCGACCGGCGATGGCCTTGCTGGCGGCATCATCGAGACCACGTGCATCGGTGGGATCGAGTTTTTCGCCAAGCCGGGCCTCGATCAGGCGCGAAAGAGAAAAGGGCTGGCCGAGCAGCGCCATTTCGGCCTCGCGGCTGCCGCTACCCTGGTAGGGACTGGTGCTGGCCTTTCGCACCGTGCCCAGATCGGTGCCGGTGCCGGTTCCGGCGGTGGCGTTGCAGCCGGCGATGAAGAGGGCAAGCAAAACGGCGCTAAGGGCTTTCATGGAACCGACTCCGTGATCGGGGCTGCGGGAGCGGAACGAGCGAAGGGCCGCCGCCGCTGGGGCGGCGGCCCTGCTTCCTACCATTCGTCGGGATCGAGCACCCGGGTCTTGCGCCGAGTAATCTTTTGCACGGTGTATTCGCTGCCGGCAAAGGATACCCGGGCCGAGATGTCCAGGCGGTCCAGCATCTTCTTCAGGTTGCGATCCAGGCGCCCGGCGGAGATGTTGGATTCGTACCAAACCTCGTGGTGACGGCGGCCCGAATAGACCAGGCGATGGGTCTTGTAGCCGCGGAACACCGCCAGGTATTCCTCCATGTCCATGATGTCTTCGGGCGTGAAACCTTCGAATACCAGGGTGAAGGCATTGGCGATTTTGCCGCCGCTGACGACGCCGGCACTGGAACGCCGATCCAGCAGATCAGCGAGCTTTTCAGCCAGTACCGAACCCAGGTCATTGGCCAACACGCGGGAATACTTGCCCACCACCTCGAGGATGCATTCGCGCGGGCAATCGGCAGGCGCGTTCCAAGTACGTGGTGACGTCACCTCGAAGTTACCCAGCCGCTGCCCGGTCTTGACCTGCAACAGCCGACCGGCGATGCGGGTCTTGATCTTGGTGGTATAGCTGGTTTCGTTGGCGCTGGCGTAGATCGTGAAGATCACTGCCACGTCGATGGGGGGGCGTTTGATCGACTTGGCCACGTCGATGATCTCGGCGTCGGTTCGCCTGGCTCGCCCTTGGGCGAAATTATCGAGCGATACGGCGGTTTCGTCGAAAACATCGAAGCCTTCGTCGTGCAACTGATTGGCCACTCCGTCCAGCACGCGGCGGAAGACCCGGCTGTTGCGCGGAACGGTATCCTGATCGGCATCTTCGCCCATGATCAAAATATTAGGTTTGTCCGCCGCCTGGCTGGTGGCGGGGACAGCAGCGCCGGCAATGACGAAGAGGCCAGAAGCCAGCATTAACAGAACTTTTCTCATCTACCTTCCTCCCGGTTGACAGGGAAGTTTCACAAAGAATTTGCGTCTCGTACCTGACCCTATGAAGGGTTTAGAGCGATTTTCCGGCGATTTGCCGAATTTTTTTTGCACTATCTTTATTTTTCAGTGACTTACTCCCCCCATGCTGAAAATCCAACCGGCCCCGAACCGGTGCCCAGGAAGCCAGTCTACCCCCGGATTCGGGGCTTTGCCACGCTCACTTGCGCCATCTGATTGAGAAAAACCCTCTAAACCTTCCATAGGTTCAGGTGACACCGACAGCCAACCTTGTGTCAAAGGTGGATGTTTGTGAATATTGATTCAACAAAGGCTGTCCGGCAACCTGCCGGGCCGGCCGAGGGAGAGAGGCAATGCGTAAAGAGATCTTGATGGTTTTGGCCACCACCCTGGCCTTGGCGGCCGCCCCGGCTACGGCGAAGCCCAGACCCATCAGCTCGGGTACCGGATTCATTATCAACGAGCACGGCCACCTGGTCACCAACAACCACGTCGTGACCTGGGAGCCCGACGAGCGCAGATCGCTGCCCTGCAACAAGGTCGAGGTGGTGAGCAAGGTCTACAACGGTTTCGCCGCCTTCGTCGGCCTTGAACCCAGCGCCGATCTTGCCGTGCTCAAACTCGATCTACCAGCCGGTGCCGCCACTGCGGTTGCCGCCGCCAGCACAACGCGAACCGCAAACAACCAAGCCCAGCCGGCAACCAAGAAACGCGGCGGCTGGCGCAATCTTGCCAGCGAGCTTACCGACAGCTCGGGCAAGCGGGCGCCCAATGCCCAGAGGAGCAAGCCCGCGGCAGCCGATGCAGGTGCCGCCGCGCGGCGGCCCTATGCCGTCTTCACCTCCGATGCGCCGCGAATCGGCCAGTCCGTCATCGCCATGGGCTTTCCCTTCTCCGGCAGGCTTTCCGACCAGATCAAGGCGGTCACCGGCGTCGTCGCCTCCACTGCCGGCCTGAGGAACGACGTGCGCATGGTGCAGATCACCGCCCCCGTCAATCCCGGCAACTCGGGCGGTCCCGTCTACGACCAGTCCGGTCAGGTGCTGGCCGTTACCGTTGCCGTTTTCAACCAGATGATCGTGGCGATTGGTCGGGACGGCAACACCACGCCGGCCAACGCCGAGCGCTTGCGCCGTATGGGCATCGACCCCAACTGGGTGCGGTCGTACTTCGGCTCAGCCAATGTGCCGCAGAACGTCAACTTCGCCATCAAGGGATCGACGGCGATGCAGTTCCTCGACATGCTGGAGGTGCCGTATCACACCGCTGCTCGCGGCAGCGACGCCCGCACCGAAGACGTGGTCGATGCCACCAAACCCTATACGGTGATGCTGATCTGCTACGCCGATCTCGGTTAGCCTTGGGTCAACAAGGCGGGCGGGCTATCCTGGTGCCGGGAGCCCCGCCATGACCGCAGAAATCGTTCGTTCCGCCTGCCCGCACGACTGCCCCAGCGCCTGTGCTCTGGAAGTCGAGCGGCTGTCGCCCACTCGCATCGGCCGCATTCGTGGTGCCCGTGATCTCGCCTACACTGCCGGTGTTGTCTGCGAGAAGGTGGCGCGCTACGCCGAACGCGTGCATCACCCCGACCGTCTGTCCGAGCCGCTGCGCCGCATCGGCGCAAAGGGGGAAGGCTGCTTCACGTCCATCTCCTGGGACGATGCCCTGCAGGAAACCGCAGAGGCCTTTGAAAAGGCGGCGGCCCGGAGCGGCCCCGAAAGCGTCTGGCCCTATCATTCCGGAGGCACGCTGGGTGTGCTGCAACGCTGGGGCATGGAGCGGCTGACCAATGTCATGGGCTATTCGCGCGAGAACGGCACGATCTGCATGACGCCGTCCTTTTCGGGTTGGAACGCCGGCGTCGGAACCTTGCGCGGCGTCGATCCCTGCGAGATCGCCGAAGCCGACCTGATCGTGGTCTGGGGCGGCAATCCGGTACATACGCAAGTAAACCTGATGAGCCACATCCAACGCGCCCGCAAGGAACGCGGCGCCAAGCTGGTGGTGGTCGATGTCTATCAGACGCCGACAGTGGCGGCCGCCGACATTCCCATCATCTTGCGCCCCGGCACGGATGGGGCGCTGGCCTGCGCCATGATGAACGTGATCCTGGCGGACGGCCTGGCGGACACCGACTACCTGGCCCGATTGACAGACTTCGACGACAACGTTCGCCGCCATCTGGAGAGCCGCACGCCGGCATGGGCGGCCGAGTTGACCGGCCTCGACGAGCAGACCATCGTCGATTTCGCCCGCCTTTACGGCCAAGCCGAACGCAGCTTCCTGAGGCTCGGGATCGGTTTCACGCGCTCGCGCAACGGGGCCACCAACATGCATGCCGTGAGCTGCCTGCCGGCCTTGACCGGCGCCTGGCAGCAGCCCGGCGGCGGCGCCTTTTTCGTCAATCTCGACAATTTCGGTCTCGATACCACGCTGGCCCACGGCCTCGACGCCTTAAAACCCGAGACCCGCGCCCTCGACCAATCGCGGATCGGCGGCATCCTGCTGGGCGATACCGATGCCTTGCATCACGGCCCGCCGGTCAACGCCATGCTGATGCAGAACGCCAATTCGGCTGCCGTGGCACCCGACAGCGCCGCCGTGCGGACCGGGTTAGAGCGCGAAGATCTGTTCCTCTGCGTCCACGAACAATTCATGACCGAGACGGCTCGCTATGCCGACATCCTGCTGCCGGCAGCCATGTTCCTGGAAGTCGACGACGTCTACATGGGCTGGGGCCATACTTCGCTGGTGATGGGCCGCCGGGTGCTGGAGCCCTTTGCTGATTGCCGCAGCAATCACGAAGTGATCTGTGGGTTGGCCAAATTACTGGGCGCCGAGCACGCCGGGTTCGAACTTTCGGCCTGGGAATTGGTCAGCCTTATGCTGAAAGATTCGGGGCTGGGCTCAGCCGAGGAAGCTGCGAACCGAGGCTGGATCGATCGTGCCCACGATTTCGCCAAAGCCCACTTCCTCGAGGGCTTTGGCCACGCCGACGGGCGTTTCCATTTTCAGCCCGACTGGTCCGCCATCGGGCCATATCACGAAGGCCTGCCGACGATGCCGGACCACTGGGACGCCGTCGAGGCGGCCAATCCGGAGCAGCCCTTCCGCTTGGTCACGCCGCCGGCCCGCACCTACCTCAACAGCACGTTTAGCGAAACCCCGACCTCGCAAAAGCGCGAAGGCCAGCCGTGTGTGATGGTGCACCCCGAAGATGCCGCCGAATTGGGCTTGGTCGAAGGAGGCCCGGCGCGGCTCGGCAACGCTCGTGGTGAGTTGGTGCTGGCCTGGCGACCGGCAGCCGGCCAACAGCGTGGCGTACTGGTCAGCGAGGGCGTCTGGCCCGGCAGCGCCTTCGCCGATGGGTTCGGCGTAAACCTCTTGATCGGCGGCGACCCGGTGGCTCCCAGCGGCGGCGCCGCATTCCACGATGCCGCGGTCTGGATCAAGGCCGAGACAGCCAGTTCGGCCCTGGCGGCGGAATAGGCACCGACAATCGCCCCGCTCGCAAGTGAGGCCGGAGACACGCGGCTGCGAGGAATAGCGCTGATGTGCGCGGCGGGGTTCTGCTTCGTCATGCTCGACGTCTGTGCGAAGTACCTGACGCGCGAGATCCACGTGATCGAGATCATCTGGGGACGCTACACCTTTCACGCCCTCTTTATGATCCTGTTGCTGGGTCCCCGCTACGGTCTGGGCTTGGTGCGCACGCAGCGGCTGGGCCTTCAGGTGACGCGCTCGCTGTTGCTGCTGGCCGCCACCGGGTTCTTTTTCACCGCCCTCAAACACATCCCCCTGGCTGACGCCACCACGGTGGCCTTCGTCAACCCGTTGCTGGTCACGGCGCTGGCCGTGCCGCTCTTGGGCGAGCGCGTCGGGCTGCGCCGCTGGGCCGCCGTGTTGGTCGGTTTCATCGGCGTCATCGTAGTGCTCAGACCG
The DNA here is from genome assembly GCA_002690215.1 of Rhodospirillaceae bacterium. Classification (GTDB taxonomy): domain Bacteria; phylum Pseudomonadota; class Alphaproteobacteria; order UBA2966; family UBA2966. The sequence goes on along the minus strand of NZDS01000101.1, from coordinate 7,243 downwards.
GGGTTGGGCGTCATGCATTGGGCCGCCGTGTTGCCGTTGGGCATGGCCACCTGCTTGGCTTTCTACCAAATATTCACGCGCATGCTGGTGGCCGGCGAAACGCCCTATGCAACGCTTTTCTATACGGCGTTAGTGGCCAGCCTGGTGGCCAGCCTGGCGGTGCCCTTTTTCTGGCAGACCCCGAGCACCGAGGTCTGGCTGATCCTGGTGGTGATGGGACTGATCGGCGGGGTTGGCCACTATTTCATGATCAAGGCCCTGGAGTTCGCGCCGGTGGCCGTGGTGGCGCCGTTCGCCTACGTCAACCTCATCTGGGTGACGATGGCGGGGTTCGTCTTCTTCGCCGACCTGCCCGATCGCTTCACCGTGCTGGGCGCCCTGATCATCGTCGGCAGCGGGCTCTACATAGTCTTCCGCGAACACCGATTGAGGCGCGCCTAAATCTAACTGCGCAGGCGCTCGCCGGCCGGATCAAAGAGCGGCCCGCCAACCAGCCTCGCTGGGCGCATTTCGCCGAGGATCTCGATCTCGAACTCGGCACCCTCGGCTATCGTGTCTGTGGGCACGAAACCTAGTGCCACGCTCTTATCGACGTAGTGGGCATAGCCGCCGGAAGTGACGAACCCGACCACCTCGCCGTCTTTCCAGATCGGCTCGTCCGCCCAGACGTCAGCGTCATCGGCATCCACCACCAAGGTAACCAGGCGCCGGACCGGAGGCGTTTCGCGCTCGGTCAGGGCCGCCTGCATACCGATGAAATCGGGCTTCTGAAAGCGCACGAAACGATCGAGACCGGTTTCGGCTGGGGTGTAGTCAGGTTTGTATTCGCGTAGCCAGGCGCCGAAGCCCTTCTCCAACCGGAGTGACATGATGGCTCGCATGCCGAAGGGCCTGAGCCCGAATTCCCTTCCGGCCTCGGTTAGGGCGTGGTAGAGCGCCAATTGCTGCTCCGCCGCCACGTAGATCTCATAGCCCAGATCGCCGGTATAGCTGATGCGACAGACGATGGCCGGGGACAGGCCGACTTCCATTTCGGCCACGCCGAGGAACGGCAGGTTCGCATTGGAGACATCCGATCGGGTCAAGCTGGCCAGCAGGTCCCGCGCCCGGGGACCGGCGATCTGAAAGCCCAGGCGCTCCAGCGAAATGTTGCGCACGGCAACGCCCTCCTCCGGCAGATGGCTCTCGAACCAACGCATGTGAAAAGCCTGGGCCAGGCTGGAGCCGATGATCTGGAAGCGCTCGGGTGCGATGCGTGAGACGGTAAGATCGCCGATCAGCCGGCCGCTGGGTGCCAGCATGGGGCTGAGCACGATGCGGCCCACGGCCGGCATGCGGTTGGCCAGCAGGTATTCGAGCCAGTCATCAGCACCCGGGCCACTGACTTCGTACTTGCCGAAATTGTGGATCTCGTTAATGCCGACGGCAGTGCGCACGGCACGGCATTCCTCGCCCACCGGACCGAAGGCATTGGAACGGCGGAAGCTCGGGGTCTCGAAGGGCTCCTCGCCCTTGGGCGCAAAGTAGTTGACGTGTTCTAGTCCGTAGCCGGCGCCGAAGACGGCGTTCTCGGCCGCCCACATGCCGTAGGCCGGCGTCGCCTTGAGCGGCCGGCCGGCCGGCAGTTCCTCGTTGGGAAAGCTGACGGCGAAACGGCGCTGGTAGTTCTCGACAACCTTGACCTGGGTGTATGTGCGGCTGGCCCAGTCACCGAAGCGCGCCACGTCCATGGCGAAGACATCGGACGAGGGTTCGCCTTCGATCATCCACTCGGCCACGGTGCGGCCGACACCGCCGCCCTGACTGAAGCCCGCCATCACGGCGCAGGCGCACCAATAGCCCGGCACGCCGGGCACCGGCCCGACGAGCGGATTGCCGTCGGGGGCGAAGGTGAACGGGCCGTTGATGACCCGCTTGATGCCGGCATTCTCGAGGCAAGGATAGCGTCTAAAAGCGGCCTCGAGAGGCCCCGAGATGCGTTCCAGATTGTCGGGCAGAAGCTCGTGGCCGAAATCCCAGGGCGTGCGCTCGACGGACCAGGGATCGCAATCCTGTTCGTAGATGCCCAGCACCAGGCCGCGGCCTTCCTGGCGGAAATAGGTCATGGCGCCCGGATCCACGACGTGCGGCAGCTCCTCCTCGCGCTCATAGACTTCGGGGATGTCGTCGGTCACCAAATATTGATGTTCCATAGCGATCAGCGGGTGGTAGACGCCCACCATCTCACCCACCTCGCGGGCCCACAGGCCACCGGCGTTGACCACATACTCGGCATTCACCGTTCCCTGTTCGGTGACCACGTCCCAGCTCCGGTCCGGCTTCTGGTTGAGCTCGAGGACACGGTTGCGCAGCACGATCTCTGCACCTTGACGGCGCGCCGCGATGGCATAGGCATGCGTCGTGCCGGCCGGATCCAGGTGACCGTCGAGAGGGTCGTAAAGCGCGCCCAAAACGCCCTCGACACTGATCACCGGGCAAATCTCGCGGATCTCATCGGGTCCGATCATGTGGGTATCGAGACCCATGTGGCGGTGTTTGGCGCGCTCGGCCTTGAGGTAATCGAGGCGCTCGGGATCGCCGGCAATGGTGATGCCACCAACGTGATGCAGGCCACATGACTGCTCGGAAAGCTCCTCCAATTCCTGGTAGAGCCGGATGGTGTATCCCTGTAACGCCGCAATGTTGGGATCGGCGTTAAGGGTATGGAAGCCACCGGCGGCATGCCAGGTCGAGCCCGAAGTGAGCTCCGAACGTTCGATCAACATGACGTCGGACCAGCCAAATCGCGCCAGGTGGTAGAGCACGCTACACCCCACCACGCCGCCGCCGATCACCACCACGCGCGCTTGCGATTTCATTCCGCCCCTCCTCTTGAAAATTTTTTTGTTCTAGAGCGATTCACTTTTGTTGGGAATCGCTCAAGGCCGCGACCGCGGCCCGCCGGTCGTCCGGCGCGCCCGCGCAGGTGCGGACCTTAAGGTCCGCTGCCGTGAGCGACAAATACCTAGAGAGGATCTCATCTACTGAGATCCGCTCTAGGGCAGCAGCACGATCTTGCCGTAGGCGCCTGGCTCCAACACCTTGACGTGAGCCACGGACGCCTCGGCCAGCGGCATCTCGACGCCGATGACCGGCTTGAGTTCGCCGGCGGCCAGGCCTCTGCCGAGCGCTGTGTGGATTTCCGCCATGGCCTCGTCCGGCGTATTGGGCAGCGCCATGCCGCGGATGTCGAGGTCCTTCATCATGGCCACCCGGGCGTTGATCTCGATGGCGCCGCGGTTGCCGATGACGACGATACGGCCGCCGTGGCCGGCGACCTCCATGTCGTTGGCCAGGTTGACGTCGGCCAGCATTTCGAGGATCACGTCGGGGCCCTTGCCGCCGCAAAGCTCGGCCACGGAATCCAAATAACCATCGGCCGTGTGGTCGAGGACGTGGGCGCCCTGGGCCTCGACCAAATCGCAGCCGCGCTCGCTGCCAGCCGTACCGATGGCCGTCATGCCGTGGCTGGCCGCCAGTTGCAACGCCGCGGTGCCGACGGCGCCGCTGGCCCCATGCACGAGTATGGTCTCGCCGGCCCGGGCCCCGGCGCGCTGGAAGAGCGCCCGGTAGGCGGTGCCGTAGGGAACGCCGAGGGCGGAACCTTGGGCGAAGCTGACGCCCTCGGGCAGCGCAAACACCTGGTCGGCCCGGCGCAGCAGGCGTTCAGCGTAGCAGTCGTTCCAGGANCCCCGCACCGAGCCGGCGGCATAGACGCGGTCGCCGGGCTGGAAAGCGCTGACGGCCTCGCCCACCGCCTCGACGCTGCCGGCGGCGTCGCTGCCCGGTACATAGGGAAAGGCCGGCCGCATGGCATGGCTGCCGGCGCGTATGTAGGTATCGACGGGGTTGACCCCGATGGCCTCGACCTTGATGACGAGTTCGCCCGGTCCGGGTTGGGGATCGGCGACGTCACCCAACTTGAGCACTTCGGGGCCGCCGAATTCGTGGACCTGGATGGCTTTCATGTTTGCTTTTCCTTCTTTGCTTTTTTGTCGAGCTGGGCTGCCAGGGCGGCGTTGCCGGCCTCNCGCGCCCAAACCACGATCTCGTCGGGATCTTCGAGCACTTCGGACGGCACCTCCCAGAGCGTCTTGAGCCGGTTGGCGCGGCCCCGGGCCTGGTAGGAAAAAGCCGACATGCCGGCCGCCTGGTAGGCCTCGCGGTTGCCTTCACCGGTCTTGAAATAAAGCCGGTCGTCGGCGATCAGGCCGAACATGGCATCGCCCAGAAAAATCCCCAGGCCGCCAAACATGCGCCGCGCCACTGGCTCCAGCGGGGCCAGCATCTCGATCACGAAGTCCTGGTATTCTTGGCTTACCGCCATCATTTGTATCTCTGTATCGCTTTTCCGAGCGTGACAGATTGCCTGAGGAAAACAGCAACCGCCACCACCATGATTATCGCCCAGATCAGCGACCTACACATCTCCGGTCCCGAGGGTCGGCCCGACCTCGACTATGCCACGGCCGACCACCTGGCGCGCTGCGTCGCCCACCTCAACGCCNTNGANCCNCGGCCCGACCTGGTCATGGNCAGCGGCGATCTGGTGGANCNNGGAACGGCCGANGAGTATCAGCGCCTGGCNGCNATCNTNNNNGANCTGNAGNNGCCCTGGCGGNTGCTGCCGGGAAANCANGACNNNCCNGAGNNGNTNCGCCNNACNTTNNNCGATCACGACTACCTGCCGGCNGANGGGCCNTTNCTGCACTACGTCATCGANGANGGGNCGCTGCGCATNNTNGCCCTCGACACCCACATGCCGGGTCAAGTGAGTGGTGGCCTCTGCGACGAGCGGCTGGACTGGCTGGCGGCAAGACTCGAAGAAGGCGCCGAGCGCCCCACCCTGATCTTCATGCACCATCCGCCCTTCGAAAGCGGCATCGAACTGATGGACAAGAACGGTTATCTCACCGACCGCGCCAAATTGGGTGCCATCATTGCCGCTTACCCCAACATCGTGCGCATCGCCTGCGGCCATTTGCACCGGCCGGTAACCATGGGTTGGCAGGGCACGGTGGTGACTGTGGCGCCCGGTGCGGCGCACCAGCTCGGCCTCGATCTCCGCCCCGACGGCGACGTCACGGTGGTTCTGGAGCCGCCGGCCTGCCAACTTCATGTCTGGAAGCCGGACATCGGCCTGATCACCCACACATCTTATGTCGGTCAATTCGATAGCTTCGCCACGTCGCTCAAAGAGCGCACCGCCGCGAAGGAACGGGCGAAAGCTGAATAAGCGTATCCGGCTGAGCGCAAAGCCCTTCGAGAGGCTTGACGGCCTTTACCCTGCAAAGCGCCAAATGGCATCAATTCCTATTTGCTGGCGCATCGAAAAATTGCAGGACCACGCTCCGGACGTCTGCTCTCGGAGCGTTTCCGGACATACATCGAGCTGTTGGCGCAGGTCCGAGCTTAGCCGAGGCTGTTGAAGAACTATTTTGGACCCTCGGCGACGCAAGATTGATTCGCGCAACGCTCCGTCAGAGCAAGAATGATTCACCGAGTGCCCTGTCTCGATTCTATCGTTGCGCTGATGCGGTCGCGGTCGGAGTTCTTCAACAACCACAGCCACAAGCCGACATTCAAGGGCTCGATCAGAGACGATACCGGCTACTCAAGGATCGTCATCGATAGGGGGCAGACTTCGCTGCCGACCTGGAAAGAGCCGCCCGCAAGACCGTTGCTTTGGGTCCCGCGGACGGTACCACGCTGTTACGCAGCCTTGATGTCGGTGAGAAAGGATTCGACCGCGCCCTTGAGCTGGCCGAACTTCTCCGCCAGTTCCTTGGCCGCACTGACCACCTGGCCCGAAGCCTGACCGGTTTCCTCGGAAGCGCCGCGGACCTTGACGATGCTCTCCGAGACGCTTTGCGTGCCCACCGCGGCTTCCTGCACGTTGCGGCTGATTTCGCCGGTGGCCGCGCCCTGCTCCTCGACCGCCGAGGCGATGGCCGTGGTGATCTCGCTGATCTCGTTGATGGTCTCGCCGATGCTGGAGATGGCCTTGACGGCATTGTCGGTGGTGCCCTGGATGGCCGCAATCTGACCCGAGATCTCCTCCGTGGCCTTGGCCGTCTGGGTGGCCAGGCTCTTGACCTCTGAAGCCACCACGGCGAAGCCCTTGCCGGCATCGCCGGCCCGGGCCGCCTCGATGGTGGCGTTCAAGGCCAAGAGGTTGGTCTGCTCGGCGATATCGTTGATCAAGTCGACCACCTCGCCGACTTTCTGGGCGCTGCCCGAGAGTTCGTTGATGGTCTGGTTGGTCTCGTCGGCCTCGCGCACCGCGCTCTGGGCGATCTCGGCCGACTGGTTGACCTGGCGGTTGATCTCCGAGATCGACGAGGACAACTCCTCGGCCGCCGAGGCCACGGTCTGCACGTTGGTCGTGGCCTGTTCGGCCGCCGAGGCGACGGTGGCGCTTTCGTCCTGGGTCTGCTGGGCGACGTCGCTCATAGAGCTCGCCGTCCTTTCCATCTCCTCGGCAGCACTCGATACCACCGTGAGAACTTCGTTTACCGTATCGCCGAAGCCGGAAGTCAGCCCGTCCATCCGCTCCTGACGCGCCGCCCGTTCGGCCGCCTCGGCCTGCTCGCGGGCGCGTTCCCCCGCAAGAAAGATCACCGCCGTCAAGCCGTACAGGATCATACGACTTCGTGATCGTTCGGCTTCGCTATTGGCAAGGAACTCTTTCGCCTTGCCGCGGGCGAACTCAATGAGTCCATCCATGTGCTCGGTCAGCAGTACGACATGCTCGACTCCCCGGCCCTTGGTAATCGCAGTAGCTTCCGCAAATCTCTCTGCTCGCGTCAGCTCGATGACCTCGGAACGAATGAGCTTCCAGTTCGAAAACGCTTCGCGTGCCTTCTCGATCTTCGTTTTGTCCCCGAGAAAACGCACCATGGCCAAGTCCAAGTGCCTGTAGACTTCGCGCTCATGCTCTTTCACCCGGGAGATGGCGAGTTCAAGCTCCTCGGAGTTCGTCGCCAGGGCCACGTCCTTCATATGCCGGTGCATCGCGATGATGTTTGAATTGGCTTCCTGGACCGCATTGCTGACTGCAAATGGGTGCCGATGGGACTGCCTCGTCAGGTCAGCCTGGGAGCTGATGACTCGATCTGCCCCGATCGCCAAGACGACCAATAGAGCGGCCATCATGAGAAAGCCACCGGCCAGCAGGCGTCCCGTTGTTAGCTGAGGCATCATC
>NZDS01000100.1 GCA_002690215.1 Rhodospirillaceae bacterium | reverse complement strand
GCCGATCTGGCGCGTCTCAAGATCGACGAACTGAAAGCCGCGATAAAGGCCGCCAGCCTGGTCCCGAAAGTCACTCTGGACGGCACCTGGAAGGGCCGGGCCGACGCCACCTGCGACGACGACGACGCCCAGGCGCTCGACCATCTCAACATCGTCGTGAATGTCGCGGGCCGCCAGGCGACAGGCAGTTTTCAGGCCAACATACTCGGCAAAATTCCCTTCGAGGGCAAAGTCGACGCCAAGGGCAAGCTGGTCGTCGACAGTTCGGTGGCCGATTTCGAGGGCACGTTGAACGCCGCCACGGGCAAGGGCAAGGGGAACTGGAAGGCATTCTCCTACGGTTGCCGCGGCTCCTTCACCTTGAGCAAAGCGGAAGAGAACTAGGCTTCGTCTAGGCCGCTTCCGGCTCGCCCTCGTCGGCGTCCCGGCGGCGGCCGCGCCAAACTCGTGTGGCCAGCCACTCGGCGCGGTCGAGCTGCTTGTCGAGATGCGCCATGGTGGCCGCCATGTCCTCGCTCTCGTCCTTCAGCCAGAGCCTAACCGTGCTGGCCATGACGGCCGCCAGGCCGGCGCGGCGCAGCGCGCCGCAGGGGCCGCTGGTGCCGATGCCGGCGGCCTCCAGCATCCAGTTCAGCGAGCGCCGGTAGGCCAGGCCGGTGCAGGCCAGCGTCAGCGGGTCGCCGACACCGCCCCGCAGGATGGCCGCCACGCCGTCCTTGCGCGGCGTCAGGGCATCGAAGCGGCGCATGACGACCTCGAAAAGCCGGTCGCGGGCGTCGGCCTCGGGTTCCGCCCCACCCTCGGCCAGCATGGCCTCGTCGATGCGACTCAGGAAATGCGCGAGCACCGCCGCCTTGCCGGGCACCGCCTGGTACACTTTGGCCAGATCGAGTTCGGCCTCGGCGGCGATATCGGCCATCGAGGTGCGCCGCCAGCCCTGCTCTGCGGCCAGCCTCAGCGCCGCCTCGACGACGCGGCCAGGGATGTCTGATTTGCGCGCCATGGCGTCCTCCTGCCCAAGGGGTTAATTCAAGTCCGCCATTATATCAAGTAATGCCGGTCGCGGCCTCGTCACGGAGCGCTATGAAATATTCTCCGGTGATCGCCAGCGCTGTCTCCTGGCGCTGATTGACGAAGGCCTGGCGGGTCGACAACTGGCCGCGTCCGGGCTTGCGGCTGCTCTGCATGTCGGCAATCTCGAATCGCAGCCTGAGGGTATCGCCGATATAGACCGGCCGCTGATAGTCGAGTTGCAGGCCGAGCCCGCTGGGCATCAGTGCCAAATCGATGGTGACCAGGGCTCGGGTTGCCAGGGCCAGCGTGTAGGTGCCGGGGCAGATGATGTCGTCGAACCCCAGCGCCCGCGCCGCCTCAGGATCGGTGTGCATGGGCTGGGGATCGAATTGCCGGGCGAAGGCCAACAGGCCCTGGCGCTCGATAATCACGGGTTCGCTCCACAGCACCTGACCGGGCGTCAGGTCCTGCCAATAACGCTTGCTCATTGCTCAGGGTCACTCGCCGCCGTAGGGCTGGCGGAGCGCCCGCTCAACCTGGGCCAGACGATCCTGGCCGTAAAACATGTCGTCATCGACGAAATAGGTAGGCGAGCCGAACACCGAGCGCCGAATGGCCTCTTCGGTGTTGGCCTCGTATTTGGCTTGGACAGCCGGTGACAGAGCGGCGTTCAACAAAGGTTCGGAATTCAGGCCCAACTCCTGAGCCAATCTGGAAAGAGTACCGGCATCGGCCAGATCGGCATCGTCGCGCCAATGGGTTTCAAGCATGGCATGGGCCAGTTGATCGATGTCCAGGCCTTGTTCGAGTCCGGCGATCAACATGCCGTTGGCCAGGCTAGTGTCGTTGGCGTGGTGGGTCGGGATGCCATCCATCACCGGCGCCTGCCTTTCTTCCGGCCAGCGCTGGATTTCGCGACCGAAAAAGTAGGCCCGGTGTCCAGCGCTGCGGCTGCCGAAGGGCACCGACGAGACGGCCTCGACCACCCGGCCCAGGGCGATCGGCCGATGCACGATCTTGCGGCCGGCAGCGCGGGCGATTTCCATGAAGGCCGCGGATCCCAGATAGGCAAATGCGGAATGGGCGGAGTAGAAATATTCGATTTCAGGCATTTTACCTGACTGGCGGGCCGCGGGCCGGCCTAGCCCGCCAGCTCGCGTGAGCGTTGCGTGGCGGCGGCCACCGCTCGGGTCATCAGGGATTGCAGGCCGTCTTCGGCCATCAGCACNTCAAGCGCCGCCGCCGTGGTGCCGCCGGGNCTGGCNACGTTNTGGCGCAACTGGGCNGCCGGTTCTTCCGCCANCCGNGCCAATTCCCCGGCNCCNCTGACNGTGGCCTGAGCCAGACGAAGCGCCAGTTCGGCCTCCAGCCCGGCTTCCTCNGCNGCNCGGGCCAAGGTTTCGATGAGCAGGAAAACGTAGGCCGGACCGCTGCCCGAGGTGGCCGTNACGGCNTCCATCAGGGCCTCGTCCTCGATCCAACCCACCTCGCCGACGGCACTCATGAGCTCNCCCGAAAGCTGGCGCCCGGCGGNCGAAACCGCAGCGTTGGCNGTAAGCACGGTGATGCCTCGACCCACCGCCGCCGGAGTGTTGGGCATGGCNCGCACGATGGCGGTTTGNGCGCCGAACACGCCCTCGAAATAGCCGATNGTCTTNCCCGCNGCGATCGACAGCACGACGCCCCGNGCCACAGCNTNCCGTNCGCCCAGTGGCGCCAGNGCCTGGTCCATGGTCTGGGGCTTGACGGCGACGACNGTGATGGCCGGCGCATAATCGGCCGGCAGNGCCGCTGCCTCTGTGATGGTTGTGACGCCCGCTGCCGTCACCGGGCCGGCAGGCTCGATTACCGTAATGTCCGCGGCCGCCACGCCCTGGTCGAGCCAGCCCTCCAGCAAGGCACCACCCATCTTACCGCAGCCCACCAGCAAGAGCGGCCGATCCGCCATTTCTCAGGCCTCGCCGACCGTCTCGAGCATGGCCGAGGCCAGTGCGTCCTCCGGTCCCTTGCCGCCCCAGAGCAGGAACATGAAGGCCGGAAAGAAGCGTTCGCATTCGGTCAGCGCAATCTCGACCAACGCCTCGATCTGATTGCGCGCCGCCTCGGAATCGTCGCCCATGAACTGAGTATGGCGGAACATCAGCACGCCGTCGTCGGGGCAGAGGTCGAAATGCCCGAGCCAGAGACGCACGTTGATCCGGGCCAGCAGTGCGCAGGCCTCCTCGAAGCGGTGTTCCGCCACCTTCATGTCGAGCGAGCAACTGAGTTGCAGGCTGGCGATGTCTTCGCGCCAGACGAACCACAACTGATAGCGATTCCAGTGGCCGTCGACGCCCGCCGCCAGTTCTTCCTCGCTGGGCCGGTCGTAGGGCCAGGAGTTGGCGTGGGCGAACTGCTCGACCAGATCAAGCGGGTTACCAAGTTCGACGATGCCGGTTTCGAGTTGCGCGCTCATGCCCGAAGGACCCCTCATCATCTCCCGCCCCGGGCCCACCACTATTTCCAACATCTAGTATGGCAGGGCCAACGAGACACTATGGGCTGTAGGTTGCCAAACACAGGACTCGGGCGCAAGCACGCATTTCATGGGCCGCCGAGAAACTTGTGGATAAGATTTGGCCGCGAGAACGGGCGCCGCAACGCTGCGGCGCGGTTCAGATGGTCTTGGCGGGCCGCTTAGCGGCTTTTTTGGCTGGCGCCTTCTTGGCCGATGCCTTCTTGGCGGCTGCTTTCTTGGTTGGCGCCTTCTTGGCGGCTGCTTTCTTGGTTGGCGCCTTCTTGGCGGCTGCCTTCTTGGTTTGTGCCTTCTTGGCGGCTGCCTTCTTGGTTGGTGCCTTCTTGGCGGCTGCCTTCTTGGTTGGTGCCTTCTTGGCGGCTGCCTTTATGGTTGGCGCCTTCTTGGCGGCTGCCTTCTTGGCCCCAGCCTTTTTTGTCGGTGCCTTTTTCATTCCCTGCACCTTTTCCAAGGCTGCCAGGCGCTTGGCCTGGGCCTCGTTCTCCTGGCGAGCCCGCGTCGCCATCTCGCGCACGGCCTCGAATTCCTCGCGGGTGACCAGGTCCATGCCGGTGAGGATGCGCTCGAACTGCTCGCGCAGCCGGGATTCCATTTCCTCGCGCACGCCTTGCAAGGTGCCCAGCGTGCTGGTGGCGACGCGTGCCAGATCGTCAAGAATCTTGTTGGTCGTTTGCATGGTACCCGTCCGTTGGCGTGACTAGATTGTTGCCAATATGGCGCCCGGCCGAGGCGACTGCAAGTCTTGCCCGCGGGCGGTGGCGGAGCCTATAACCCGACCATGCTTGCTGCCGCGCTCGCCCTGATCCCCTATCCCAGCATCGACCCGGTGTTAATCTCCTTCGGGCCGCTGGCCATCCGCTGGTACGGCCTGGCCTACGTCGTCGGCCTGNTGCTGGGCTGGCGTTACGTGCTGGCGCTAAGCCGCCGGCCGGACGCTGCCATGACGCCGCGCCANGTCGACGATTTTCTCGTCTGGGCGGCCATCGGCGTGGTGCTGGGNGGNCGTTTGGGCTACGCNCTTTTTTANCGNCCCGANTTCTATCTNGCNCACCCGCTNGAGGCNCTCAAGGTNTGGCAGGGNGGCATGTCCTTNCACGGCGGCCTGNTGGGCGTCACACTGGCGATGATCTTGTTTGCCCGGCGCCGCGGCGTGGCCCTGCTGGGGCTTTCGGATTTGGTGGCCGCGGCGGCGCCGATCGGGCTTTTCTTCGGGCGCCTGGCCAATTTCATCAACGCCGAGCTGGTGGGCCGGCCAAGTGACGTGCCCTGGGCCATGATCTTCCCCGGCGCCGGCTCGCGGCCGCGCCATCCCAGCCAGCTTTACGAAGCGGCACTCGAAGGCCTGGTGCTGTTCGTGCTGCTGTGGTGGCTGGCGCGGCGCTTCGACAGCAGCCGACAACCCGGGCTGATAACCGGAAGCTTCCTCGTGGGTTACGCCCTGGCCCGCTTCGTCGTCGAGTTCTACCGTCAGCCCGACGCCCACCTGGGTTTCCTCAGCCTCGGTGCCACCATGGGGCAGTGGCTGTCCTTACCGGCCCTGCTTTTCGGCCTGGTTTTGATCGTCCATGCCCGACGCGCCTGAAACGGCCGGTCTGAGCCGCCACCTCGCCAACCTGATCGCCAGCGAAGGCGCCATCGGCGTCGACCGTTACATGGCCGAGGCGTTGGGCAACCCGCGCTGGGGTTATTACAAGACCCGCGATCCCTTCGGCCTGGAAGGCGACTTCATCACGGCGCCGGAGGTATCGCAGATGTTCGGCGAGCTGATCGGGTTGTGGTGCGCCGCAACCTGGCAGCAGATGGGCGCGCCGGCTGAGTTTCGCCTGGTCGAGATCGGCCCCGGGCGCGGCACCCTGATGGCCGATGCGCTGCGTGCCGCACGCCTGATGCCGCCTTTCCTCGCTGCTGCAAGACTGCATCTGGTGGAGACCAGCCCGGTGCTGCGCGAGCTGCAAGGAAGCGCCTTGGCGGATCATCAAGTCGCCTGGCACGACCATGTCAACGAGCTGCCCTCGGGACCGGCGATCGTGGTGGCCAACGAGCTTTTTGATGCCCTTCCCATCCGCCAGTTCGAACGCACCCAAGAAGGCTGGCGCGAGCGCCTGGTCGGTCTGGCGCCGGACGGCGGGCTCCGCTTCGTACGCGCCGCCGGGCCCTCGCCGGCCGAGGCGCTGATCCCGCAAGAGGTCCGCCAGGCCCCGCTGGCAAGCGTGGCCGAGATCTCTCCGGCTTCCATTACACTCATCCGCGACCTCACTGAGCGATTGCTGGCCGCGGGCGGGGCGGCCCTGATCGTCGATTATGGTACCGACGAAAGCCGGCCCCGCGACACCTTGCAGGCGGTCATCGGTCACAAGACCCATCCCGTGCTGGAGGCCCCGGGCAGTGCCGATCTCTGCGCCCACGTCGATTTCGCCCAGCTCGGCCGCACGGCCCGGGAATGCGGCGCCCAGGTGCATGGTCCCACCGGCCAGGGAGAGTTTCTCGAGCGTCTGGGCATCCGGGAGCGGGCCGCCCGGCTGCAAGCCGGGGCCGACGCCAGCCGGGCGGAAGACATCGATGCGGCGCTCACCCGCCTCACCCACCCGGGCCAGATGGGCAGCCATTTCCGGGTGCTGGCGCTGACCCCGCCCGGGGCGCCCGAGCCGGCCGGCTTCGAAGTCGGCGCTTGCGGAGGCAAAACATGATCGCCGCCGATACCCTATCGCTACCCGGCCTCAAGCATCGTTTCTTCAGCCGGCACGGCGGCGTATCCCGGCCGCCTTACGACAGCCTCAACTGCGGCTTCGGATCGGCCGACGGCGCCGAGGATGTAGCCGAGAACCGGCGCCGCGCCATGGCTGAACTCGGCCTGGCAGCAGAACAGCTCGTCACCGTTTACCAGGTCCACGGTACCGATGTGGTGACGGTGGATGAGCCTTGGGCCGCGACGGCAAGCCCCCAGGTCGACGCCTTGGTGACGCAGCAACCGGGCATCGCACTGGGCGTGCTCACGGCCGATTGCGCCCCGGTTCTGCTGGCCGACGCCGAAGCCGGCGTCATCGCCGCAGCCCATGCCGGTTGGCGCGGCGCGCTCTCCGGCATCGTCGAGGCGACACTCGTGTGCATGCAGGAGCTCGGCGCCCGCCCGGCCGCCATCGCCGCCGCCGTCGGCCCCTGCATCGGCCAGCCATCCTACGAAGTGGGACCGGAATTTCCCGCCCCCTTCCTGGAAGCAGACGGCACCAACGAGCCCTTCTTCGTGGCTGCCGCCAGCGCCGGCAAGTTCCGCTTCGACCTCGAGGGCTACGTGGCGGCGCGGCTCACGGCCGCC
>NZDS01000099.1 GCA_002690215.1 Rhodospirillaceae bacterium | reverse complement strand
ATGCGCGCCGGGTATTGGGTGTCCGCGGCATCGGCGGCGCCATATACCTGACTGACTGTTCGCGACTCGTCGCACAGCAGGTCATAGGGGAAATCGAACTTGACCCGGAAGGCCAGGTTTTCGGCCGGCGTATCGCAGCTGATGCCGACGATGACCGTGTTGCGCGAGGCGAATTCAGGGGTTCGATCACGGAACCCCTTGCCTTCGATGGTTCAGCCGGGGGTATCGGCTTTGGGGTACCACCAAAGCAGCAGCCGGTGGCCGAGAAAGTTTTCCAGGCCAACGGGAATTCCGTCCTGGTTCGGCAAAGCAAAAGGCGGTGCCAGGTCGCCTTCCTTCAAAAGCGGCATCGGTCGTTCTCCTCCATCGTATCGATCAGAGCATTTCGGCGCATTTTTCCAGCGCCGTTGTCAGCGCCTGTCGGTAGGCTGCTTCTTCCGGATCACCGCCGGGGCTGGGAGCCGCGTCCGCCCCGAGCGCGAAAGCGATGCCGCCGGCACTGCCCTTCAGGCCGGATCGCTCGCCGCCGACAGTGGCACTGCCGAACTGGGACTTGGAGACGTTGCCATCCCCGACTATCAGCCTGCAAAGCACAATGACTTCATCGCCGTCACGGCGCCGCTCGCTGACCTCGTAGCGCCAGCCACTACCATAGCGGTCGTCGAGAAAACGCTTCGTGTCCTCGGGAACGTTCTCCTGTCCGTTCTGGGACTCAAGCGCGGACGGTTGCGGCGCTGGCGACTGCGGCCGCGGTGCACCTTTGGACCCGCCGTAAAGATCGTCGAACTGACGACGGCTCTGATCGAGCATTTCGTCGAAGGGCGAGGTCAATCCGGAGTGGCGGCTGGCGGCCATGCGGGCGGTCCTAGGCGCGCGCGCGGCCGTCGTGCCACCAGCGGGTGAAGTCCTCGGCGGCCTGATCGGCCAGGCCACTATCAGCGGATCCCCCGCGCAGATGGTCGAGGGCCTCGCCGATCGGCACCACGTCGCCGTACTTGGCGTCGATGTCGAAGAGGTTGGCCTCGTGGGGTCCCTCGGCGCGATCGCCCACGCCTTCGCGGACCACTACCGTGTAATAGCCGTACTGCAACGAATCGATGGCCGAGGCGCGGATGCAGCCGCTTGTGGTGCAACCGGTCATGATCACCGTGTCGACACCATTGGATCGCAGGTAGGTATCCAGGTTGGTGCCGAAGAAGGACGAGGCGAATTTCTTGGAGACGATGTAGTCGCCGCTTTGCGGTGCAATACGATCGTCGACCTCGCACAAGGGCGAGCCCTTCACCAGCACCGATAGCGAGGGCACCTTCTTGATGAAGATCCCAGCATCGCGAAAATCGGGCTCGTATTCGATCACGGTATAAACAATGGGCAGACTGAGCCTGCGGAATTCGGCCAGCAATTGGTTGGTAACCGCCAGTTGCCCCGAAAAGTCGCCACCGAGCGGCGAAGTTGGGTCGGTGAAGCCGTTGATGAAATCGACGATCAGCAGCGCCGGGCGCCGACCGTAGCCGGAACGTTCGGCGAAGCCTTTGCGCTGATAGTCATCCAGAGTGTCTTGTTGCCAATCGTTCATCGCTCATCTCCGCGCTTGCCGGTTGGGCTGTTGATTGAGATACCACTGCATCGGACCGGTTTCAATGTTGGGGCCCGCTTGATCTCCCCCCGGTGGCCCTGTATCAACACAGAAAAGAGCGCTCCGCACGACTAGGGAAGGTGTCCGATGAGCAACGCGTCTGACGGCAGTTTTCGCCCCGGCCGGGCTGCAGCCGGTTCGGTCACCGGCCCCATCTATCAGCCCAAGCCTCTGATTTCGCCTGGCAGCCGCTCGGCATTCGGCGCCAGCAGCAGTTCCCTGGCCAAACCCGGTGGCCGGAAGGAGATCTTCTGTGCCTTCGGTATCGATGTCGATGCCGTGGCCGGTTGGCTGGGTTCCTATGGAGGCGAGGATTCGCCTTGCGACATCTCGCGGGGGCTTTTTTCCGGCGAGGTCGGCACGCCCAGGCTGGTGCGGCTCTTCGACGAGTTCGGCATACAGACTTCCTGGTTCATCCCCGGCCACTCCATCGAGACCTTTCCCGAGCAATGCAAGCTGGTGGTCGACGCCGGCCACGAGATCGGCATGCACGGCTATTCCCACGAAAACCCCATCGCCATGACGCCCGAGCAGGAAGAGCGGGTGATGGACAAATGCATCGAGCTCATCGAACGGCTCTCGGGCCGCCGCCCGACGGGCTACGTGGCGCCCTGGTGGGAATTCAGCCCGGTGACGAATGAGCTCTTGTTGAAAAAGGGCATCAAGTACGACCACAGTCTGATGAACAACGACTTTCATCCCTTCTACGTGCGGGTCGGCGATAGCTGGACCAAGATCGACTACTCCAAGCACCCGGACGACTGGATGAAGCCCCTGGTGCGTGGCACCGAGACCGACCTCATCGACATTCCCGGGTCCTGGTATCTCGACGATCTGCCGCCGATGATGTTCATCAAGACCGCACCCAACAGCTACGGTTTCACCAATCCCCGCGACATCGAGGATCTCTGGCGCGACCAGTTCGACTGGATCTATCGCGAATACGACTATGCCGTCTTCACCATGACCATCCATCCCGACGTCTCGGGGCGGCCCCAGGTGCTGCTGATGCTGGAGCGCATCTTCGAATACATCTCCAGTCACATGGGTGTGCGTTTCACCACCTTCGACACCATCGCCGACGACTTCGCCCAACGCTTTCCTCGTGATCAGGGCGGCAGCCAGGCGGCCGAGTAGGGCCGGGGCGGCACGGGCCCATCATGTGCAGCCTCTGCGGTGTGCTCGGCGGGCGGGCCCACTGGACCGAATCGACCGCTCATCCCGAAGCCTTCGCCGGCCGCACTGATACCCACACCCGGCGGCGCGAACGCCAGCAGCAGACGCGATTGGCCAACGCCGTGCTCAAGCACTATGGATTGGTGCTAAGCGATTGGTCGGGTGCATCTTACGTGCTGCGCAGCGCCACGGGCCGCAGCGTGATCGTGCAAAACCTCAACGAGGTTTGGATCGCCGCCCAGGATCTCTGCGGCCGATCCTGTGATCCCCTCGACGACGGCCTGCTGGCATCCCTGAAGCCGACATGAACGACTACGCCGCCCTCATTCCCGTCAACGTGGTCACCGGCTTTCTCGGCAGTGGCAAGACCAGCATCCTGCAGCGCCTGCTGGTGGCCCCCGATCTCCGCGACACGGCGGTGCTGGTCAACGAGTTCGGCGAAGTGGGCCTCGACCATCACCTGCTCGAGGGCGCCACCGAGAGCACGCTTTTGCTGGACAACGGCTGCGTCTGCTGCGCCATCCGCGGCGACCTCCAGGACTCGCTGCGCGATCTCTTCTCACGCCGCCAGCGCGGTGAAATACCGGCCTTCCGCCGCGTCGTGATCGAGACCTCGGGCCTGGCCGATCCGGTGCCCATCGCCTACACCGTGCTCACCGAGCCGGTGATCCAGCACCATTTCCGCCTGGGCAGCGTGATCACAGCCGTTGACGCGGTCAACGGCGCCCGGCAGCTCGAAAGCCATGCCGAATCGGTCAAACAGGCGGCGGTTGCCGACCGTCTGGTGCTGACCAAGACCGACCTGGCCGAGCCCGAGGCAACGCTGGCGCTGGAGAACTCGCTACGACGCCTCAACGCCTCCGCCCCCATCCGTCGCGCTGCCGAGCAGGAGCTCAGCGCCGAGGAACTGCTGGTCGAGGATCTGTTCGATCCTGCAGGCAAGCAGGCCGAGGTAGCGCGCTGGCTCGAAGCCGGGGCCGAGGCGGCGCAGTCCGACCAGCACGTCCACGCCCACGATCCCGGCATCGTCTCCTTCTCGCTCCGTTACGACCGGCCGCTTGACTGGAGCGCCTTCGGCATTTGGATGACCATGTTGCTCAATTGCCACGGCCAGCAGGTGCTGCGCATCAAGGGGCTCTTGAACGTCGCCGGCGTGGCCACGCCGGTGCTGATAAACGGCGTGCAACACATCGTCCATCCGCCGGTTCACTTGGCGCACTGGCCCGACGCCGACCGGCACTCGCGGATAGTTTTCATCGTGGACGGATTGGCGCGCGAGCGATTGGAGGGCTCGCTTGAGGCCTTTAACGGTCTGGCCAATCTGCCCGCGGCGGCGGCAGCGCTGTAGTTAGCATTTCTTGCCTAGTCATGGTCTTCGGCGCCGTCAGCCCAAAGGACCGTGCTCGGAACCGCGCCCGTGACGTCTAAGATCTCAATCGTCTCACTACACGTTGATATCCACGGATTCTGCCAAAACCATCCGCCCACCTGCCGCTGGAGCCTGAGGCCCCTTCCCGCAGGTGATGGTGTTCATCCAGTCATGCCCTTCGTGATGTCCCAGCCCAGGTACGCCGACAGCGAGTCAAGGGTCTCGTCGATCCTATGGGCCGACACATTAGTCCGGTTCGCGGTGCGTTCGATGTGATCGCGGGAAATAGGCTCTTCGGGATCGAGATAAGGAGCGATCCCATCGACATCTATTGTGAACACTATCCGGCCGAAATCGGAGTGCATCCCGCCAAATAGAGCGCAATGCATGCCCCGTTCCCTGGAGGACAAACCTGCGTCGACGGCGCGTTCGGCGAGCAGATTGCGCGTGGCCTCGTCCGGCCACTTTTCGACCAGAGCCTCAAGCGCGGCGCGGCGGGGGTTTTCGTCTACATCCTGGACGGCGCGTTTGGAGAGCAAATCGCGCGTGGCTTCGTCCGGCCACTTTTCGGCAAGAGCCTCAAGCGCGGCGCGGCGGGGGTGTTGGTCAGCGTCCTGGACGGCGCGTTCGGTGAGCAANTCGCGCGTGACTTCGTCCGGCCACTTTTCNGCCAGAACCTTAAGCGCGGCGCGGCGGNGGNTTACGTGCCCATCCTNGANGGCGCGTTCGGTGAGCAAATNGCGCGTGGCTTCGTCCGGCCACNTTTCGGCAAGAGCCNNAAGCGCGGCGNGGCGGGGGTCTTNGTCCGCATCCTGGACNGCACGCTCAGTGAGCAAATCGCGCGTGGCTTCGTCCGGCCACTTTTCGGCAAGAGCCTCAAGCGCGGCGCGGCGGGGATCTTCGTCAGCATCCTGGACGGCGCGTTCGGTGAGCAAATCGCGCGTGACTTCGTCCGGCCACTTTTCGGCCAGAACCTTAAGCGCGGCGCGGCGGGGGGTTTCGTGCCCATCCTCGACGGCGCGTTCGGTGAGCAAATCGCGCGTGGCTTCGTCCGGCCACTTTTCGGCAAGCAATTGGATGGCACCACTCCGAACCCCATAATGCCTATTTATGAAAATCAACTCGCGAACCCTAGCCGTATTGTCACCTTCTACTGCGGCGACCAATCTTGCCCAGAAGAATTGTCCAGCGCCGCCGACCCAATTTTTGAACTCAGGGCTCGAAAGCGGCACAAACTCGGCAACTCCCGGCCATCGAGAACCGACACCCTCCAAGGCTTCGATCAGTTCTTCCATGAGCCTTTGGGCACCCGGCGGCAGGGAGGGGCCACCTGCATCTGAGATCGCTTGCACTATCATTTCAAAAAGCACTTTCCCGGTTGGTTCGAGCTTTGCGGCGTTTCTAACTTCAGGAACCAACAATGTGGCCAGCGCCAGTTCAGGCAAATATGCGTGCCCATTCCACGTCGACAAATTTGTGCGCGCGACAAGATGTTCGATGATCCGGACTATAAACTGTTCGTCAATTTGGCCACAAATCAGTCGCAGAACCTCGCGCCAATCGTCGTCACGGCAGTATTGGCTGAACAGCTCGACCAACTCGTCGATCGTCATTTGCTGCGGTTGCTTGTCGAACAGGCGGGCGTATTCAGTAGCGGTCAGGTATTCGAGAAACGTGCGGTGGACGAAACCGTAGAGGCGTGGGCCGCGCAGGCAGAGGATGTAATTTCGCTCACGAAGCTGGTTGATAATGCGCCGCGCCGCCTTCTTTGCATCAGCCGCGCTAGACTGCCAATCCTCGTCGATCAGGAAATTTTGGATCACCTGCTCCAGATGATCTTCCTGAACAATGTTGCCTTTCAATCCCGTTTCGCCGGCCTGCATATGCAAAGCGATCCGCCGAAGCAAAGCCTTCTTGTCCTCGGCGTTGAGGTAGAGGTCTTCCGGCAGTTCCAGATTACGGTTGACGTCCCAATGGTGGCAAAGCACCTCGACCGCCTTTTCGTAGAATTTCGCCCGCTCGCGCGGCAGCTCCTCTTCGCGTGCCAGCAGGGTCATGATTGTCAGTAGCATTGGGTTGCCGGCCAAAAGGCGGATGGGCTTGGACTGCCGCACGCTGTTCCACACGCGTTCGATCCGTTGCTTAGCCTGTTGAGGCTGCTGGGGAAAAGTTAGGGAGAACCAGCCGCGGATGAACATCTCGATTTGTCCATCGTCCAAATCCTGCATGCCGAAGTGTGCAAAACCCGCCTCGCGTAGCACTTGCCCTCGATAACCGACTGGCCGTGAGGTGACGATGATTCGTGTACGGGCATAACGCTGGGCAAAGCCGGCGATCTCATGCATAACCCGATCTCGGTCCGCGATATCGAAGATCTCATCCAGACCGTCGAACATTATCAGTGACGGGCCGTCATTCAGATATTGGTCCACAGCATGGTCGTCCAGAAACCACTGGTCGGTTTTGCCCATGTATGCGACGTATTCCAGGAAACTGTCACATTCATCGCTGCGCCGCAAAGCGTAGAAATCCCTGAGTTCGATCAACAGGGGAAAGGTGTCCTTGAAGGCGAGCGCCCAGGGAAGCGGTGAGCTGGATTGGCTGTCAACGGGTGGTTCGATGATGCCAGTGAGGAGATAACGCATCAACGTGGATTTGCCCGAGCCCGGTTCGCCGGTTAGCACCAGCAGCCGGCTTTTGGACACAGCGATCACGTCAAGTACCGGCTTGGGCGATTGGCTGACGTAGGCGGTGCGGAGCTTCTGGAGTTGTTGTTCGTCGACGCCTTCTTTGGTGTCGTCATCCTTGTCGTGACGTCCGCCCTTGTTGAAACGTTCTACTATGTCTTTGGGAATCTCGATCGGAGGCGGATTTTCGCGGACGTTCTGCGCCACGAACACATCACGAATGACCATCCGACCCGGATCTTCCGCGAAAGCGGGCATCAGGTTCGCCAAATCGACAGGTGAGAACTTGGTCCGCATTCGCTGCGAATATCTGTCCAGCCGCACCTGCACTTTGACGCCACCCTGGCGCTCGATCATTTCCCTCAGGTTCTGCAGGTTCTGTGCGTTAAGCAATTCACGCAGATCATCGGACATGATGATTCGCTTGGTAGCCTGGCGGCGGTAGGCGACGACGACGGCGTTCCAAAGCGTATCGGAAGGCAGTTCCTGCCCGCCAACTGCCAGCCATCTTTCGCGAAACACGTCGGGTGACGGCAAATCAGTTCTGTTGGGCTCACGGACAGTTCTTAACAACTCAGCGGAGATCTTTTTGTCCTGGATAAAGGACTCAAGCGAGGAGCCGTACTGTTTCAGTTCATCGTCGCTATAGCCAAACCCCTTAATGTTTTGCAATAGCATCTCCAAGCACACGCCAAAGGCCTGCTCCATGGCGTCCTGATATGCGAGTTCTACTTTGTCCCGCTCGCCGAGCGTTTCCAGCCAGCCGAAGACCGATTTCAGCTTGTCCTTTGGATAGTCTTCGCACGCACCTTTTATTAGCCCTCGGGCTACATCGCCGAGAACGACAAGCAAAAGAGGTGTTACAAAGGGATCCATTCCGCCCATCACCTTCCATTTTTGAACTTGTTGAGCGCCCCTCATGGGGATTACCGACAAGACAACCAAATCTTCGAATTTCGACGTTTGGTAGAATTCGTCGCTAGGGTCTCAAGATCTATCGTCGGTCTTAATAAGGTTCCTACCACACCCCAGCGTTACTCATGCTGACAAAGGTAAATAAATCTCCCCCTTAGCGCGCAATGTGAACACGTTGCATAAACTCGACGAGCATAACAATCTTAGATGATTCGACGCAACGTCGCTTTGTGCCTTGAGGCGCCGGCGTCGTGGAGGAAACAATGTGGTAGGCCCAACAGGACTCGAACCTGCGCCCAAATCGGTAGGTGCACCGTGCTCGAAGCAGTTGGGCAACGAGTCCCCGCACATTCCGCTATCAGCGGTGGCGGCAAAGCTCGAAATCAGTCGCCCGAAGACGAGGTGCGCGGCGGTGGCCGCCGCGGGTTCCAGCCGTGGCGGAACGAGCGCACCAGGTGGTGCAGCAGATAAAACGCGATGGCCAGAAGCACCAGCAGGATGATGGCCAGCAGCTTTTCGCCGAAGTCGGGATCGATGATGCCGCCCCGGTTCATCAGGTGATCGGCCAGCATCTCGATGGCCTGGATGGTGGCGCCGGCACAGAAGATCACGGCGATCAGGATGGCCGTTTGCAGGGTGTCGAAGACCAGCGCCTCGACGTCGAGCGTAGTTACGGCGCGGAAGATGTGCTGGCGGTACGACTGCCAGTGCGCCACTACGTAGCCGATCACACCGACCAACGAGGCGAACCAGAAGATCACGTTGCTGAAATGTATGCCCGGGATGTGTTTGACCAGATAGGTCTCGAAGGGCTGATAGAAATAAAGAAAGATCAGCAGAATGACGACGCCGAGGAGAATGATCCAAAATTTCGGTTGGCGCCGGCTGGGGATTTCCTGTGCCATAGTGATCGCTGCCGAACGGTTGCGGGGCGCCGTGTGAACGTCTCGATGGTAAGGGATGGTATCGCAAACCCGTTGGCTGTCAAAGGCGCCCCGGGCGAACAGCCGGTTGACCGCCTGCCTGACCTCGGGAATCATTGACTCCTTAGGGTATAATTGCGGTTTATATGGCTACCCATGAGCCCCCGGGGGGAAGAGCCGTGTTGTCATGTGACGCACTCAGCGCCGGACCAACAGACCAGAGCGCATCATGACCTGTCGCCTGGGGATAGACGTCGGCGGAACCTTCACCGACCTTTTGCTCTTCAACGGCACCAGCGGTGATATCCACCTGCTCAAGACGCCGTCCACGCCGCAGGATCAGTCCCTCGGCATCCTCACCGGGATCCAGGAGATCCTGGCCGAGACCGGTATTGCACCGGCGGATGTGCAGGGGGTGCTGCACGGCACCACCGTATCGACAAATATCGTGCTCGAGGAAAAGGGCGCCAAGGTCGGCCTGCTGGTAACCGAAAACTTTGAACAGGTGCTGCATTTGGCGCGCTCGCAGACACCGGGTCCGCTGGCCGGCTGGATCATCATGGAGAAGCCTGATCCGCTGGCCGATCTGGAACATACCCGAGGCGTTCCGGAACGCGTCAACGCGCGCGGCGAAGTCGTCAAGCCGCTCGACGAGGGGGCCGCCCGTCAGGCCGTCCGCGAGTTGCTGGAGGCAGGTGTCGAATCGGTCACCATTTCGCTTTTGCATTCCTACGCCAATCCGGCCCATGAGGAGCGCCTGGCGGCGCTGGTACGCGAGCTTGACGCCGACGTTCCGATCTCGTTGTCATCGCAGATCTTGCCGGAATTCCGCGAGTACGAGCGCACCCTGGTGACGGTCATGAATGCCTACGTGCGGCCGCGTATGCGCACCTACATGGAAGGCTTCGAGGAAAAACTGCGGGCTATCCAGTTCACGCCGCACGTCAACATCGTGCGTTCCGACGGCGGTCTCATGAGCGTGGCGCGGGCCTCGGAATCGCCTGTTCACACCATGCTCTCGGGCCCCGCCGGCGGCGTCTCGGGTGCTGCTTTTCTGGCTGCTCTGGCCGGCCATCCCAACGCGCTCGGCTTCGACATGGGCGGCACCTCGACCGATGTTTCGATGGTCCAGGACGGCAAACCGACCATCTCGCGGCAAACCATGCTGGGCTACTACCCCATCAAAATCCCCTCGGTGGAGGTGCACAGCGTCGGCGCCGGCGGTGGCTCGATCGCCCACGTGCCGATGACCGGGGCGCTGCGCGTCGGTCCGGAAAGCGCCGGCGCCTTGCCCGGTCCCGCCTGCTACGGCAAGGGGGGTGAGTTGCCCACAGTCACCGATGCCAACGTGGTGCTCGGCCACCTGCCACCAAGCCTGCTGGGCGGCGGCATGATGCTCGACATCAAGGCGGCCGAGGAGGCCGTGGCGAAGGTCGGCCGGACGCTCGGGCTCGATGTCTATCAGGCGGCCCAGGGCATTCTCGACATCGTCAACGAGAACATGTTCGGGGCGCTGCGCCTGGTCACCGTGCAAAAGGGTCTCGATCCGCGCGATTTCGCGCTGGTCGCCTTCGGTGGCGCCGGTCCGCTGCATGGTATCGCCATGGCCAAGCTGGCCGGCTGTTTCCCGGTGATCGTACCGCCGACGCCAGGCGTCCTGTCGGCGCTGGGGTTCCTCTATTCCGACGTCAAGAACGAGTTCGCCCAGACTTTCGTGCGCAACGTCGAAGACGTCCAGCCGGGCCAGATCTCGGAGATCTTCGAGCGTCTGGGGCGCGAAGCCCGGGGCTGGCTCAAAGAGGAAGGCATTGCCGATTCGGCGCAGACACTGAGCTTTCAGGCCGATGTGCGCTACTTCCGCCAGGGCTACGAGTTCTCTCTCGACGTCAACCCGGAGACGCTCACCAACGGCGGCCTCGATGACCTGGCGTCGCGCTTTGGCACGGCCCACGAAAGGCTCTACGGCTTTCGCCTCGAGCAGCCGGTGGAACTGGTCAACCTGCGCGCCGTGGGCACAGGGCAAGTCGACAAAATTCAGTTCCCCAAGTTCGAACGCCAGGGCCCCGATCCCTCGGCCGCGATTGCCGAGCAGCACCGCGTCTACTTCGACGGCAACTTCCACCCAACCAATATCTATGACCGCGCCCGGTTGGTCGCCGGAAATCGCTTGTCAGGTCCGGCGGTGATCACTCAGAAGGATTCGACCACCGCCATTCATCCGGGCTATGTCGGCGAAGTCGACGAGTTCCTCAACATCATCATCTATCCCGAGGGCCAAGGCCCAGGGCAGCAGGGGTGAACACAGGGGGTAACGATGACGGACACCGATAGCAACGCACCACGCCGCAACGTCTCCCTGGATGACTTGTTGCAGGCCAACAAGCAGCAGTTCGACAAGCTCTTTTCCCATCAAATGGAGGATGTCGGCCTGGTTGCCGTTAGCCACCGCCCGGTCACCGAGGAAGATCTTCGCTCGGCCAGCCTGGAGGCGAAAGAGGCGAAAGGGGCGAAAGGGGCGACAGGGACCGGTCAAGGCAACGACGCGACGGCGCTCCTGAATGCCCGCTTCGGAGAGCGTTGGTCCTCGGAGGTCGTGGAGCACAACGAGGAGCGCGGCGCCGTCACCGTTCTGTGCAAGCTGGTGGTCGATGGTGCCAGCAAGATGCAGTTTGGTTCGGCCCGAATAAACGGCGATCGCGGCATTGCCTTGCAGCGCGCCACCGACGCGGCATTGCTGCAATGTGCAGCGCAGTTCGGCAATGGCGAGGCGGCGGTCGACGATGGCGAGGTGGCGCCGCCCCCCAGCCGCCGCCCGGCCAGCCTGCAAGCGCCCGAGCCCGCTCCCCAGAAAGCTGCGCCGGAGCAGGCGCCGACGCTCGACATCATCACCCTCGACCTGATCGAGAACGCACTCAGAAATGCCCGACACGAGATGGACGCGGTACTGTTTCGTTCCGCCATGTCGGTCAACATTCGCGAGCAGCACGACGAATTTCCCATGATCACCGATCCCAAGGGACGCATGATCGTCGGCCAGTTCGGGTCCTACGTCTCGGAAATGCTGAAGGAGCAGGATTTCCAGCTTCAGCCCGGCGACGTCATCCTGCAGAGCGATCCCTTCAAGTGCGGTGGCGCCATCAGCCACATCAACGATTGGATGGTGCTGGTGCCCATCTTCGCGGACGGCGAGGTAATGGGCTTCAGTTCCATGTTCGGCCACATGGCGGATGTCGGCGGACCGGTACCGGGCAGCATGCCGACTGCGGCCACCAGCGTCTTCGGTGAAGGCATGCGGATTCCGCCCATCAAGATCTATGAAGAAGGCCTGCCCAACAAATCGGCCCTCGACCTGATCATGAATAACACCCGCACGCCGGAAATGAACTACAGCGACCTGATGGCCATCATCGCCGGCTGCCGGGCCGGGGAAAAGCGGGTCGTGGAAATCTGCGAACGCTTCGGCCGTGAGGTCTATCGCCAGGCCTGCGAGGCTCTTCTCGATCGCACCAACCGTGCCATGCGCCAACTCATCGTGCAGAACCTGCCCGAGGAGCCGCAATCCTTCGAGGATTTCGTCGACGACGACGGTTTGGGCAACGGGCCCTTCCGCATGAAACTGACGGTCTGGCGCGAAGGCGATCACGCCTATTTCGATTGGACCGGCACCTCGGCCCAAGCCCCGGGACCGATCAACTTCTATCTCCACGAGGGCATGTTCAAGATGTTCATCGGGGTCTACATGATCATGGTCTTCGACCCCCAGATCCTCTTCAACGATGGCTTCTACGACCTCATCCACGTCACCCTGCCCAAGGGCTCGCTGGTGCATCCCGATTTCCCGGCTTCGCTGGGCTGCCGCACCCATGCGCTGTCGCGGCAATTCGACGTCCTGGGTGGTGCGCTGAGCCACAACGCTCCGGAAATGGCCACGGCCGCCGGCTATGGCTCCAGCCCCCACTTCCTCTATTCGGGCGTTGACGGCAAGGGGCGGCACTTTCAGCTTATGGAAATCCTCTATGGCGGCATTCCGGGGCGTCCGATCGGCGATGGCATGGACGGGCATTCCTGGTGGCCGCTCTTTGAGAACATTCCCAGCGAATACCTCGAAAGCTACTACCCGATGCTGATCGAGAGCTATGGCTCCATCCCCGACACCGGCGGTCCCGGCAAACACCGTGGCGGCAACGGCATCGAGAAGACCTACCTGCTGCTCGAGGTCGGCGAGGTTTCTATTCACGACGACCGCCACGTCTCGCAGCCCTGGGGCATTTTGGGCGGCCAACCCGGCGCCTGTTCCGAGAAGTGGCTGGTGCGCAAGGACGGCGGCCGCGAGGCGCTGCCCTCGAAGATCGACAACGTCCTGGTGCGCGCCGGCGACCGCATCATCTTCCGCACCGCCGGCGGCGGCGGCTGGGGCGACCCGCTGGAACGCGATGCCATCCGGGTCCGCCATGACGTCGCCCGTGGTCTGATGTCGGAGCGCTTGGCCCGGGACGGCTACGGCGTGATCCTCGCTGCCGACCGGTCCGAGGTTGATCAGCGCTCGACCCAGGATCTGCGGGATTCGATGAAACGCGGCCGCAAGCCGCTGGTGCTCTTCGATTTTGGCGAACGCCATGGCGCTGGAGCCAAGCAAGTAAGCTAGTGTAGCTTTGAAACCAAGAACGCGGCTTTCAACGAAAACGTCGCAAAAACACAGGTGACTTGACCATGCTGGAAATCGGCATTGCATTGTTCATTTCCGCGATCGTCGTTCTCGCGATCCTCTACATCATCTCGATCTGGGTCTACAAACGGGCCCCGGCCAACATGGGGTTCATCCGCACCGGATTCCTCGGCACCAAGGTCTGCCTGGGGCGAGGCGCCATGGTGCTGCCGGTTTTCCACGAAGTCAGTTGGATCTCGCTCGAGACCATCAAACTGATCGTCAGCCGCTCGCGCGACCAGGCGGTGCTGACCTCCGACAAGATCCGCGTCGACGTGATAGCTGAGCTTTATGCCCATGTCGGCCGCACCGAGGATGACCTGCTGACGGCCAGCCGCAGCCTGGGCGAGAAGACCTTCGACGCCGAGAAGGTGCGCAGTCTTCTCGAAGCCAAGGTGATCGGCGCCATCCGCAGCTATGCCGCCACCAAGACCTTGAGTGAGTTGCATGAAAATCGTGACGTCTTCGCCCAGCAGATCAAGGAAACCGTGGTCGCGAGCTTCAAATCCAACGGCCTGGTTTTGGAGGAAGTGACCGTCGTGACCCTGGAGCAGACCGGCAAGGAATATTTCAAGACCGACAACGTCTTCGACGCCGAGGGTCTCAAGATCATCACCGATATCACTTCGGACGCCCGCAGGAAGGTCCACGACACCGAAAAACGCACTACCGTGGCCATCCGCCAGAAGGACCTGGACACCCAACTCGAGCTCTTGGAGATCGAACGCCAGGAGGCCTTCGCCCGGGCCGGGCAGGACAAGGCGGTGTCCAACGAACAGGCGCTGCAACTCGGTGAGAAGCAGATCTACATGCTCGACCAGCGCAAGTCCGTCGAGGAAAAGGAGATCCAAAACGAGGTCGAGCTCGAAGGCATGCGCACCGAGCGCGACATCGCCATCACCGAGGAAGCGCGCAAGCGGGAATCGTCGGACATCGAAAAGACGCTGCAACTAGAACAGGAGCGGCGCGACAAGGAAATAAAGCTGATTGCCAAAGCGCGGGAGGAGGAACTCGCCAACATCCAGCGCAATCTGGCGCTCGAGAAGGCCGAAAAAGAACGCCAGATCGAACTGATCGGCAAGGCCAAGCAACAAGAGGTCGCGGAGGTCACCCGCCAGCTCGCACGCGAAAGCGCCGAGCGGGATCGCGATATCGAGCTCATCACCAAGGAGCGGGAACGCCAGCAGGCTGACATCCAACGCATCACCGAGGTCACCAAGGCCGAAGAGTTGGCGCGCAACGAGCGTCACGTCGCAGCGGAGGTTACGGCCGTTTCCATGCGCCAGCGCACCCTCGAGACCAAGCTCGCCACACTCGAACTCGACAAGGACGAGGCCTTTGCCGCCGCCCAGCAGGAGCAAGAGGTTTCCAACGAAAATGCCCGGGTGCTGAGCGAGAAGCAGCGCTTCATCCTGGAACGCCGCTGGGAGGTCGAAGAAGAGGAGATCAGCAAGGATCTGGCTGTCGAAAAGGCGCGCATTGCCAAGGAGGCCTCGGTCATCGACGAGACCAAGCAGCGCGAGGCCGCCGACATCCGCCGGCAGTTGGCCCGCGAGCAGGAGGAGCGCGACCGCGAGATCGCCCTGGTGGCCAAGGCCGAAGAACTAGAGCGCGTCGAAATCAGGCGCCGCTTGGCCCGCGAACAAGAGGACCGGGACCGCGAGATCGCCGTCGTCGCCAAGGACGAGGAGCTCCAACAGGCCGAGGTCCGGCAGGCGCTGAGCGTCGAGCTGGCCGAGCGCGATCGTCAGATCTCGCTGATCGCCAAGGAGAAGGAACGCGAGACGGCCGACATCAGGCGCTTCCTGGCGCGCGAGGTGGAGGAGCGGGATCGCGAGGTCGCGCTGGTGAAGAAGACGCAGGAGTTGGAAGCGGCCGAGGTCAAACGGTTGCAGACCACGGCGGAGCGCGAGAAGGCAGAGCATCAGGCCGAATCCGTTCGCGTCGTGGCCGATGCCGAGCGCGGCAAGGAGGTCGAACGCATCAGCGCCGAGCAGGCCGCCGAAACCCGGCGCATCGAGGAAGAAAACAAGGCCGACATCACCCGCATGCACATGGTGACCCAGGCCGAGGCCCGTAAGCTCTCGGCCGAGCAGGAGGCCACCGCCACCACCGTCCGCGCCAAGGCCACCTCGGATGCCCAGAAGATCTCGGCCGAGGGTATCGAGCGCGAGGCCGCTGCTCGCGGCCGCGCCGAGATGCACGTCGAGACGCTCAGGGTCGAGAACACGCAGCGCCTGTTCCAGGCCGAAGCCAGCGGCATCGAAGCCAAGGCCGACGCCCTCAAGAAGTACAACGACGCCGCGACATTCCTGGAGCTGTCCAAATTGCACATCGAGGCCGAGCGCGATATCCACATCGACCAGGCCAAGGCCATGGGCACGGCGCTTTCGGGCGCCCAAATCCGCATGTACGGCGGTGGCGACGGCACCGTCGACACCATCCGCGGCATGTTCACCCAGGGGTTTGCCTTGGGCGAGGTCCTCGAGGGGGTGGCCCAATCGCTGCCCGAGGGACTGCGCAACCGCTTTGCCAGCAACGGCATCCGCGGTCTCTTCGGCCGGCCCTACAAGGAGGGCCAGTTCAAGGTCATGGTCGAGGACCTGACGCGCCTGGTGCGCCAGACCATGAGCACCCGCAAGGATCGCGAGGTGCCCTTCAGCCAGGCCGTGGGTCTGCTTGTGGAAGCCGCCGGCGAGGATCAGGAACAACTGCGCGCCATCAATCTCCTGAAAGAGGCCAATGAGGCCGGCGCCTTCGACGGGGTGCCGTTTGAGAAGGTCTGGTCGCTGCTGTTGGCTACGGCCAAAGCCGCCGACTAGACGCTTGATGATCCGTCCCGGCCACCCGGGCTCTTGTAGCAACCAGTTGCGGTAAAGCGGCATGGCCGAATACGACGTCGTCCTGGAGAGCGTTCACAAGACCTTCCCGGGCGAGGTTCACGCCGTCATCGATTTCAACGCAGAATTCGAAAAGGGTGAATTCGTCGCCATGCTCGGCCCCTCGGGTTGCGGCAAGACGACCATTCTGCGCATGATCGGCGGCCTCGAGGAGGTCACCCAGGGTAATATCATCATCGCCGGGCAGAACGTTACCGATCTGCCGCCCTCGCACCGCGACACAGCGATGATGTTCCAGAGCTTCGCGCTTTTTCCCCACCGCACGGTCTTCCAGAACATCGAATTCAGCCTCAAGATGCAGGGCCTGGCCAGGGAGGAGCGCGACCGCCGCACTTGGGAGATGGCGGAGATGGTTGGCCTCAGCGAACTGGCGAGGCGCCGGCCGCACGACCTCAGTGGTGGCCAGCAGCAACGCGTCGCACTGGCCCGGGCGCTGATCTCGAAGCCCACCGTGCTGCTGCTCGACGAGCCTTTGGGATCGCTCGACTACAACCTGCGCCAGACCATGATGGTCGAGCTCAAGAAGATCCAGCGCGAGACCGGCATCACCTTCATCATGGTGACGCACTCGCAGCAGGAAGCCATGTCGATGGCCGACAAGGTCATCGTCATGAGCGACGCCATCATCCAGCAGACCGGCACCTCCAGGGAAATCCACGAGGAGCCGCGCACCAAGTTCGTGGCCGAATTCATCGGCAACAACAACATCTTCCAGGGCACCATCAAGTCGCGCTCGGGCTCCATCGTTTTCGTCGAATCCGAGGATGCCACCTACTACGTGCGCATTCCTGAATATGTCCGCACGGTGAGGGTCGGCGAGGAGGTGCACTTTTCCGTGCGGGCCGATCTCTTGCACACCGGCGAACACCCCGAAATGGCCAACCGGGTGCGCGGCAACTACATCACCACGGAATTCATGGGTACCCTGGAGACCGACGTCTTCGAGATCACGGACGGCTTTTACGTTCACGTCGAACAGCATCGCCACTTGACGGATCGGGTCTACAACATGGGCGAGGCGGAAACCATCTGCTGGCCGGCCGAGGCCGGCGTGCTGCTGGAGCAGGCGGGAAAGTAACCAGCGCGGCTCTCTCACCGTGTCCGCGGCCAAGTCGGCGACGCTTGCATAGCCCTGGCGGCCAGCCCAAGATGACGGGAGGGGAGGCGGCTGGCGGAGCGGGGCATGATCGATCAAACGGAAACGGCGGCGGCTGCCGCGCTACAGGCGGTGGACGAGATCGAGGTCCTGGTCCTGGTCGACAATCAGAGCGATTTTCTGTCTACGGTTCCCGAATCCGTAACGCCCGAGTTGCCCGGCCTGAGACGCGCGGGCTTGACGGAGATTTCCGGGGAGGGCCTGTGTTGCGCGCCTTGGGGTTTTTCGCTGGTGGTGACGGCTCGTCTGGGCGACAAGTCCCACACCGTCCTCTTCGATGCCGGGCCGGAAGACTACGCTGTCGAGCGTAACGGCGACCGGCTGGGAGTGGACTTCGGCGCCATCGAGGCGATCATCCTTTCGCACGGGCACTTCGACCACGCCGGCGGCTTGCTGGCGGCACTGGACGGCATTCGCGGGGCCAACGGCGGACACGCCGTTCCGGTCCATGTCAATTCCGGCATGTTCGAAACCAGGGGCGTGCGGCTGGCCGATGGCACGGTCGTGCCTTTCAAGGACATTCCGAACACCAATGAACTGGTGAACCACGGCGCCGAGCTGGTCAATTCAGACGATTCGCGGCTGTTGCTCGACGACACCTTCTTCGTCAGCGGCGACATCCCCCGCCTGACACCCTACGAAAAAGGGCTGCCCACGCATATCAGCCGCTCGGGCGACGGTGCGGACTGGCAGTCCGACCCCTGGATCAGGGACGAGCGTTTCCTGGCAGTCAGAGTGCGAGACAAAGGCGTGGTCGTGTTCACCGCTTGCACCCACGCTGGCATCGTCAATGTGCTGGGCTGCGCTCGCGATCTGTTCGCGCCCGAGCCCTTGCACGCCGTGATGGGCGGGTTTCATCTCTCGGGCGCGGACTGCGAAGCGATCATCCCCGAGACCGTGGCCGACATCGGCAAGTTCGGCTTGACGCGCATCGTCACCGGCCACTGCACCGGCTGGCGGGCCGTCCACGCCTTGATCGACGCCTTCGGTGAAGACGTCGTGGTGCCGACGGCGGTGGGCCGACTGCACGCTTTTTGAGGTTGCTTCGGAGCGAAGCTGCATCCACGTGATCATTTGGGGGTAGTCCCCAATGAAGACCGACTTGGGAATGTGTCCGTCATCACGGCGACAGGCCCCGAATCAGGTTATTGAATATCCGAGGGAGCGGCTAACACAGCAAAACGAGACGCTCATCCACGAAAGGGCAAACCGCCGGAAACGGCGGGGCGCAAAATTCGAGCCTAAGGTCCGCACCATCGAAAGATGCCGGCTAGGGCGGTCGAATTTCCGAATGGAGGTAGAAATGGCTCGCTTGGCCGAAGGTTCTTTTTCAGACGTCTTTGCGGCTTGCCGCGGCATAGCCGGTGCCGGCGTAGCGGTGGCCATGAGACTGGCTGCCATGGCCGCGCTGTTGATCGGCCTGGCCACTCCCGTCTTTGCCGAAGAACCGGTTACCTGTCGCGATGCGGTCGCTGAGAGCAACTGGCAAGCCGCCTATCAGGAATGTCTCTGGGCAGCCAACAACGGTGAGGTCTATTCGCAAATTACCCTGGCCTATATGTACTACCAGGGCCAGGGCGTGCCGCAGAACTATGCCCAAGCTGCGAAATTGTTTCGCCAGGCTGCCGAGAGCGGCGATGCCCTGGCCCAGAACAACCTCGGTTTCATGTACAGCAACGGCCAGGGCATGTTGCAGAACTATGTCCTGGCCCACATGTGGTACAACCTCGCGGCGTCCCAAGGCGAACAAACCGCCCTCAGAAATCGGACCCACCTGGAACGGCTGATGCCCCCCGCCCAGATTGCCGAAGCACAAACCCTGGCCAAAGAAGCAAGCGCCCGGTCCTCTGGTGCATTGGCTTCGGCGATGCCCGTTAACGAATAGCCCGGCAGCGGTCGGTTCACGGTGCGGGACCACTCCTGGCGGGCCGTCCACGCCCTGATCTGTATTTGGAGCATGGCTCGGCCGCGGCAATTGGCGGACAATCGTTGAGGCGTTCCGGCATTTATCAAGCCGCTTTGTCGAAATTGCCCAGCACATCCCTGGAGATCGTCATAAAGGCCTCCAGGGCTGGGGATAGCCATTTGTCCTGGTGCCAGATCATGAGCGTCTTGCAGCGCAATCCCTGATCCCGCCAGCGCAAGACAGCCAGTCTACCTCGCTGGGTCTCCTCCCTGGCCGCTACTTCCGGCAGGATGCTTATGCCGACGCCGGCGCAGACGCATTCTTTCAGGGTAGCGACGCTGTTGAATTCGAGGATCGACCCAGGCTCCACTTTCGACTCGTCGAGGATCCGCTCGAAGCCCCGGCGATAGCTGCAATCGGAGCGCGAAAGCAGAACATTCTCACCGGCGAAATCGGTCACTTGAACGGCCTTGCGGCGGGTCAGCGGATGATCGGGGTGAGCCACGACGACCAGCGGCTCGTGACCTACGGCCTCGATCTGCAAATCGGAGGCCTGGAAGGTGTTGGTCAGCAGAAAGGCCATATCGGTGATGCCTTGCCGCGGCAGACGAAGGAACTCATAGCCGTCGGCATCTCGGTCAAAATCAACTGCGAATCTTGCATGCAGTGGCATATAGAGCATGCCGCCAAGGAAGGTGCTACCAAGCGCCAGGTCCTCGAAGCCGTCGAAGTGGGTATGGAGATGGGGGGCGGGCCGGCCACTGTCAGCGCCCGTTTCGCTCTCACGGTGATGGAGAGTGTGTTCGACGCTTGATCAGGATTGACGAAGTCAACCTCAGTTGGAAGCCACCCCCTCCGCTCGAGTCAGCAGTAGGAAGCAGAGCATGGTACATGAGTCAGCAGTGTCTAACGTCAGCGCCCTTGGGACACATTGAGGTAATTGCGTAACGGAGGATTTCTGGCTCATCGTATTGACCGAAGGGAACGAAGATGAGGCAGA
>NZDS01000098.1 GCA_002690215.1 Rhodospirillaceae bacterium | reverse complement strand
AGGCGATTGTTTTTTCCCAATCCTTGGCCAATCTGCGGCAGCGTCCGAGCCAGGCGAAGGTGCGTTCGACAAGCTTCCGTGAACCCCCAGGAACCTCTTGTAAGCGCGCTCGATGACGGGAAAACTGAGGCCGAGTGCGATGAGACCGCTGTAGGCAACGATCCGCAAGGCGGCCCGAGCGCCTTGTCCCAGCCCGTCGACTTCGAAATTGCCTTCGAGGGCCGAAATCCCTACGCTGATGCACGGAACCGATGAGCATCTGGGCAAGGTCGGTTGGAGCCAATTCGATTCGGGAGGGCGTGATAGCGATTCATACGAAGTACCTGTTCATGGCCAGTATGGACGTGGCGCCGGAGAAAGATGCGCTCTTCAACGAAGTCTATGACGAAGAGCATGTCCCCAACCTGTTGAAGGTGCCGGGCGTGATCTCCGTGACGCGGCTAACGCAGGAGCCGCTGGTCCTGAGCATCGGCGGCGAGCAAAAGGAAATCGTTGCTGAGGGCGAGCCGAAATACACGGCGATATACGAAATCGAGAGCCCGGACGTCCTCGTCAGCCAGGAATGGGCCGACGCGGTGGAAAAGGGCCGCTGGCCGGAAGAGGTGCGCCCCTACACCAGCAACCGCCGGCACGTTCTCCGCAAGGTGATGTAGCCGTTTGGGTTGCGGAATGGGGTCAGATATTGAATAGCACGGAATGAGATCATAGGGATTGCTGCGGACTGCACAGGTCTTGGCCAAAGAAAATTCACGATTTCAAGACCTGCCCCTATTCTCTTGATCCCAAATTTCGGCAACCCGATATCATACCGGGGGAAAACCATGAAAATCGCTCGTGCCCTAATATTTTTTGCTGTCTGTTTTTTTCATGTCGTTTGGCGCTTCTGCAGTATTCGCCGAAACCAAACTGGAAAAAAGTATTGCTGCCGGTAATGTCCAAGTGACAGGGCAGGAGTATCGTGCGCTCTTTGTAGGGGCAACGCATACATTTTCACGCGGACCGGTGAGCGGTTTCATCTATGTGGCGCCGAGTGGCAAATCTGGCATCATCGGCAAGTCCCCTCGGGGCAGCTTTGAGGACATCGGAAAGCTGACTATCGAAGGCGATCTGGCGTGCTGGAAATGGGAACGTTTTGCGCGCGGTGCCAAACTTTGTTCGACGGCCATGAAAGAAGGAGAAAATATTCAGCACTACTACCCGAATGGTAAAATTGGAAATTTGGTGACTGAATTTCGGGCCGGAAACGTGGAAGGATTTCATGGAATCAAGTAACTCTAGATCGATGATACCACATCATTGGTGATGGAGATTGAGCAAAAATGAGAAAATTCCTGATAGGACTATTAGCTGCGATCATACTTGTTGCGTCCATTAGCCCGAGCCTGGCTCGTCATCTGAAAGGGATGAATTGCGACGCATTTGATAAATTCGTGGAGACCCCGAATAGTCAGGCAGACAGATTTGGCGCCTTTGTCAAAAAGCTGGAATTGGTCCGAAAACGAAACACAGAAATCTACTTTGTCGGGATTGCTTTTCATTCCGATGTGTATTTTGAGAACGAAATAGATCTGATAGAATGTCGCATCGTATCCCGCTTTGGAAACGATGTGCGCTCGGTTAAGTTAAGTTACTCTTCCCGAGATCAGTACCTGTATCCCACCGCATCGATGATCCGAAAAGTTACTAAAGCAATAGGTGAGGTCTCGAATAAGAAAACTGATTTGATCGTCGTCTACATTACCTCGCATGGCGCTCGCAACAAAATTATTACTAAGCATGATGATATAGGGGGGTACATTTGGGATTTCGATCTGGCGGCGATGTTCGATTCCCTTAGCCACCATAAGGCGATATTTTTTATCCAATCCTGTTACTCAGGATCACTAATTGACCAATTCGAAAATCCCCGCCGAGTTATTATTACGGCGTCCGCCGCCGAGAACAAATCCTTCGGCTGCGGAGGGTTTCGGTTTACTCATTTTGGATCGGCTCTGGCAAAGGGTTTGCTGCGCAATAACTCGTCGCTAAATGATGTTTTTGTGGCTCTCAAAATGGGCGTTGAAGAGTTGGAACAGAGCAATTTCGAGAGTTCCAATCCACAAATGTGGATTGGCCGGGATATGTCGTCATTTGCCACTGCGCCCTTTGTTGCCCAATAGAAATTCAAGATCTGGCCTCACCCCGCGATAGAGGATTATTAGCCGACCATATCGGCAATCAGGATTGCCGATAGCCGTCTCTGGTCGCCGCTCTCGCTCATCGAATGTGTGCCTCCCCAACGCTAGGCAGACAATATTGCGTCATCCGTGAGGGCAGCGCTAATCCGTGCGGGATAGCTTCATCGGCATATAGACTGACTGCGGCTGCCGAGGTCCGTTCCTGGCTATGAAGCGAAGTGCGGGACCGAGCCCGGCACATCCGCTTTGACCCGGTAAGCAGACCCCCCGGTCGGCACTTCCGCTTTCACCGACTGGGCGTCTGCTGTTGGAGGGATACCGGCCGTGGCAGGGCCGGCCCGGCATAGACGCTCATGCCCCGATGCAGACATCTGCATCCGCACCCTTGCCGTCAGCCACGACTGGCGACCGCGGGTCCTATAGACCAGAATCAGCGAACGTCTCACTGGCGCTCGTTGATGGCGATCAACCGCCAACTTTGCGGATGGCCGAGGAGATCTCGCTGGCGGCCTCCATCGTCGCCTCGTCGTCGCTTTTCACCGCCACCTCGATGGCCGTTGAGAGGTGGTCGAGAAGCCTCAGGTGGCGATCGACCGCGCCACCGTTGCTGGTTGCCAGGTTTTCCGAGACCTGGACAATGGCCTGGCAAAGCTCTGCCTGGTGGCTGAAACGGGTTTCGCCGATGCGTTGGCGCAAGTCGCCGGCCACGAAGTGCAGGCGTTCGATGTGGGCGGCAATCGACTTGTCCGGCACCTCGCCCGAAAAATGGTCGCGGATGAGTTTGGTCAGATAGCCGATCTGGAAGGCGTGGCGCTCGACTTTCTGCTCCTGAATATGGCGCAGGCACTCCTCGGCCGGAACCTCGTCCGGCTGTCCCGTGGCTTTGCGACGTAGCGCGTTGGGCACGGCGATGCGCGGTATCTCCTGCTTCTCCTCCTCACGCTTCTGGGCGCTGCGGCGGTCGGGGCCAACGTAGTCGGTGGTAACGACGAAGGGGCGGCGGCGTTCGATAACGGCGTTCAGCCCATCGCCCATCTTCGACACCGACATGGGCATGGTCAAAAGTGTGTCGGCCCCGGCCTTAATGACCCCTTCGACGAGGTCCTTTCGGGGCTCCCAGGTGTAGGCCAGGATCGGCACAAAGGGATCGGAGCCACAAGAACCGTGACGGATATCGTGGAAGAAATCGCAACTGCTGCCCTCCGACAAGTCGAGATCACAGACCAGGAGGTCGACTTCGGTTTCGGAAAAATGCGACCGCAGGTCCTCCACGTTCGTGAAATCGGTTACCCCGCGGAACCCCAGGTTCTGCAAAATCCCCGTCACCGTGCTTTGGGACATCCGTACGCCGTTCCCGAGCACGGCATTGATGGTGTCGAACTTACCCTTATTCATGCCCTTTGCTCCGATCCCCCGACCGTCCCCTCCAATATGTCGTGGGCGGTTATCGAAGCACCGAACGCTACGGTGCGCACAATCGGCATGACCAGGGCCAACTCCATGGCCGCGGCAACGCCGGTGTCCCGTCATCAATTGTCACAGTCCAGCCCTCGCCATTCCGTGCACAGGCCCAAGGCAAATAGGTTAAGGGTTAGCTCTCTCTCAGTATATTGAGCACAAACCCTAGGTCGGCAAAGGGGAGAAACTAGGTCGGCAGAAGGGAAAAACACGACAACTGGGATCCGTGAATGGTGGGTCACCAACCGCTCCTTTAGCGGTCTCTTCGATACTTGCCATCAACTGTCCCAAATTTCCGCTTTCGCCGCATGGGCGCCCGTTATTTGGGAACCGAAGACCAGGAGCGGGTTACCCCATTTACTTTCGAACCAACGTAACTTTGGTGGTGCGCCTACTTCGCTTGTAGAGTCCCTTCAATTTCTCACCTTCAAACCAATAAGTGACCACGATAGCCCCATTTTGAAAGGTCATCATAAGTTTGCCATCTGCGATCTTGCCTTTGCCTCTCGAGTGTCCCTCAAAGATATTCCAAGCCCCATATGTTCCCCAGCTGTAAACAAAATCGGCAGTTCCGTCTGCTATCACATTTTCGATAATCAGAGTGTGGCAGAATTTCCCTGCCCACATTCCATTGCCCCACGTGCCAGAGAATTTGGCGATATCCGATGGCACGTTGCTAGATGGCTGAATTACCTTGATATCATTGGGTAGCGGCGAGTCACAAGATTCCGCGAAAGCGTCATGTGAAAACCCCCATATTATTGAAATACTCATTACCGCCATCAATAGGTGCCGCCTTGCGCCAGACCATGCCCCTCGACACTTCGTCAATGTCAGCAAATTAGGTGTTGAGCCACCACGAGAACCTGTTGTCCGCTCTTGATCCGGCTGACTTGGTGACGAGAGTCCTGGCTACGGGGCCATTTCCATTATGTGGACGCAATTCAAGCCGAACAAATCTTTGCCGCTGGGAGACCAGGATGTTAGTGGATAGGCCGCCACACCGATCAAGGAACTGAAAGGACGGGAACATCCACCTGCATCACGACGTGTTTTACTCGGCAAGCGGACCACCCAGCCGGCACTTCCGCTTTTACCGCCTGGGCATCCGGTGCTGGAGGAACAGCGATCATGCGAGGGTCGGGGCCGAACCTAGGGGGTCGGCCAAAGTGGACCTAAATTAACCTCTCTTCCACTTCTTGAAACGCACAAGAAATTGCAGTATCCCGGCCCCAATAAAGCCGCCAAAAATCAGAACAAACTTACTTGAGTCTGGAAATAGCCTCAAAGCAAGAAAACTCCCAATGAGTGCGCCCAAAGTGCAAACGAACATGTGACCAAGGATGTGTCGAAGATCATCGTCCACAAATAAACTGACAGGCCAAGCTACGACATTAGCAATCGCGAACAAGAGAAGCATGTCTAGTGGGTGCACGGAGATTCTCCTGACGACCGCAGGCTTGAGACTACGTTTTCCATAGTAGTTTCGCAATTCGGCCAGTCCAAACGCAAACTTGTTCTCATTTGCCGAGGTATGAATTTCTGCTTCTGGACCCAATCCGGCCTATTGCGACCCTACCGTCAGAATAAGGGAAGCGGCGTTCCTCGGAAATATGAGGAGCACCCGACCTTGCTGGTCGCAGGCCAATTATTCGAGCTGACGCGATATGGCGCTGCCGCGGGCAACCTCAAGCCAGTGGCGGATTATCTCAACAAATCCTGGGACGGGGAGATATCGATATCTATAGCGGGGACGGGCCTCGGAAAAACCTTCGCCCAGGTATCCTGGCTGGACGATCCGGAAACGGGACAGTTCGTCGACGCCACCATTGACCTGATGGCCGAGGACGAACCGGGCGAGGTCGGAGAGCCCTCGCTGGATCCGTCGAGTTCGATCCTCGTGAACCTCGATAAGGTGGCGGACCGGATCGGCGCCCAACTATGGTGAAATAATGGTGGGCCCGGCAGGACTCGAACCTGCAACCAGACCGTTATGAGCGGCCTGCTCTAACCAGTTGAGCTACGGGCCCCGCCTCCCCTCCTAAAGTGCGCCCTCGGCGCCCTCAGGTGTCGAGGAAGCTGCGCAGCTTGCGCGAGCGGCTGGGGTGCTTGAGTTTGCGCAAGGCCTTGGCCTCGATCTGGCGGATGCGTTCGCGGGTAACCGAGAACTGCTGGCCGACCTCCTCGAGCGTGTGGTCGGTGTTCATGCCGATGCCGAAGCGCATGCGCAGCACGCGTTCCTCGCGCGGCGTCAGGCTGGCCAGCACCCGGGTGGTGGTCTCACGCAAGTTCGAGTGTATCGAGGCATCGAGCGGCAGGATGGCGTTGCGGTCCTCGATGAAGTCGCCCAGGTGGCTGTCTTCTTCATCGCCGATGGGCGTCTCCAGGCTGATCGGCTCCTTGGCGATCTTCAGCACCTTGCGCACTTTTTCCAGCGGCATACTGAGCTTTTCGGCCAACTCCTCAGGTGTCGGCTCGCGGCCGATCTCGTGCAGCATCTGGCGCGAGGTGCGGACCAGCTTGTTGATGGTCTCGATCATGTGCACCGGGATGCGGATGGTGCGGGCTTGGTCGGCGATCGATCGCGTTATGGCCTGGCGGATCCACCAGGTGGCGTAGGTCGAGAACTTGTAGCCGCGGCGGTATTCGAACTTGTCGACCGCCTTCATCAGGCCGATGTTGCCTTCCTGGATCAAATCCAGGAACTGCAGGCCGCGGTTGGTGTACTTCTTGGCGATCGAGATGACCAGGCGCAGGTTGGCCTCGACCATCTCCTTCTTGGCCCGGCTGGCCTGGCGTTCGCCCTTTTGCACCACGGCGACGATGCGCTTGAATTCCTGCACGTCGAGGCCGACGTCGGTGACGATCTCGACGATCTCGGCACGCAGATCACGGATGTCGTCGCCGTCCTTCTTGGCGAAATCGGCCCAGCCCTTTTCCTTGAGGCGGCGCACGCGGCGCAGCCACTGCGGCTCGAGCTCGCGGCCCACCCAGTGCTTGACGAAGCTTTCCCGCGGCACCCGGTGTTTCTCGGCCAGGCGCAAAAGCCGGCCCTCGAGGCCCACCATTTCGCGGTTGAGGTCGTAGACCTCGTTGACCAACTGGGCGATGCGGGCGTTGTTGAGGCGCACGTCCTGCATCAGCTCGACCAATTCGCGGCGCAGTTTGTTGTAGCGCCGCTCCTGCGACGTCGACAGCTCGTCACCGCCCATCATGCCCGCGATCCGCAGGTCCTGCAGACGGTGCAGTTTCTTGTAGGTGCCGGCGATCTTTTCGAAGGATTCCAGTACCTCCGGCCGCAGCGCCTCCTCCATGGCAGNCAGCGAGGGCGCGCCCTCGTCGCCGTCATTGTCGTCGTCATCACTACCCGGCTGGCCTTGNCCGTTGGTTTTTTCGGCGCTGCCGGATTTTTCCTCGCCGGCCGACGGCTCGGCCGCCTCGGAGTCGTCGTCGGCGTCGTCATTGGCCGCCTGGGGATTCTGTGCCTCGGGAGCCTCGGCAGCCGGTTGGCCCGGCTGGCTCGGTTGGCCTGGCTGGCCTGGCTGGCCAGGCTGGCCATTCACGCCAGCCGGCGCGGCTGAGTTGTCGGGAGTGCCGCCGTAGGTGGCGTCCAGGTCGATGACGTCGCGCAGCAGCACCCGGCCGTTGACCAGGTCGTCGAGCCACATGACGATGGCGCGCATGGTCAACGGGCTTTCGCAGATGCCTCCGATCATGGCCTCGCGGCCGGCCTCGATGCGCTTGGCGATGGCGATCTCGCCCTGGCGCGACAAAAGCTCGATCGAGCCCATCTCGCGCAAATACATACGCACCGGATCGTCGGTGCGCTCGTATTCCGGGGTCTCGGTGGTGGCCAAGGTAGCGGGCGGCGTGGCCTCGCTCTTGGCGGACTCGGGGTTGGGGTCCTCGCCCTCGTCGCTCTCGATGACGTTGACGCCCATTTCCGAGAGCATGGACATGGTGTCCTCGATCTGCTCGCTGGAGACCTGGTCCTGGGGCAGCACCGAGT
The DNA here is from genome assembly GCA_002690215.1 of Rhodospirillaceae bacterium. Classification (GTDB taxonomy): domain Bacteria; phylum Pseudomonadota; class Alphaproteobacteria; order UBA2966; family UBA2966. The sequence continues at coordinate 26,161 of NZDS01000098.1, read as the reverse complement.
TGATCTCGTCATAGGTGATGTAGCCACGCTCCTTGGCCTTTGCCACCATCTTCTTGATGGCCTGGCTGGAAGCGTCGATGAGCGGACCGTCGGGGGTTTCTTCCCGGGTCTCCTCGGTCTCAGCGGTCGTTGCCGTTTTGCTCGCCATCGGTCCTCCTATCAACTCTTTAATCTCTGCGATCTTTGTGCGCTCTGCTCCGCGCCGCCATTAGGCGGCGTCGCCGGGCACGGCCGGATGCTTGGGCTCAGCCTCCAGCCCCGCCGCGCTGTGTTCGTGCCTCTTGGTCGCCAACAGGCGTCCCTCACTTTCAGGTCCCGGGTCGGCGGCGAAGGCCGCGGCCTGGGCCAACGATTCGGCCGCCAATTCGACCGCTTGATGCTGCAGCGCCAGGGTTTGCCGCCAGCCCTCCTCAGCCTCGTCGAGGGTGGCTTCGTGGCGCAAAAACGGCGCTACCGACTCAAGGTCGGGAGCGGTCAGCCGGTCGGTTGTGGCCGCCAGGCCCCGTATGCTGAGGTGGTCCCTCAGGCTCTTGCTGTCAAGATCGGGCGTGCGGCCCGCGATTTCTAGGATTTCCCGACGCACTTTGTCAAGCTCCGGATGGCGGATTTCGAGCTGCACGAAGTCCTCTTCGAGGCGGGAAAAGAGGCCGGGATGGGCCACCAGGGTGGCCACCAGCACGCGTTCGCGCCGTTCGCTGGAGCCAGCATCGTCGCCACCCAGGCCATAGCGCTGCGGCAGCGGCCGCTCGGCACCCCCCCGGCGGCGGCGCCAGGGGCGTTTGTTTTGCTGCCCGGGCCAGCCCTGCCTCCCGCCCTGACTTCCTTTGCGGCCGCCGCGCTGGGGCCGCAGTTGCTCGACTTTTGCCGCCACGAAATCGCCGTAGTAGCTGCGCACGGTGGCGTCCTCGACCCGATCGACCAGGGCGTAGGCATCCTTGCGCAGTGCCGCCTGGCGTTCCGGCGTATCGAGGCGGCGGCCTGTCACCAAGTGCTGCCACAGGACTTCGGCCAGGGGCACCGGCTCGGCCACCAGGCGCTGGATCGCCGCGGCGCCGTGACCGCGCACCAGGGTGTCGGGATCCTCGCCCTCCGGCAAAAAGGCGAAGCCCAGCGAATAGCCCGGCCGCAACAAAGGAAGCGCCCGTTCGGCCGCGCGCTGGGCCGCCGCCCGGCCGGCCGCGTCGCCATCGAGGCAAAGCACCGGCTCGGCCGCCAGGCGCCAAAGCAGGCCGAGCTGCGCCTCCGTCAGCGCCGTGCCCAGCGGTGCCACGGTGTGGCCGATGCCGGCCTGGGAGAGCGCGATGACGTCCATGTAACCCTCAGTCACCAACACGCTGTCGGCCTGGCGCGCCGCCTGACGGGCGCCGGCCAGGTTGTAGAGCATCCGGCCCTTGTGGAAGAGCGGTGTCTCCGGCGTATTGAGGTACTTGGCACGCTGCTCGCCCAGCGCCCGGCCGCCAAAAGCAATGGTTCGACCCTGGCGGTCGCCGATGGCAAACATGATGCGGTTGCGAAAGACGGCGTAGCTGGAACCGCCGTCTTCGGGCTGCTTGAGCAGGCCGGCCATGACGGCCAGGTCCTCCGGGAAGCCCCGCGACAGCAACGCCTGCTTCAGTTCCTCGCGGCTGTCGGGCGCGAAACCGAGGCGGAAGCGTGCCATGGTTTCGTCGCTGAGACCCCGGTCACGAAGATATTGCAGCGCGCTTTTGCCGGCCGCGGATCCGAGCTTGCTTTCGAACCACGCCGCCGCAGCCTCCAACACGTCGTAAAGCGTCGCCGCCTGGCGCTCCCGCTCGGCCTCCTCGGGGCTGGCTTGCGGCATCTCGAGGCCGGCTTCGGCCGCCAGGCGTTCGACCGCCTCGGGAAAGCTCAGGCCTTCCGTGCGCATGACGAAATCGAAGTGGCTGCCATGGGCGCCGCAACCGAAGCAGTGGAAGAAGCCCTTGTCCTCGCTGACCGTAAACGACGGCGTCTTTTCATTGTGGAAGGGACACAGCCCGCCGTGCTCGCGACCCTGGCGACGCAGCTTGACGCGCCGGCCAACGAGATCGACAAGCGTCACTCGGGCGCGTATCTCGTCAAGAAAGTGGTCGGAAAATTTCATCTTGCCGGATTTCCCCGCACCCCTGCGACCCCCGCAACCGCTCGCGACCCTTCAAAAAACCCGCCCGTGGCGGCTAGCTTAACAGCTCCTTGACCGCCGCCGAGGCCTTGGAGAAATCCATGCGGCCGGTGTAGCGCGATTTGAGCTCGCCCATCACCCGGCCCATATCCTTGAGGCCGCCGGCCTCGAGCTCCGCCACCACCTCGCGGCAGGCTTCGCCGACCTCGCCCTCGTCGAGCTGGTCCGGCAGGAAATCCTGGATGACGGCGATCTCCTCCTGCTCCTTGTCGGCCAGATCCTTGCGTCCGCCTTGCTTGAACTGCTCTGTCGAATCCTGGCGCTGGCGGATCATGGTCTGCAGCATGCCCAGAATATCGGTCTCGCTGATACCATCGCCATTGTCGCCGCTGCGGGCGGCGATATCGCGGTCCTTGAGCGCAGCCAGAATCAGTCGCAGGGTCGAAACCCGGCGCTTGTCCTGAGCTTTCATAGCGGCTTTGAGCGCGTCGTTCAGTTGCTGACGCAGCATGAACCCTCGTCAAGAGGTGGCTGACGGAGGCCCGATACTAGCCGAAGGTGATCCCGGTGGCAAACCGAAAAAAAATTGCTAACATATTGAAATATAACAAAAATTGTTCGATGACGAAGCTTGACGGCGGCACGCTATTTGCTTATGTTCGCGCCCGGTTCGAGTGTTTCGCCGGATGCCCCAGGGTAGCCAGCAGGCAGCCAAATGATTGCTAAGGTGTTGACCCGGCAGCACAAAGGCCCGTCCGGGGCCGGCGTCTGCGCCCGAGCCCGCAACTGAACGAGCACAGTTCCCGCCGATGGTCTTGTCCACCCCCTCCGCTGCACCCCGCCAGCCCGGGAATGCGGTGTTGCTGCTCGACGACGGCAGCGCCTATTGGGGCCGGGGCCTGGGCGCCACCGGCCAAGCCGTAGGCGAGGTCTGTTTCAATACCTCGATGACCGGATACCAGGAGATTCTCACCGATCCCTCCTATGCCGGTCAGATCATCACCTTTACCTTTCCCCATATCGGCAACGTCGGAAGCAACCCCGAAGACCTGGAAAGCCTGACGCCGGCGGTGCGCGGGGTAGTGCTGCGAACCGCCATCACCGAGCCTTCCAACTTCCGCGCGCTGGAGCATCTTGACGTCTGGCTGAAACACCACGGTCTGGCCGCCATCTGCGGCCTCGACACGCGTCGCCTGACGCGTCGCATCCGCGACGGTGGCGCACCCAACGGCGTGATTTGCCATGCGCCTGGGGGCAACATCGAGATCTCCGACCTGCTGGCCGAGGCGAAAGCCTGGCCCGGCCTCGAGGGCATGGACCTGGCCAAAGAAGTCTCTTGTACCCAAAGCTATACCTGGGAGACCACGCGCTGGGCTTTGGGTGCGGGTTATGGCGTGGTGGAGCGCCCCCTGCACCACGTCGTGGCCGTCGATTTCGGGGCCAAGCACAATATCTTGCGTTGCCTGGCCGACGCCGGCTGCCGCGTCACAGTGGTGCCAGCCAACGCCAGCGCCGACGAGATCCTCGGACACAGCCCCGACGGCGTCTTCCTCGCCAACGGCCCCGGCGACCCGGCCGCCACGGGCGTCTACGCCGTGCCCATGATCAAGGCGCTGCTGGAGACCGGCCTGCCGCTGTTTGGGATTTGCCTGGGCCACCAGATGCTGGCGCTGGCGCTGGGAGCCAAGACGAAAAAGATGCACATGGGCCACCGCGGCGCCAACCACCCGGTGCAGGACCTGGTGACGCAAAAAGTCGAAATCACCAGCCAGAACCACGGCTTCGTGGTCGATGGCGACAGCTTGCCGACCGGCGTCACGGCCAGCCACCTCTCGCTCTTCGACGGCACTCTCGAGGGCCTGGCCGTCGAGGGCCGGCCCGTCTTCTCGGTGCAATACCACCCCGAAGCCAGCCCCGGGCCCCAGGACAGCCATTACTTGTTCGAACGTTTCATCGGGCTGATGGATTCCCATGCCTAGATTGCGCCTCACTCGTCGCTTCGAATCCCCTCCCCCCTTGTGGGGGAGGGTTAGGGAGGGGGGTCTAGTCGCGAGATGCCGTCACCGTTCGCCAGGCAACTACGCCAGAACCTCACCGAGGCCGAGAAACATCTATGGGCACGGCTACGGCAGAAGCAGCTCGATGGCCATCGCTTCCGCCGCCAGGCGCCCTTGGGCAGGTTTGTCGTCGATTTCGTCTGCTTCGAAAGCCGCTTGGTGGTCGAGCTCGACGGAGGGCAGCATGGAGATCAGTCCGAGGCCGACGAACTTCGCACCCGTTGGCTCGAAGCAGAAGGCTTCACGGTCATTCGCTTTTGGAGCAACGAGGTGCTCGAGAACACGGAAGGTGTACTGGCGAGCATCGTCTGGGCTTTGCGCCAACAAAAAAAATAGCCCCCCCACCCCAACCCTCCCCCAGCTTCGGTTTTGTGGGGGAGGGAGCATTCGTTGCCTACTCTCCTCTGTGCCTCTGTGCCTCTGTGCCTCTGTGGCTAATCTACTTTCGGACGGCGGAAATGCCTAAACGCACCGACATATCCTCGATCCTGATCATCGGCGCCGGGCCCATCGTCATCGGCCAGGCTTGCGAGTTCGACTATTCCGGAACGCAAGCCTGCCAGACGTTGAAGGCCGAGGGCTATCGCATAGCGCTGGTGAATTCCAATCCGGCCACCATCATGACCGACCCGAACGTGGCTGACGCGACCTATGTCGAGCCGATCACGCCGGAGATCCTGGAACTCGTCATCGAGCGCGAGAAACCCGATGCGCTGCTGCCCACCATGGGCGGTCAGACGGCTCTCAATATGGCTGTCGAGTTGGCCGACCGCGGCGTATTGGAGCGCCATGGCGTACAGATGATCGGTGCCGACCGCGAGGCCATCCGCAAGGCCGAGGACCGCCAGCTCTTTCGCGAGGCCATGACCAACATCGGCCTCGAATGCCCACGTAGCACCATCGCTCACAGTCTCGACGAAGCTCGCGGGGCGCTCGATCTGGTCGGCCTGCCGGCCATCATCCGGCCCTCCTTCACGCTCGGCGGCACGGGCTCGGGCATCGCCTACAACCGCGAGGAATTCGAGCGCGTGGTCGCCGGCGGCCTCGATGCCTCGCCCATCGACGAGGTGCTGATCGAGGAGAGCGTGCTGGGCTGGAAGGAATACGAGATGGAGGTGGTGCGCGACAGGCGCGACAACTGCATCATCGTCTGCTCGATCGAGAACGTCGACCCGATGGGCGTGCACACCGGCGATTCGGTGACCGTGGCGCCGGCGTTGACGCTGACCGACAAGGAATACCAGATCATGCGCGACGCCTCGATCGCGGTGCTGCGCGAGATCGGCGTCGAGACCGGCGGCTCCAACGTGCAGTTTGCCGTCGACCCAAAAAGTGGCCGGCTGGTAGTGATCGAGATGAACCCGCGGGTCTCGCGCTCGTCTGCATTGGCTTCCAAGGCCACCGGCTTCCCCATCGCCAAGGTGGCCGCCAGGCTGGCCGTGGGCTACACCCTGGACGAGCTCACCAACGACATCACCGGCGTCACGCCCGCCTCCTTCGAGCCCACCATCGACTATGTGGTGACCAAGGTGCCGCGCTTCACGTTCGAGAAGTTTCCCGGCACCGAGCCCCTGTTGAACACCTCGATGAAGTCGGTCGGTGAGGCCATGTCGATCGGCCGCAGCTTCGCCGAATCCCTGCAAAAGGCCGTGCGCTCGATGGAGACCGGCCTCAGCGGGCTGGAAGAGATCGAGATTCCCGGGGTCGAGGGTGGCGGTGACGGCGATGCCGTACGCGCCGCCCTGGCCGAGCCTCGGCCCGACCGCCTGCTGGTCATCGCCCAGGCCGTGCGGCTGGGTTTTAGCGACGACGACATCAATGCTGCCTGCCATTACGATCCCTGGTTCATCGCCCAGATCCGCACCATCGTCGAGGCCGAACAACGGCTGCAGGCGGCGGGCCTGCCGGACGACGCCGCCGGCCTGCTGGCCTACAAGGAGATGGGCTTTTCCGACGCCCGCCTGGCCAGCCTCACCGGCGGCGACGAGGCGGCGGTGGCTTCGCTGCGGGCGGCGCTGGGCGTGCACCCGGTGTTCAAGCGCGTCGACACCTGCGCTGCCGAATTCGAGGCCCGCACGCCCTACATGTACTCGGCCTACGAAAGCGCTCCCGGCGGCGGCGTCGGCGAGGACGGTGCCGGCGCCGAGTGCGAGGCCCAGCCCAGCGATCGCAACAAGGTCATCGTGCTGGGTGGCGGTCCCAACCGCATCGGCCAGGGCATCGAATTCGACTATTGCTGCGTCCATGCCGCCTATGCCATCGCCGAAGCCGGCCTCGAGACCATCATGATCAACTGCAACCCGGAGACCGTGTCCACCGACTACGACACCTCGGACCGGCTCTACTTCGAGCCCCTGACGGCCGAAGACGTGCTCGAAATCGTGCGCGTAGAAAGCGCCGCCGGCAGACTACATGGCGTCATCGTACAGTTCGGCGGCCAGACACCGCTCAAATTGGCTGCGGCACTGGAGGCCGCCGACGTGCCCATCCTGGGCACCTCGCCCGATGCCATCGATCTGGCCGAGGACCGCAAGCGCTTCCAGCAGTTGCTCGCCGAGTTGGACCTGCGCCAGCCACCCAACGGCATCGCCACCAGTCTCGCCGAGGCCCGGGCGGCGGCCGACGAGATCGGCTATCCGGTGCTGATCAGGCCTTCTTACGTGCTCGGCGGCCGGGCCATGGAGATCGTCTACGACAGCACCTCGCTGGACCGCTACATGGCCGTGGCGGTGCAAGTCTCGGGGCAGAGCCCGGTGCTTGTCGACAAATACCTCAGCGACGCCATCGAGGTCGACGTCGATGCTCTGGCCGACGGCGATGAAGTCTTCATCGCCGGCATCATGGAGCACATCGAGGAGGCCGGCGTGCATTCCGGCGATTCGGCCTGTTCGCTGCCGCCCCACACCCTGTCCGCCGAGGTGATTGAGGACATCCGCCAGCAGACCGTGGCCCTGGCCCGGGGACTGGGCGTGGTCGGCTTGATGAACGTGCAATTCGCGGTCAAGGACGGCACCGTCTTCATCCTCGAGGTCAATCCCCGGGCCAGCCGCACCGTGCCCTTCGTGGCCAAGGCTACGGGCCGGCCCATCGCCAAGATCGCGGCCCGCCTGATGGCCGGCGAAAAACTTGCCGACTTCGGCCTCGACCGGGAGGCGGGCCGGGTGGCCGCCGGCAGCGCCGAGGGCCACGTGGCGGTCAAGGAGGCGGTTTTCCCCTTCGCCCGCTTCCCCGGCGTCGACATCATCCTGGGCCCCGAGATGAAATCGACCGGCGAGGTCATGGGCTTGGACAAGAACTTCGACCGGGCTTTCGCCAAGTCGCAGATCGCCGGCGGCACGCACCTTCCGCAAAGCGGCACGGTGTTCGTCTCGGTCAAGGACGGCGACAAGGCCGATGCCGTGGAGATTGCCGGCCGGCTGCGCCAGCTTGGCTTCGCCATCTTGGCCACCCGCGGCACAGCCAAAATATTGCAGAGCCATGATCTCGATTGCACGGCGATCAACAAGGTACTCGAAGGCCGGCCGCACATCGTCGACGCTATCAAGAACGGCGATGTCGACCTGGTGTTCAACACTACCGAGGGCGCCCAGGCGGTGGCCGACAGCTTCTCGCTGAGAAGGGCCGCCCTGATCCACCACATTCCCTACTTCACCACCGTGGCCGGCATGCGGGCGGCCACGCAGGCTATTGCCACATTGCAATCCGGCGGCCTTGAAGTCGCCCCATTGCAGTCCTATCCTGTGCTCTCGATTTGATGGTCGCCTCGGGCGGGCCGGCGCCAATGCCGGTTACTCCTTGGCCAATAGCGGAAGTGGTTTCGATGGAAAAGGTCCCCATGACTTCGGGAGGATTCAACAGCCTTCAAGAAGAATTGCGCCGCCTCAAGACCGTCGAGCGCCCGGCCATCATCAAGGCGCTCGAAGTGGCGCGCGAGCACGGCGACATCTCCGAGAACGCCGAGTTTCACGCCGCCAAGGAACGCCAGGCCTTCGTCGAAACGCGGGTCATGGAGATCGAGGACAAAATGCGCCGGGCCGAGGTCATCGACGTCAGCAAGCTGTCGGGAAACGGCGTCAAGTTCGGCGCCACCGTGCGTATCGCCGACGAGGACACCGACCAGGAGGTGACCTACCAGATCGTCGGCGCCGACGAAGCCGACATCAAGGCCGGCCGCCTCTCCATCACCTCGCCGCTGGCCCGAGCCCTGATCGGCAAGGACCAGGGCGAGTCCATTGAAGTGACGACGCCCGGCGGCTCCAAGGGCTACGAGATCATCGACGTCAAGTACGTTTAAAGGTCGCTCACGGCGGCGGACCTTCGGTCCGCTGCCTGCGCGGGCGCGCCGCAGTCGCGGCGGGTCGCGGGCGCTCCCGTCGCACAAATAGACCAAGCAGCAAAAAAACCACCTTGCAGCGGCGGCGCTAAGCCGCCCCACGAATGGGGGGCGGAGGCCAAGGGCGCGGAGCGCCCGCCCGGTGAGGGGCAACAAAAGGTCGCTCACGGCGGCGGACCTTTGGTCCGCTGCCTGCGCGGGCGCGCCGCAGGTGCGGCGGGTCGCGGTCGCTCCCGTTGCACAAAAAGACCAAGCAGCAAAAAAAACACACTTGGTATCGGCGGTGGTAAGCCGCCCCCCGGATGGGGGGCGGAGGCCAAGGGCGCGGATGCGCCCGCCCGGTGAGGGCCTACAAAAAGCCGCCCGCCCGGTGAGGGCCCGACAAAACTCTTAGTGCTTGAGAAAAGCCGCGATGATTTCGCGTGCCGCGGCGCCCGGCGAGAGCTCACCGGCTTCCACCCGGACTTCCAGCTCCGCCGCCAGGGAGGCTGTGCCCGGATCGGCCCGAAGCGCCGCAACCAGGCCCTCCTCCAATTCGTTGCCAAGCCAAGCTCGGGCCTGTTCGGCGCGCCGCGCAGCCAGCGCTGTCTGGTCGCCGATGGCCTGGCGGTGACGGAGCACGGCCTGCCAGACTTCGTCTATGCCCTGGCCGGCCGCGGCCGAGCAGGTCAGTACCTCGGGCTGCCAGTTGGCCAGGATGGGGCGCAACAGACCGAGAGCACCAGCGTATTGCGCCGCCATGGCCTCGGCGGCACGCTTGAGGTCGCCGTCGGATTTGTTGACCACGATCAGGTCGGCGATTTCCATGATGCCGCGCTTGATGCCCTGCAATGCGTCGCCGCCGCCGGGTGCCAACAGCAGCACGAAGGTGTCGACCATGGCAGCCACGGCAATCTCCGACTGACCGACGCCGACGGTCTCGACAATCACCACGTCGTGGCCGGCAGCCTCGCAGAGCAGCATGACCTCGCGGCTACGCCGGGCCACACCGCCCAGCGTGCCGCCAGAGGGCGAGGGCCGGATGAAAGCCCGGGGATCGCGTGCTAAATCTTCCATGCGGGTTTTGTCGCCGAGGATCGAGCCGCCCGAACGCACCGACGAGGGATCGACGGCGAGCACCGCCACCTGCCGCCCTTCGGCGGTCAGGCTGGTGCCCAGGGCCTCGATGAAAGTCGATTTGCCAACTCCCGGGGCACCACTGATGCCCAGCCGCACGACTTCGCCGCCGGCCGGCAGCACTGCCTCGAGCAGGGCCTCGGCCGCGGCGCGGTGGTCGGGGCGGGACGATTCGACCAGCGTGATGCCCTGCGCCAAGGCCCGCCGGTCACCCGCCAGCACGCCCTCCGCCAGGTCCGGCTGCGCTTTCTTAGCCATGGCGGCGAGACTAGCCCGCATCGCTGGAGGGGACAAATGTGGTCTGAAAATACTCTTGCCCCAACCCAGCAAAGATAATTCGGCTATTCTCGGCTCGGAGGATCGCCATGGCCGACACGCCGCTTGAGACCACCGCCATCGAGACTGTCGAGATGCACACCGGCGGTGAACCCGTACGCATCGTCACAGCCGGTTTTCCCGTCATCACAGGCGACACCATCCTGGCCAAGCGACGCTATGTACGGGAGAACCTCGATCATTTGCGTCGCCTGCTGCTGTTCGAGCCGCGCGGGCACTACGACATGTACGGTGTCGTCCCCGTCGAGCCCGACCTGGCCGAGGCCGACCTGGCCGTCCTCTTCATGCACAACGAAGGTTACAGCACGATGTGCGGCCACGCCGTCATCGCGCTGGGTCGCTGGGCCGTAGACAGCGGCCTGGTGGTAGCGCGCGAGCCCGAGACCGAGGTTGCCATCCAGTGCCCCTGCGGCCTGGTGCGCACGCGGGTGTCGGTGACAAAGGGTCAAAGCGGCGCCGTACGCTTCCTCAGCGTGCCCTCCTTCGCCTTCGCCCTGGACAAGCCGGTGGGCACCGAGACCTACGGCCCGGTGGTCGTCGACATCGCATACGGCGGTGCCTTTTACGCCCTGGCCCCGGCCGACACCTTCGGCCTCGACGTGCGCCGCTCGCGCACCCGCGACCTGGTCGATGCCGCTGACCAGGTGACCGCTGCGGTCAAGGCGCAAGTGCCGCTGAGTCATCCCGACGATGAAGACTTGGCATTTCTCTACGGCACCATCCTGACCGACGGCAACGATACCGGCGACGGTCCCAGCGCCAACATCTGCGTCTTCGCCGACAGCCAGGTCGATCGCAGCCCGACCGGCTCCGGGGTCTCGGCCCGGGTGGCGGCACAGCAGGCGCGGCGGCTGATGGCGCCTGCTGAGGAGCGACAATTCGAGAGCATCACCGGAGCGCTCTTCAGCGGCCGCCTGGTGGAGACGACGCGGGCCGGGCCCCATGCCGCCGTCGTTGTCGAGGTCGGCGGCCAGGCCCACTATTCCGGCAGCGCCCGCTTCACGGTCGAAGCCGACGACCCCTTGGGCCAGGGATTCGTGCTGCGTTAGAGTATTTGCCGCCGGCCAAAAAACGCGGCTCGAGGGCCGCGTTTTTCCTTGCTGATTGAGTGGAAACTTCAGTCGGTGGCGCCCGGAAAGGCGATGACCTCGCCCCAGCCTTCGACAGGCTCAGCGGGCTGGTCAGCTCTTTCTTGCCGCTTCGGCACCGTAAAGCATACGACGTTGGCCGAATGATCGGTGCCGTGGTGTTCGTTGCGCAGCCATTGCGCCTGCAAGCGCAGCCTCTCGCCTCCTGCCGCAATGGCCAGAGAATTACGCCGTAGCGAGGCAGCATTCTCTTTCAGCCGTTCCTCCATTTTGCGGCACTTGAGCAGGATCTCGTCCCATCCCTCTTTGTCGTAGCCACGTTTCTTCGTTTCCGTGCTGGACACGTCGGTCACAATACTCTCCCCTCAATGTCACCCATCGAACTACCCCCAGCCATACCACTCCCCAAATCACGAGAACCGCTTGATGCCTCCCAGCACGGTCCTCGATAAGTCTATCTAGTTAACCAGGGCACGATAACCAATTCCCTAACAATACCTCCTGTTCACGATTATTTGACCGCCACGCCGCTGCCTCCCCAGCCTGCAACTAACGGTCTTCTCCAAGAATTCCGCGGGTTTGCGCCAGAGCGGCCGCAACCACACGAAAACGAAGTTCGGGGTCGAGATCGTCGAGGATCTTGGCCGATTTGCGGCGCACCGCGAGGGCTTCGGCAATCAGCGCCTCACGAGTTTGGGGCGGCGCCTTGGCCTGTTCGGCCGCTGCCGGCGCGCTCGCCGCACCGGCCCGGGCGGTATCCAGCACCTGCTTGACGGTTTCGCCGGCGACTGCTGAGGCATCTGCACCCTCGGCGCCAGACGGTTCCTCGGCATCGGCGCGTTTACGAATCATGCGGGTCTGGCCGCGCATGTTGAGCGCGCCACGCTCCTTCTTGCCCGAAAAGAGCGACGGAAGAATCTTTTTCAGCACTTCGCACCCTCCGATCAAGTGCCAGTGTAGCGCCTCGCGCCAGCCTCTGCTACGACTTCTGTCACACCTATTTTGTCCGCAAAAGTGTTTCTAGTTTGATAACAGGCGCCCGATATGCAGTTAGAAGATGTACTTGCCCGCATGAAGGCCCTTTCCGACCCCGCCTCGCTGGCCGGCATGGCGCGCTTCGGCATCCGCGCCGAAAACGCCTTCGGTCTGCGCATTCCCCAGATCCGCGTCCTGGCCAAGGAAATCGGCAGCGATCACGCCCTGGCAACGGCGCTTTGGCATAGCGCCATTCACGACGCCCGCCTGCTGGCTCCGATGATCGAGGAAGCGAAAGCGGTGACGCCGGCGCAGATGGATGCCTGGGCCGGCGATTTCAATTCCTGGGACGTCTGCGACCAGTGCTGCGCCAACCTCTTCTGGCGCCTCGACGAGGCCTGGGAAAAGGCCGTGGCCTGGACCGATAGCGAGCCTGAATACCTCAAGCGGGCCGGCTTCGCCCTGATGGCATCGCTGGCCTGGAAAAACAAGCAGGCACCGGACGAGCGTTTTCTCGAGCTGCTGCCGGTGATCGAAGCCCAATCCGACGACGGCCGCAATTTCGTCAAGAAAGCGGTCAACTGGGCGCTGCGGCAGATCGGCAAGCGCAACCGGGCCCTCAACGAAGCAGCCGTGGCCTGTGCCGAACGCATTGCCGAGCGCGGCACCCCGGCAGCACGTTGGATCGCCCGTGACGCCTTGCGTGAGCTCACGGCAGCCAAGACTTTGGCGCGCCTCAAGTATTAGCTCGCCAAACGCTTGAACCGGGGCCGGCAATAGCCATCTATACGGAATGCTCCGCCATACCGGGGATCCACATGACTTTCGACGCAGATACCAAGAAACATGTTTCCGAAGGCAGCACCTGGCTCAGACTGGTCTACATGCTGCTGTTCGTGATCATCTTCAACGTGGCCGAGATCGTGTTGGGAGCCGTAGTGGTATTGCAGTTCCTCTTCAAACTGTTCACCGGCAAGCCCCTGGAGCAGCTCGAGGTATTGGGCCAAAGCTTGGCCACGTATTTTTACCAGATGGTGCTGTTCCTGACCTTCAAGACCGAGGACATGCCCTATCCCTTCGGCCCCTGGCCCAAGGACGCGCCGTCGGAAAATGCCAAGAGCGCTCCTAAGCGCAGCCGCCGCAGCAAGGCCGCAACCAAGGCAGACGAGAGTTAGCCCGCACGAACATGCCCAGCGATCAGCGCCGCCACCTCGTTCGGGTGACTGAGCGGCGAGAGGTGGCCGGCGCCAGGTATCTGCTCGTGCCGGGCGCCGGGTATGGCGTGGGCGACCAACTCGCAGACGCGGCGCGATGAGGGCCGGGTGTCGCCGCCACTGATCAGCAACGTGGGCAGCGCCAGGCCCGCATAGATCGCGGCCGGCGCCTCGTCGGCGTCCACCGCAGCCACTTCGCACATAATCTTGGGGCCGCGGGCCAGCAGCTTGGCACGGGCTTCCTCGCCCATGACCTTCCAAGCGCCGGGGCGGTTCCAGTAGTCAACGAAGGCTTCTAGCGCCTGCACCATATCGCCGCTGTTGAGGGCGGCTGCGAAATCGGCGCCGGCGCCGGTCTCGGCCCGGGCCGCCGCCGCGTCACTGCCTTGCAAGACCCCTCTCGACATGGGCTCGATCAGGGTCAAGCTGGCCAGCAGCGCTGGCTCCGTGAGCGCCAGGCGCAGCGCCAGGAGGCCGCCATAGGAATGCCCCACCAGGTGGGCCGGCCGGCCGCATTGCTGCAGCAACAGCGTGACCGCCTGCAGGTCATGCTCCAGGCCCATGCCGCCGTCCACCTGCCGGCTTTCGCCATAGCCCGGCAGGTCGGGCGCCAGCACCCGAAATTCCCGGGCCAACATCTCCCCGACGCCACGCCACTGGCCGCTATCGAAGCCGGTACTGTGCAGCAGCACAACGGCTTCGCCCGTACCGCTCTCGCGATAGTCGAGCCTGATATGGGTGTTTTCGATGGTGGCCAAGAAGCGCAGACCCAATAGAAGATGACCGCCGTCTTTAGATGTGGCCAGGCGGTCGAGTCAAGTCGTCAACCCGGCTATGATGCAGCCGGGAGGAAGGCAAAAATGAATCAGGAAAGTTCCCAGAACTGGCTGCACAAAGTCTACGGCGCCAGCGATGCTACTGAGCTGAAGCAGCTCTACGACAATTGGGCCGAGGATTACGACAGCGACCTGCAAACCTACGGCTACCGCTATCCGGCCGTGCTGGCCGGACTGGCCGGGCGCCACCTCGACCCCGAAGGCGGCCCCGTCCTCGATGCCGGCGCCGGTACCGGACTGATCGGCGAGATGCTCGCTATCCTGGGCTTCAGCGAGTTGGTTGGCATCGATATGTCGGATGGCATGCTGGCGGTAGCGCAGCGCAAAGGAGTCTACAGCCGGCTGGACAATATGACGCTGGGAGAACATCTCGACTTCGCCGACTCGAGCTTCGCGGCGGTGGTCTCGACCGGCGTACTGACGGTGGGTCATGCACCGGCTGAATCGATGGATGAGTTGGTGCGGGTGACGCGGCCGGGCGGCCATCTCATCTTTTCACTCACCGTGCAGACCTACGAGCAAGACGGCTTCAAGCAAAAGCTCGAGGCCCTGGAGGCGGCCGGGCGCTGCCAACCGCTGGCAGTAACGAGCGATTTTGTCGGCTTGGTGGCGGTTGACGACGAGGTCACGCACCCGGCGCGGTTCTTCGTCTACCGGGCGCTGTAGGATCACCATGGCCAAGGGCGAATGCGTACTGGTAGCGCTGCATTACCAGAACGAAAACTGCCACCCGGACGGCAAGATCCGCATCGGTCTGGCCGCCGACGCCGAGGACTGGCGGCGCGATGTCATGGCGGCCGCCGGCAGGCTGCTGGCCGGCGGCCGCCAGCACGGCGTGCCGCTGGTGCACGTGCGCTACGCCATGCATGCGGGCCACGCCAACCTGGTGCCCAACGCCCCCGTTTTTCGCCAGATCATCGACCAAGACGCTTGGGTCGAGGGCACCTGGGGCACGGAGTTCATCGCCGGTTTGGAACCGGCGGCGGACGAGATCGTCGTCAGCCACTCCCGCATGAGCGGCTTTCACGGCTCGCAACTGGCCGAAGTACTGGCCCACTGGCGACCCCGGCAGCTGGTCATTGCCGGCGTCTCCACGACCTACGTAGTCGAGGCTACGGCGCGCCACGCGGTCGACGTGGGCTATGAGGTCAGCGTGGCCCACGATGCCTGCGCCACCGGCAGCCGCCAGGCCCACGAGGCCAGCCTGGCAGCCATGGAATTGCTCTGCGAGATCAGGAGCGTCGATGAGATTGTCGAAGGTTGGGCAGGCGAGAACTGAGGAGCCGAATTCATGGAAAAATTGGCAAGCGGATACGGCCTGATCGAAGGGCCCCTCTGGGATGCGGGCCGCGGCCTGATCTATTCCGACGTCATCAACGGCGGCGCCTTTTGCCTGGCCGCCGACGGCACGGTTTCGAACGTCATCGAGCACCGCCGGGGCATGGGCGGCATGGTGTTGCACGAAACAGGAGGCTTGGTGGTGTCGGGCCGCAACATTGCCTACAAACCTCTGGATGGCGACACCCAGGTGTTACTGGACGGCGATCCGGAAGCCGGCATCCTCGGTTTCAACGACATCACCAGCGACGCCGCCGGGCGCATTTACGCCGGTTCTCTGGCATTCCGACCGGTGGGCGCCGACGACGATCCACTGCCCGGCCAGCTATTTTGCATCGACACCGATGGCTCGGTCCGGGTTGTCGGCGGCGACGTCATGCTGACCAACGGCATGGGCTTCTCGCCCGACGGTAAGCTGCTCTACCATTCGGAATCGGTGCGCCACATCGTGCGGGTCTACGACGTCGCCGACGACGGCAGTCTTTCGCCCCACCGTATCTTCGCCGAGATCAAACCCGGCGTGCCTGATGGCCTGGCGGTGGCCGAGGACGGCTCGGTCTGGGTCGCCGTGGCGCACGGCAGCCGGGTCGACGTCTTCGCCGCCGACGGCAGCAAGCAGCGCGAAATCCCGGTCGATATCCCCATGGTGACGTCGCTGTGCTTCGGCGGCGACGATCTGCGCGACCTCTACATCGTCACCGGCACCGAAGGCGTGGACCGCGACGACGCCGGCAGCGTCTTCCGCATGCCGGTCGAGGTGCCGGGCCTGCCTGTGGCGCCGGCGCGGGTCAAAGTCAGCTAGCGTTAGGCCTGCGCGAGACAACCCGGCTGCGGTCGAGGTCGGCCAGCGTCCGGCAGCCCGAGAGCGCCATGGCGCGCTCGACTTCGGCCCGCAGCAAGCCCAGCGCGCGGTCCACACCGGCCTCACCCCCCGAGGCCAGACCGTAGATGAAGGGCCGCCCGATCATGCAGGCCTTGGCACCAAGTGCTATGGCCTTGAGCACGTGGCTGCCGCGGCGCACGCCACCATCAAGGATTACCTCCGCCCGGTCGCCGACGGCATCGACAATGGGCGCGATGCGGTCGACGGCGGCGGGGGCGCCATCGAACTGGCGGCCGCCGTGGTTGGAGACGACGATGGCGCTGACTCCGATGTCGACCGCTCGCTTGGCATCCTCGACCGAGAGGATGCCCTTGAGCGCGAAGGGCCCACCCCAGAGCTCTACCAGCTTGGCAGCGGTGTCCCAATTTACCGAGCTATCCATTTGCGAGCCCATGTATTCGGCGGCGTTCTGCGAATCGTCGCCGCTTGCCGCCATGCGATCGGCGAAATTGGGAAAGCTGATCTTGGCGCCCGTCAGCATTCTCAGGGACCAGCCGAAGTGGGTGGCAAAGCTGATGAGGCCGGAAAGCGTCAGCCGCGGCTGCACCATCATGCCGGTTCGCACGTCGCGCTCGCGGTTACCGGCCACCGGAGTGTCGACGGTGGCCATGAGCGCCGGATAGTTGGCGGCCCGGCAGCGCGAGACGAACTCCTCGGTCAGGCCCGGGTCCTTGAAAAAGTAGATCTGGAAGAACTTGGGCCCGGCACCGGCCGCCGCCACCTCCTCGATCGAGGCTGTGGCGGCTGCGGAAAGAGTGTAGGCGGTGCCGGTTTTGCCGGCCGCCCGGGCCACCGCCACTTCGCCGCCGGGGTGGAAGAGCCGGGTGATGCCGGTGGGCGAGCAGAATACCGGCCATTCCAGTTTCTGGCCCAGCACCTCGGTTGAGGCATCGACCTTATCGACACCGACCATGTAGTTGGGTACCAGGTCGTAGTCCTCGAAGGCCGCCATGTTGCGGCCGAGCGTCACCTCGTCCTCGGCGCCACCAACGAGAAAGTGATAGACCGGCGACGGCAGTTTGCGCTCGGCGAGCTGGCGAAAATCGTCGATGTTGAGGCACTGGTCGAGGCGGCGGACGGAAAATTTCGGGACCATCAATTACTCCTGATTTCGCGGCCGATGACGATGCGCTGGACCTCGGACGTTCCTTCATAAATTTGCGTCACTCGCGCGTCACGGTAAATTTTCTCCAATGGAAAGTCATTTAGATAGCCATAGCCGCCGTGGATCTGGATGGCCGCCGAGGTCACCCGCTCTACCATCTCGGAGGCAAAGAGCTTGGCCATCGAGGCCTCCTTGAGGGCCCGGACGCCGGTTTCCTTGAGGCGGGCGGCGTGGAAGGTGAGCTGGCGCGCCGCCTCGATCTGGGTTGCCATGTCGGCCAGCTTGAAGGCGATAACTTGGTGATCAGCGATGGGCCGGCCGAAGGTTTCGCGCTCTTCGGCATAGAGCCGGGCCGCCTCAAAGGCCGTGCGGGCCATGCCGACGCTTTGGGCGGCAACACCGATGCGCCCCTCCATCAAGTAGGCCAAGGCAATACGATAGCCCTCACCCTCGTCGCCCAGGCGTTGCTCGGCCGGCACCACCAAGTCCTCGAGCTCGATCTGACAGGTGTCGCAGGTGCGGTGGCCAAGCTTGTGTTCGAGCCGTGCCACGCGATAGCCGGGGCTGTCGGTAGGCACGAGAAAACACGATATGCCGCGCTTGCCGGCCGCCGGGTCGGTTACCGCCACGATCATGGCGACGTGGGCCGATTGGCCGGCGGTGATGAAGGACTTCGAACCGTTGAGCCGGTAGCCGTCATCCCGGCGCTCGGCCCGAGTGCGAAGGTTGGAGGCGTCTGAACCCGCCTGTGGTTCGGTTAGCAAAATGGCGCCACGTTGCTGACCCGAGGCCAAAGGCGTGAGGAATCTCTCCTTTTGCGCCCTGCTGCCGTAGTCCTGGATGGCAGCGCAAACCGGTGAATTGTTGGCGCTCATGACGTTGCAAAGCCCGCAGTCGGCGGCGGCAATTTCCTCAACGGCCAGGATGTAGGAAAGGAAATCGGCCCCTGCCCCACCCCATTCGGGATCGATGCAGACCCCCATCAACCCGAGCTCGCCCATGGCTTCGAGGGTGGTGATCGAAACCGTCTCGTCACGGTCCCATTGGGCGACGTAAGGCGCCATCTCGCGCGTCGCGAAGGTCCGCGCCATGTCGCGGATCTGAAGCTGCTGTTCGCTCAGCTGCATGCCGCCAACATAGCATCAAAGGCGCACACGGAACGGATCTGTTTGCCGGGAGGTTAGCCCTTTTGCGGCAGCGTGGTGTTGGCTACTACAGCAGTGCTGAAGTCGGTTTGGCTGAAATCGGTGCCCTTGAGGCTGGCGCCGCTGAGGTTGGTCGGCCAGTGGCGGCCGGTGCGCCGGCCGGCGGCACTGAGCAACTCCACCGGGTCGAGCTGGGCTGCCGCCAGCAGGGCACGATCAAGATTGGCACCTCTGAGATCGGCGCCGCTGAGGTCGGCGTGTTTCAGGTTGGCCTGACTGAGGTCGGCCTCGGCCAGGTCGGCCAGGACCAATAGAGCATGGGAGAGATCGGCACCACAGAGCCTGGCGTGACGCAGATCGGCGCCATTGAGACAAGCGCCTTTGAGGTCGCAACCGCCGAGATCGGCCGCCGTCAACATGGCCCGGTGGCCTTCCCCGCCATTGCTCTCGATCCAGCGAAGATGTTCGCCAAGGATCTTTTCAAGATCAAGTTCGACCTCGATGCCGCCGTCTTTTTCGAGCAGATAACGCACCGCCGGGGGCAGGATGGCACTGGCCAGACTGGCGCCCTGGAAATTGACACCTTCGAGCCGCGCTTTGGTGAAATCGGCGTCCGCCATGTTGGCCCCGCCAAGGTCCGACCGGTTGAAGTTGCCACTCTGGCATTGGGCTCCGCTCAGGTTGCAGCCCGAAAGGTCGGCATCCTCGGCATTGACCTGCTGCAGATTGGCCGACACCAGAGAGGCGTTGTGAAAGCAGCCCTGCGAAAGATCGGCTTCTTCGAGATTGGCGTTGTCGAGGGTCGCCTCTGCGGCGTCGACGCCAGCCAGCGAGGCCCGCGGCAGATTGGCTGAGCGCAGGTTGGCCCGTTTCAGTGTCGCCTGTCGCAGTACGACACCGGTCAAGTCCGCCTTTTCAAGTTCACAACCGCTGAGGTCAGCCCGGCTCGCTTCGACGCCGTAAAAGCGGGCACCGCTGGCGCCGGCTTTGCGCAAGTCGGCGCCGATCATCGAGGCGCTACGGAAATCGGCCAGCGGCAGCTTGGCCTTTTGCAAGTCGGCACCGTCGAGGACGGCACTGACGAATTCGCAGCGCTGGACGTCTCCGCTGTCCGGGTCTCGCAAGGGCCGCAGATCGGCACCGCCGAATTTTGAGCGTTCAAGCTTGCCGCTGCGAAATCGGGCACCGCGAAGATCGGCGGTACGGAAATCTGCGCCGGTCGATTGGGCGTGGTCGAAGCAAGCGCCGCTCATTCTGGCGCTGCGAAAGTTGGCGCCGGAAACATCGCATCGCGTGAGGTTGGCGCCGTTCAAGAGCGAGTCTTCCAAATTGATGTTGCGCAACTTCAGGCCGCTCAGGTCACGCCCCCTGAGATCGGCCCGCTTGCCGCCCAAAAGGCCACGCACAAAACGTTCATGTAGCTTGATGGTTTCGACGAATTCGGCCGGAGTCATGTGGATTCCGATACAACGCCACCCTGTGTCCTAGCTATCACCGAAGCGCAGGGGACACAACAAAAATGCAGGGGAAACCCTAGTTTTACTGGGATTATCCCCTATCCTGGGATATTCCTTAGGACAAATTAGCAAGTCGAGTGAAATAGCCCTCCCACCGCCTGATCCTGGCCGAGCTCGTTGTAAAGCTCGATGGCTGCCGCGGTCTCCAGAACATGAACCATGACACCCTTATCCTGCAGCCAGGCCAAGGTCTCGGGTTTCACCGCAAGGCGCCTGTTTCGGCCTTCCGAAAGCACCACCACACTGGCGCTGTTCTCCACCAGCTCGGCCACGTCGGCGGGCTGCACTCCCGGGCTATGGCTGGTGCCTGTCTCGTTCCAGTCCCATTCCCGGGCTCCGCCGGGAAAAAGCTTGGCATCGCGAAATCCGCGGCCGTCCTCAAGTTCCAGCCGGCCCCAGGAATGGCGGGCGATGCGGGGCGATGGTAGGTATTCGGCCACCTAGGCCGCCTGGCGCCGTCGTCCCAATAGACTCAGAACTTGACCGGCGGCGGCGGTGATGTTGGTGCCGGGGCCGAACACGGCGGCGACACCCGCGGCCTCCAGTACGGCGTAGTCTTTGGGTGGCACGACGCCGCCGCAGACCACCACGATCTCGCCGCCGCCTTCGCTCCTGAGTCCCTCGATCAACTGCGGCACCAGAGTCTTGTGACCAGCCGCCTGGGAGGAGACGCCGACCACGTGGACGTCGTTCTCAACCGCCTGGCGCGCGGCCTCATCGGGGGTCTGAAAAAGCGGCCCAATGTCGACGTCGAAGCCGATGTCGGCGAAGGCCGAGGCGATCACCTTGGCGCCGCGGTCGTGGCCGTCCTGGCCCAGCTTGCAGACCAGTATGCGCGGCCGCCGGCCTTCCTCGCCGGCGAAGGCCTCGACCTGGGCCTGCAGGGCGCCGAACTCGCTATCATCGGCATAGGCGCCGCCGTAGATGCCGGTGACGCTCTGGGTTTCGGCCCGGTGGCGCGAAAAGACGCGCTCCAGGGCATCGGAAATCTCGCCGCCGCTGGCCCGGGCGCGCACCGCCGCGACGCTTAGCTCGAGCAGGTTGGCGTCGCCCCGGGCGCCCGCTTCCAAGGCGTCGAGAGCCGCCTGGCAGGCCTCCTCGTCGCGCCCGGCCCGGATCTTTTCCAGGTCCGCCACTTGGGCATCACGAACCAAAGTGTTGTCGACCTCGAGCAGATCGAAATCGGTGAAGTCCTCGTCGGACCGGTACTTGTTGACGCCGACGAAAACGTCCTCGCCACGGTCAACGCGGGCCTGGCGGCGCGCCGCGCTCTCCTCGATGCGGCGCTTGGGCATGCCTTCGGCCACGGCCTTGGTCATACCGCCCAGTTCCTCGACTTCTTCGACCAGCTTGCGCGCCTCAGCGACCAGACTGTTGGTCAGTGATTCGACGTAGTAGGAGCCACCCAGCGGATCCACCACATTGGTGATTCCGGTCTCCTCCTGCAGGATTAGCTGGGTATTGCGGGCAATGCGGGCGGAATGATCGGTGGGCAGCGCCAGGGCCTCGTCGAAGGCGTTGGTGTGCAGGCTTTGGGTGCCGCCCAGCGCCGCAGCCAAGGCCTCGTAGGCGGTGCGAACGATGTTGTTGTAGGGATCTTGTTCGGTGAGCGAGACGCCGCTGGTCTGGCAGTGGGTGCGTAGCGAGAGCGAGCGAGGATCCTGGGGCTCGAACTGGGTCATCAACTCGGCCCACAAGAGGCGCGCAGCGCGCAACTTGGCGACTTCCATGAAGAAGTTCATGCCGATGGCGAAGAAGAACGACAGCCGGGGCGCAAAGGCATCGACATCGAGACCCTGGCTCAGCGCCGCGCGCACGTATTCGACGCCGTCCGCCAAGGTGAATCCGAGCTCTTGCACCGCCGTCGCCCCGGCCTCCTGCATGTGGTAGCCGGAAATCGAGATCGAGTTGAAGCGCGGCATCTCGCGCGCCGTGAAGGCGATGATGTCGGCGACGATGCGCATCGAGGGCTGGGGCGGGTATATATAGGTGTTGCGCACCATGAACTCTTTTAGGACGTCGTTCTGGATGGTGCCTGAAAGCGCCTCGGGCGCCACGCCCTGTTCCTCGGCGGCCACGATGTAGCCGGCCAGCACCGGCAACACGGCGCCGTTCATGGTCATGCTGACCGAGACCTTGTCCAGCGGGATGCCCTCGAAGAGGCGCTTCATGTCCTCGACGGTGTCGATGGCCACGCCGGCCTTGCCGACATCGCCGACGACACGAGGGTGGTCGGAATCGTAGCCCCGGTGGGTGGCCAGGTCGAAGGCCACCGAGACACCGGACTGGCCGGCCGCCAGGTTGCGGCGGAAGAAGGCGTTGGTCTCGGCCGCCGTCGAGAAGCCGCCGTACTGGCGGATGGTCCAGGGCCGGCCGGCGTACATGGTGGCGCGCACGCCGCGGGTGAAGGGCGCGAAGCCGGGCAGCGTCTCCTCCATGTCGGCTAGGTCAGCGGCCGTGTAAAGGGGTTTGACGGCGATGCCCTCGGGCGTCTGCCAGGTCAGCTCGTCGGGGCTCTTGCCCTTGCGTTCCTTTTCCGCCAGGGCTCGCCAGTCGGATTCGCTTTTCTTGGTAAACTCGCTCATGGCCACGTCCTTCGCACCTGCAACATGGTGTTAGTACGGGGATTCGGGCAGGCGAGTCAACGTGGCGGCGGGCCAGGTTGTGCATTGACGGCGACTCTGCATTGTAATAACTTTTGTATCAACGAAAATTTGGCGAAAATCAAGGAACCAAGCCATGTACAACCTGAAGATCCGCCGCGTCGGCAACTCGCTGGGCGTCACCATTCCCAAGGCCGCGCTCGAAGAACTCAACGTCGGAGAGGGCGACGTGCTGTACCTCACCAGCGCCTCTGACGGATTCCGCGTCACGCCCCACGACGATGTCTTTGCCAAAGGCATGAAAGCCCTCGAAAAGGGCCAGAGACAATATCGCAACGCACTTCGTGAACTCGCCAAATGACTGACATCGTTTGGCTGCCACTTGAGCTCGCTCTTGCCGCCCACGAGCAAGCAATAGCGAATTCCGGGGGGCAAGGAGGTGTTCGTGACGAGGGCCTCTTGCAGTCGGCATTGGCCCGGCCCCAAAATCTGGCAGCCTACGGCGAACCGAACCTGGCGGAATTGGCGGCCGCATATGCGTACGGAATTGTGCGCAATCATCCCTCTATTGACGGCAACAAGCGTGCGGCCTTGCTGGCAGCGTATGTCTTTTTGGAGTTGAACGACCACACTATGACGGCGCCCGAGGTCGACGCAGTTTTCGTCTTTCGCGATCTGGCGGCGAGCGAGATCGATGAAGCGACACTGGCACACTGGATTGCGGCCAACATGGCCCCCCTTGACGAACCCCCTTCATGAACGCACCGGCACCACGCATCACGGCCCTTTTGGGCCCGACCAACACCGGCAAGACGCATCTTGCGGTGGAGCGCCTGTTGGGCCACTCGGGCGGCGTCATCGGCCTGCCCTTGCGGCTGCTGGCGCGCGAGGTCTACGACCGGGTGGTCAAGGCCAAGGGCAAGGCCCAAGTCGCTCTGGTGACGGGCGAGGAGAAGATCGTACCGGCGCAGCCCCGCTATTTCGTTTGCACCGTCGAATCGATGCCGCTGGAGCGCCGCTTTCCCTTCGTTGCCATCGACGAGATCCAACTGGCCGCCGATCCCGAACGCGGCCATGTGTTTACCGACCGCCTGCTCAGGGCGCGAGGCAGCGCCGAGACCATCCTGCTGGGCGCCGACACCATAAGACCGCTGATCCGCCGCCTGGTGCCGGAGGCCGAGTTCGTCGGCCGTCCGCGCTTCTCGACGCTCGCCTTCGCCGGCCACAAGAAGCTCTCGCGGCTGCCGCGCCGTTCCGCCATCGTCGCCTTCTCGGCGGCCGACGTCTACGCCATCGCCGAATTGGTGCGGCGCCAACGTGGCGGTGCGGCGGTGGTGCTGGGGGCGCTGTCGCCGCGCAGCCGCAACGCCCAGGTAGCCATGTTCGAAGCCGGTGAGGTCGATTACCTGGTGGCCACCGACGCCATCGGCATGGGCCTCAACCTGAACCTCGACCACGTCGCTTTCGCCAAGCTGAGCAAATTCGACGGCCGCCGTCTGCGCACCCTCTATGCCCCGGAGATCGCCCAGATCGCCGGCCGCGCCGGGCGCCACATGAGCGACGGTACATTCGGCACCACGGCCGATGCCGGAGATCTCAGGCCCGAGGTCGTCGAGCACGTCGAGGCGCATCGCTTCCGGGCATTGCGCAGCCTGCACTGGCGTAACACGGCGCTCGACTTCCGCTCGCTGACGGCTTTGCGCGCCAGCCTCGAAGCCCCCCCCGACGAAGGCTTGCGCAAGATTTTGCTGCCGGCCCGCCTGGCCACCGACGCGACGGCACTGGAGACCTTGGCCAAGGACGAAGCCATCGCCCGGCGCGCACGCGACCGGGCCACTGTCAGGCTGTTGTGGGAGGTCTGCCAGATTCCCGACTTCCGCAAGACCTTGGCCGAGGAACACGCCGCCCTGCTGGGCCGCATCTTCGGTCACCTCAGCGGGCCCGAGGAAAGCCTGCCCGGCGACTGGGTGGCGGCCCAGGTCGACCGCCTCGACCGTAGCGCCGGTGACATCGACACCCTGGCGGCGCGCATCGCCCACATTCGCACCTGGACCTACATCTCCCATCGCCAGGGCTGGATCCGTGACGCCGGGCACTGGCAGGAGCGCACCCGGGCCATCGAAGACCGGCTTTCGGACGCCTTGCACGAGCGCCTGACCCAGCGCTTCGTCGACCACCGCACGGCCGTCCTGGTGCGCCGGCTGAAGGATCGGGAGCCCCTGCTGGGCAGCGTCTCGGCGGCTGGCGAGGTACTGGTCGAGGGCCACCAGGTCGGCCTACTCAATGGCTTTCGCCTGATCCTCGAAGAAGCCCATGGTAGCAGCCTCGAGGCCCGCGCCGTGCGCTCGGCGGCGCTACGCATCGCCGGTCACGAGATGGCCCAGCGAGCCCGCCGCCTGGCAGCCGCGCCCAACGCCGACATTACGCTCGATGGCAAAGGTCAGGTGCTCTGGCACACGGCGCCTGTAGCCCGCTTGGCCCCGGGGCGCGAGGTAGCACGACCGGCGCTCGAGCTGCTGCTGGGCGAGCTCGAAGGCAACTCCATCCGGCCAGTCGCAGTACGTTTGGAAAGCTGGCTGAGCGACTACCTGCAGCGCCACTTGGGACCGCTCTATGGCTTGGCCAAGCTCGATCTCTCGGCCCCCGGTCGGGGTCTCGCCTTCCAACTCGGCGAAAACCTGGGAGCGTTACCGCGGAACCAGGTGGCGACCCAAGTGAGCGCCCTAAAGCCAGCCGAGAGGACGGCGCTGCGGGCAGCCGGGCTGCGCATCGGCGCCCACGCGGTCTTCCTGCCGGCATTGCTCAAACCCCAGGCGGCGGCGCTTTGCTGTCTGCTATGGGCTGTGCACCAGGGACTTGAAGAGCTGCCTGCGATACCATCCCCGGGGTTGGTTTCACTGCCCATCGACGCGGCACGGCCGGCCGGCTTCTACGCGGCCGCCGGCTTTTACCGCTACGGTAGCCGCTCCGTGCGCATCGACATGATCGAAAAGCTCGCCAACGCGGTGCGTAAGCTGGCCCGGGCGGGGCCGGTGGTGCCCAACCACGAACTTCTTTCACTGGTCGGCTGCCAACGCCGGGAGTTCGCCGCCGTCATGCGCAACATCGGCTACCACGCCCAGGGCCGCGGCGACGACCAGAGATTCGTTTTTGCTGGGCAGGCGAAACCGCGAACACACGGCCGACGCCGGGCACCCAACGCCCCCGAGAGCTCGCCGTTCGCGGTGCTGGGCCAACTGCAGGCGAAAACCAAGCCATCATGAGCCCTAGCCTGCATTTCTCCCTGGGTCATGGCCTGCGTCGCGCCCAGGCGATGCGATCCGCTAGGAGAAGTCCGAAGATCGAGGCCTGCTGGGGCTGTGGTCACCGATACTGGGTTGCGGTGATGATGCCGCCCAGGATCGAACCCAGGCCGAGCAGCAGAACGCCGTTGCTGGTACCACCGGGCATCCAGCCCACGTAGTTGAAGAAGATGATCAGGATGCCCAGGCCG
>NZDS01000097.1 GCA_002690215.1 Rhodospirillaceae bacterium | reverse complement strand
GCCGACGCTATTTGGTGCACGGCGGCGAGGGCATCCGCGTGGTGGCCCGGCTGCGTCAGGGCGGCAGCATCGATTTGCCCGCCGAGGCGCTGACCATCACCACATCGCGCGGCCATTCCGCCATCAAAATGTCGCTGCCCGGAGATTTTCTGCACCGCCGCGGCATCGCTGATGTGGCCGTGACGGTCGGCGCCGACGTCTCGTTGGTCCCGGAGCCCGTGGCTGGCGATGCCATGCCACAAACAGCACAGGACATCGCTGTCGCCACCGGGCCGTTGCGCCTGGCTGCGTCGCATTTGCTGGCTCAAGGAGACACCCACGTGGCCGCCAGTGCGGTCCTGAACCGCCTGGTCAATGCCCTGCCGCCGCGCGGCCGCACGACGACGGTCCGGCGCGACGGCGTTTGGTCCAAAACCCTGGGGCAGAGCACCCCGCCGGGTGCCGATCTGGCCCGCAGTACTCTCAAACGCTGCCAGGATCATACGGCCGGTGGCTACGCCTCGTTGCGCCAGTGCCTGGGGTCGTACCACGACATCTTCATCGGTCGCCTCAACAACGACTACTGGTCCGCGGTGAAGACGGGTAGCTGAGGGGAATCAAGCCCGTTTGCGCTTGCGCGTGCCGTTGTTGGCGGCTTTGGGCTTTGCCGGCTTGCGCTTGGCGGGTTTGCCGGCCTTGGTGGTGGGCCGTCCAGGTTCCAGGCGCATGGGAGTGACGGTGCCGCCGGCCTCGGCTCGTTTGGCGCGGGCCAAGTATTCCTTGAGGTACTGCCCGGTATAGGACTTCTTCGATCGTGCCACCTGTTCCGGGGTGCCCTGGGCGACGATCTTGCCGCCGCCGTCGCCGCCCTCGGGGCCGAGGTCGACGACCCAATCGGCGGTCTTGATGATCTCCAGGTTATGTTCGATGACGACGACCGTGTTACCGGCATCGACCAGTGCGTGCAGCACCTCCAGGAGGCGCCGGACGTCCTCGAAATGCAGCCCTGTCGTGGGTTCGTCGAGAATGTAAAGCGTCTGTCCGGTGGCCCGGCGCGAGAGTTCCTTGGCCAGCTTGACGCGCTGCGCCTCGCCGCCCGACAGCGTCGTTGCCGGCTGCCCCAGGTGAATGTAGCCCAGCCCCACGCGGCTCAGCGTGGCGAGCTTGTCGCGGATTGTCGGCACGGCCGAGAAGAAGTCCACCGCCTCTTCGACTGTCATATCAAGAACATCGGCGATCGATTTGTTTTTGAATGATATTTCGAGTGTTTCTCGATTGTAGCGTCGACCCTTGCAGACGTCGCACTGGACGTAGACGTCAGGCAGGAAGTGCATCTCGATCTTGATCAGGCCGTCGCCCTGGCAGGCCTCGCAGCGGCCGCCTTTGACGTTGAAAGAAAAGCGTCCGGGCTTGTATCCCCGCGCTCCCGATTCAGGCAGGTTGGCGAACCAATCGCGAATCGGCGTGAAGGCACCGGTATAGGTCGCCGGGTTGGAACGTGGCGTGCGGCCGATGGGCGACTGGTCGATGTCGACGATCTTGTCGAGGAATTCCAGGCCCTCGATAGTCTTGTGCTTGCCCGGGTGGACGCGGCTGGCGTTGAGGCGCCGGGTCACCGCCTTGTAGAGCGTTTCGATGATCAGCGTCGACTTGCCGCTGCCGGAGACCCCGGTGATGCAGCAGAAGACGCCCAATGGCACGCTGAGCGTCAGGTTGGCGAGGTTGTTTTCGGTCGCTCCGACGATGCCCAGCGCCTGCCCGGGATGGCCTTCGCGGCGCTGGGCCGGCATTGGCACCTGGCGAACGCCGGTAAGGTACTGGCCGGTCAGGCTGGCGGAACTCGCCATGATCTGCTGGGGTGTGCCCTGGGCTACCACTTCGCCGCCGTGGATGCCGGCTTCGGGCCCCATGTCGACGACGTGATCGGCTTCGAGCACGGCTTCCTCGTCGTGCTCCACCACCAGCACAGAGTTGCCCAGGTCGCGCAGCCGCTTCAGGGTCTCCAGCAGGCGGGCATTGTCGCGCTGGTGCAGACCGATGGAGGGCTCGTCGAGCACGTAGAGTACGCCGGTCAGGCCGGAACCGATCTGCGAGGCCAGGCGGATGCGCTGGCTTTCGCCGCCGGAAAGCGTTCCCGAGCGGCGACTGAGAGTCAGGTATTCGAGGCCGACTTTGACCAGGAATCCGAGGCGTTCGTTGATCTCCTTGAGGATGCGCTCGGCAATCTCCAGCTGTTTGGCGTTCAGCGCCGCGGGCAGTTCGAGAAACCAGTCGTGGACGGCTGACACCGACATAGCCGTCACCTGGCTGACGTGGAGGCCGGCGATCTTGACGGCCAGGGCCTCGGGTTTGAGGCGATCGCCACCACAGGTTTCGCAGGGCGCCGTGCTCTGGTAGCGGCTTAATTCCTCGCGCAGCCACGAGGAATCGGTATCGCGCCAGCGCCGCGCCAGGTTGGGAATGACGCCCTCGAAGGGCTTATTGGTGGAATAGCTGCGGTTGCCATCGTTGTAGGTCATGGTCACCGGCT
The DNA here is from genome assembly GCA_002690215.1 of Rhodospirillaceae bacterium. Taxonomy (GTDB): domain Bacteria; phylum Pseudomonadota; class Alphaproteobacteria; order UBA2966; family UBA2966. The sequence continues at coordinate 8,762 of NZDS01000097.1, read as the reverse complement.
CGTCGCCGCTGCCCTGCAAAATGCCCTGACGCGCCTCCTCGGGCATTTCCTCCCAGGATGTGCTGGGTTTGACGCCGTAATGCGCGGCCAGGCTGTCGAGTGCCTGCACGTAGTATTGCGAGGATGAACGCGACCACGGCGCGATGGCGCTGTTCAGCGCCNGGCGCTCGTCCGGTACCACCAGCTCGGCATCGAAATACATGCGCGTGCCCAGGCCGTCGCAGCTCGGGCAGGCGCCGAAGGGGTTGTTGAAGGAAAAGAGGCGAGGCTCAATCTCTTCGATGGTGAAGCCCGACACCGGGCAAGCGAATTTGGCCGAAAACATGGTGCGTTCGCCGTTGTCGGCATCTTCTGCCACGAGCAGGCCGTCGCTTTCGCCCAGCGCCGTCTCGATGCTGTCGGCCAGGCGCTGGGCGATTCCATCGCGAATAACCAGGCGGTCGACCACGACCTCGATGTCGTGCTTGAACTTCTTGTCGAGCGCCGGCACGTCGGCGATCTCGTAGTGTTCGCCGTCGACCTTGAGGCGCTGGAAGCCGCGCTTCTGCAGCTCCGCCATTTCCTTGCGGTATTCGCCCTTTCGGCCGCGCACGATGGGGGCCAGCAAATGCAGCCGTGTGCCTTCCGGCAACTCCGCAATGCGGTCTACCATCTGCGATACCGTCTGGCTCTCAATGGGCAGCCCGGTGGCCGGCGAGTAGGGCACGCCTATGCGGGCGAAGAGCAAGCGCAGGTAGTCGTAGATCTCGGTTACCGTGCCCACTGTCGAGCGCGGGTTGCGAGACGTTGTCTTCTGCTCGATGGAGATGGCCGGCGACAGGCCCTCGATGGATTCGACGTCCGGCTTCTGCATCAGCTCGAGGAATTGGCGGGCGTAAGCCGACAGGCTCTCGACATAGCGCCGTTGGCCTTCGGCGTAGATGGTGTCGAAGGCCAGCGAGGACTTGCCTGAGCCCGACAAACCGGTGATCACAACCAGCTTGTCGCGCGGGATGTCGAGATCGACGCCCCGCAGATTGTGCTCCCGGGCGCCGCGAATGCTGATGGTCTTTTGCATGAAATCCAGGGCCGTGCTTGAGGTGGCGGCATCATAATACGAAATCCGAATTGTTTATGTCTTTATGTAGACCCTCACCGGGCGGGCGCATCCGCGGCTTTTTTTGGCCCCTCACCGGGCGGGCGCTCCGCGCCCTTGGCCTCCGCCCCCGTCCCGGGGGCGGCTTGGCGCCAATACCAAGTGTGTTTTTAGCTGCTTGGTCTTGGTGCAACGGGAGCGACCGCGACCCGCCGCTACTGCGGCGCGCCCGCGCAGGCAGCGGACCTTCAGGTCCGCCGCCGTGAGCGACAAAAATTCCCGCGACCGGCGCGATCTTTTGCGCCTATTATGCGGCCAGTCAATTAATCAGCGGAGGCGGCATGGCGGGCAGCGTCAACAAGGTCATTCTGATCGGCAACCTGGGGCGCGACCCCGAAGTCCGGAGCACCAACGCCGGCGACCAGATCGTGCATCTCAATCTGGCCACCAACGAGAGCTGGCGCGATCGCAATACGGGCGAGAAGCGCGAGCGGGTGGAGTGGCACCGGGTGGTCATCTTCAACGAAAACCTGGGCAATATCGCCAAGCAATACCTGCGCAAGGGCTCCAAGCTCTACATCGAAGGCCAGCTCCAGACCCGCAAATGGCAGGACCAGTCGGGCCAGGAAAAGTACACCACCGAGGTCGTGCTGCAGCGCTACAGGGGCGAGATCGCGATGCTGGACTCCCGCGGCGAGGGCGGCGGCGGATCTGGCGGCGGTGCGCCTGACGAGTACCCCGACGATTATGGCGGAGGTGGCGGAGGTGGCGGCGGCGGCGCAGGCGGCGGTGCCGATGACGGCTCCAGTGGTGGCGGTAGCGACCTCGACGACGAGATCCCTTTCTAGCCTGTTTCAGACTTTCGCAGCAGGGCGCTACTTGACCGGCCGCGAGCAGCGGCCGGCTCCCTTTTGCTGCGCTGCAAACAGGGTTATTTTGCACTCGCGAAAGCTTGCCGCTGAGAACAAGGTCTGGTATATTTGCGGGACCCTATCCCCCAATATGTCGGGGGTGGCCGGGGCGCCCGCTGGTGGCTCCGGAAGTCCTGCACAGGCCCCCTATCTGACGCTCATCTGACGCCCCTCCCTTGACAGATACCGACACACCGCCACCGCCGCGTTCCGACGTCGTGCCCGTGATGATCGAGGAGGAGATGAAGCGCTCCTACCTCGATTACGCCATGAGCGTGATCGTCTCGCGGGCGCTGCCGGACGTGCGCGACGGCCTCAAGCCGGTGCACCGGCGCATACTTCACGCCATGAACGAGCAGGGCGCCACACCTGACCGGCCCTATCGCAAATCGGCCCGCATCGTCGGTGACGTCATGGGTAAGTACCACCCCCACGGCGACCAGGCGATCTACGATGCCATGGTGCGCATGGCCCAGAAATTCGCCATGCGTCTGCCGCTGCTCGACGGCCAGGGCAACTTCGGTTCGATGGACGGCGATCGCGCCGCGGCCATGCGCTACACCGAAATCCGTCTCCATCGTTCGGCGCTATCGCTGCTTGGCGACATCGACAAGGACACCGTCGATTTCCAACCCAACTACGACGATTCGGCCGAAGAGCCGGTGGTCTTGCCCTCGCGGCTGCCCAATCTGCTGGTCAACGGCGCCGGCGGCATCGCGGTGGGCATGGCGACCAACATACCGCCGCACAATCTGGGCGAGGTGCTCGACGCCTGCCTGGCCTATATCGACAACGCCGAGATCACCGTCGACGAATTGATCGAGATCGTGCCGGCGCCCGACTTTCCCACCGGCGCCTTGATCCTGGGTCGCGGCGGGGCGCGCCAGGCCTATCACACGGGCCGCGGCTCGGTGATCATGCGCGGCCGCGTGCATTATGAAAAGGTAGGCAAGGACCGTGACGTCATCATCGTCACCGAGGTCCCCTACCAGGTGAACAAGGCGCGCATGATCGAGCATATCGCCGAGGCGGCGCGCGACAAACGCATCGAAGGCATCTCCGACCTGCGCGACGAATCGGATCGCAACGGCGTGCGCGTGGTGATCGAACTCAAGCGGGATGCCACCATCGAGGTGGTACTCAACCAGCTCTACCGCCACTCTGCGCTGCAAACCAGTTTCGGCGTCAATCTGCTGGCGCTGAACGGCGGGCGGCCGCAGTTGCACAACCTCAAGGACCTGATCTCGGCTTTCGTGGCCTTCCGCCGCGAGGTCATCACGCGGCGCACCCGCCATGAACTCAGCAAGGCCCGGGAGCGCGCCCAGGTGTTGGTCGGTCTGGCCATCGCAGTGGCCAACATCGACGAGGTCATCGCCATCATCCGTAAGTCGCCGGACCCGGCGGTGGCCCGTGAGCGTTTGATGGAGCGGTCCTGGCCGGCGGTTGATGTGGCGCCCCTGATCGAGCTCATCGACGAGCCCGGCCACGAGGTCGAGGAGGGCAGCTATCGACTGCTGGAGATGCAGGCCCGGGCAATTCTCGAATTGCGCCTGCAACGCCTGACTGGGCTGGAACGAGACAAGATCGGCGACGAGCTCAAGGGCCTGGCTGAGAAGATCGTCGATCTATTGGATATCCTCAGCAGCCACGAGCGCCTCATCAGCGTGCTGCGACACGAAATCGCTGAAGTCCGTGAGCGCTTCGCCGACGCTCGTCGCACCGAAATCGTCGAAGCCGAGCTGGACCAGGACGACGAGGACCTGATCGAACGAGAAGACATGGTGGTGACGGTGAGCCACCGCGGCTACATCAAGCGCGTTCGTCTCAGCGCTTACCGCGCCCAGCGTCGCGGCGGCAAGGGCCGGGCCGGCATGAACACCCACGACGAGGACTTCGTCACCCAAGTCTATGTCGCCAATACCCACACCCCGGTGCTGTTCTTCTCCTCCAGCGGCCAGGTCTACAAGCTCAAGGTCTACCGGCTGCCGTTGGCGACGCCGCAGGCGCTGGGCAAGGCCATGGTCAACCTGCTGCCGCTGGACGAGGGCGAAACCATCACCTCGGTCATGCCGTTGCCCGAGGACGAGGAGCAATGGGCCAACCTCAGCATCGTCTTCGCCACCGCCTTGGGCAGGGTACGGCGCAATGCGCTCTCGGACTTCTCGAACGTCATGGCCAATGGCAAGATCGCCATCCGCCTGACCGAAGGTGATCGCCTGGTCGGCGTGCAGTCCTGTGACGATGGCGACGATCTGCTGCTGGCAGCCAGTGGCGGCAAATGCATCCGCTTCGCCGCCACCGACGTGCGTGTTTTCAAGAGCCGCACCTCCGATGGCGTGCGCGGCATGAAGCTGGCCAAAGGCGATGCCGTGATTTCGCTCTCGCTGGTGCGCCACGCCGAAGTCGAGGTCGAGGAGCGCGACGACTACCTGCGCTCTGCCATCGCCGAACGCCGCGGCAACGGCGAGGCGGAAACAGCCGCCAAGGCCTCCGAGTTGGCGCCCGATCGGCTAACCGAGCTGGCGGCCAACGAGGAATTCATCCTCAGCATTACCGAGAACGGCTACGGCAAACGCACCTCGGCCTACGAATACCGCATCGCCAATCGCGGCGGTCAGGGCATCATCAATATCGTGACCTCGCAGCGCAACGGCGAAGTGGTGGCGGCCTTCCCCGTCATCGAGAGCGACGAGCTTTTGCTGGTCACGGATGGCGGCCAGTTGATCCGCTGTCCCGTCAACGACATCCGCATTGCCGGTCGCAATACCCAGGGTGTAACGTTGTTCAGCACGGCAGAGGACGAGCGCGTCGTTTCGGTGGCCCGCCTCAGCGACGACGGGGGCGAAGGCGACGACGGCGAAGACGACGACGTGGTTGGTGAGGCCGGTGAGGGCGACGAGAACCAGGGGGGCGACGGCGACGACGTGGCAGCTGGCGCCGACGATGATCAGCAAACCACAGCGACGGACGCCTAACCGAGGAGTATCTGCGTGGCCAACCGGCGAACCGGCGTATATCCCGGCACCTTTGATCCCGTCACCAACGGTCATCTGGATCTGATTACGCGGGCCACCAGAGTGGTCGACCATCTGGTCGTCGGGGTGGCCGCCAATCTGGAAAAGACGCCGATGTTCAACGTGGCCGAGCGTGAGGCCATGGTGAAGGCCGAGATCGAACACCTGAACGGACACAACGGCACGACCTTCGAGGTCCGAACCTTCGATAATCTGCTCATGCATTTCGTCACCCAAGCGGGCGCCAGCATCATCGTGCGCGGTCTCAGGGCAGTATCTGACTTTGAGTTCGAATTTCAGATGGTCGGCATGAATGCGCGCCTCAACGCGGACGTCGAGACCATCTTCCTCATGGCCTCGGAAAACAATCAGTTCATTGCCTCGAGTCTGGTCAAGGTCATTGCCCGCCTGGACGGCGACGTTAGCTCCTTTGTGCCGAGAAACATCGTCCAGAAGCTGCGTGATCGGGCGGCCGAAGAACGCTCGGCGAAGTCGGCGTCCTGAGCACTTGAGAGAAGGAAGCGCAATGGTGCGGCACCTCATTCTGGCGGTCCTGGCCGCCTTGTTTTTGGGAGCAGGAAACGTGGATGCGGCGGAACCGGAAAACACGCTCTATCTAGAACTTGAATATGGTCGCGTGGTCATCGAGATGCGGCCCGATCTGGCGCCTGGCCATGTCGCCCGCATCAAGGAGCTGGTGCGTCAGGGTTTTTACGACGGCGTCGTCTTTCACCGTGTCATCGAGGGCTTCATGGCCCAGACCGGTGATCCCACCGGTACCGGTACGGGGGGCTCGGGCCAGCGCTTGAAAGCTGAATTCAACAGCGAACCGCACGTCCGGGGCACGCTTTCAATGGCCCGCGCGCGCAATCCCGACAGTGCCGACAGTCAGTTCTTCATCGTCTTCGAGGCGGCACCTTTCCTCGACCGCCAGTACACGGTCTGGGGCCAGGTCACAGAGGGCATGGAGTTCGTCGACAAGATCAAAAAAGGCGCCAAGGACGACAACGGCAGCGTCGAGGATCCCGACCACATCGTGCGCATGCAGGTGGCTGCCGACGTCAAGGAATAGCCGGCGGCCCGGCCGCCCTATGCGCGTCAAGCTATTCGATTTCGAGCTGCCGCCGGAGCTGATCGCCAAGCGACCGCTCGGTCGCCGCGACGCTGCGCGCCTGCTGCACGTGGGCAAGGACTTTGCGGACCGGGTTGTCACCGACCTGCCGGCGCTGCTGCGGCCCGGCGACGTGCTGGTGCTCAACGACACCAAGGTCATTCCGGCACGGCTGCGCGGCATTCGCCAGGCCGACCGCGGCACCTCCCGCATCGAGGTGACGCTGCACAAAGCGGTGCCTGAGAGCGCTGCCTGGGATGTCTTCGCACGGCCCGCCAAACGCCTCAGACCGGGGGATATCATCAACTTCCAGGGTTCGGATCCGGATAGCAAACTGCGGGCCGAGGTCCTCGAGCGGCGCGGCGGCGAGGTGCGGCTCAGGTTCGACAGATCCGCTGCCGAACTGCCAAGGTTTTTGGAGAATTTGGGTGAGATGCCGCTGCCGCCCTACCTGGGCCGGCCGGGCGATGCTCAGGACCGTGACGACTACCAAACCGTCTATGCCAGCAATCCCGGTGCCGTGGCGGCGCCGACGGCGGGGCTTCATTTCACGCCCGAGTTGTTAGCTGCTTTGGCTGCAAAAGGCATCGAACAGCAGCTTCTCACGCTGCATGTTGGCGGCGGCACCTTCCTGCCCGTGACCAGCGACGATACCGACGATCACGTCATGCACAGCGAGTGGGGTGAGATCGGTTCCGAGGCAGCCGCCGTCATCGCCGCCGCCCGTGCCGAGGGCCGGCGCATCGTGGCCGTGGGAACGACGGTGTTGAGGTTGCTGGAAAGTGCGGTCGCCGGCGATAGCGTCCAACCATGGGCCGGCGAGACCGACATATTCATCGTGCCTGGTTACCGCTTTCGGGTCGTCGACGTCTTGCTCAGCAACTTCCATCTGCCGCGCTCGACGCTTTTCATGCTGGTTTCGGCTTTCGCCGGCCGCCAGCGTATGTTGGCGGCCTATGCCCACGCCATGGCCGAGCGCTACCGTTTCTACTCCTATGGTGATTGCTGCTTGCTGGAGCGGGCCTCATGAGCGGCATCGGTTTCGAACGACTTGGCAGCGACGGAACCGCCCGCCGGGGCCGGCTCGATACCGCCCATGGCAGTGTGGCAACGCCGGCCTTCATGCCCGTCGGCACCGCGGCCACGGTCAAGGCCATGGCACCCGAGGCGGTGCGAGAGACGGGCGCCGAGATCGTGCTGGCCAACACCTACCACTTGATGCTGCAGCCCACGGCGGAGCGCATAGCCGGGCTCGGCGGTCTGCACGAATTCATGAATTGGCAGAGCCCCATCCTCACCGATTCAGGCGGTTTTCAGGTCATGTCGCTGGCCAAGCTGCGCCAGCTCGACGAAAGCGGAGTTCGGTTTCGTTCGCACCTGGACGGCTCAAGCCACGAGTTGACACCCGAGCGCGCCATAGAAATCCAGGCGCTGTTGGGCTCCGACATCTCCATGGTGTTGGATGAGTGCACGTCCTACCCGGCCAGCGAGGATGACGCGGCCAAATCCATGCGGCTTTCGTTGCGCTGGGCCGAGCGCTGCCTGGCCGTCAGCCGGCCACCGCCGGGGCAGGGCCTCTTCGGCATCGTCCAGGGCAGCACATATGGCGAACTGCGGGCGGAATCGGCGGCTGGGCTAATCGATCTCGGTTTCGACGGCTACGCCATTGGTGGCCTAGCCGTCGGCGAGGGGCAAACCGAAATGTTCCGGGTGCTGGACGTCAGCCTGCCGCAGCTGCCGGCCGAGCGGCCGCGCTATCTCATGGGGGTGGGCAAGCCGGCCGACATCGTCGGCGCCGTGGGCCGCGGCATCGACATGTTCGATTGCGTGCTGCCGACGCGTTCGGGCCGCACCGGTCAGGCCTTCACGGCCGGCGGCGCGCTCAACATCCGCAACGCCCGCCATCGCGAGGACCCCCGGCCGCTCGAGGACGGCTGTCCCTGCGCCGCCTGCCGGAGCTACGCCCGGGCCTATCTGCATCACCTCTTCCGGGCCAAGGAGATGCTCGGGCCGATGCTGCTGACCACCCACAATCTTACCTATTACCAGCGACTGATGGCTGAGCTACGGGCGGCTATCGAGGTTGGGCGGTTCGCCGAATTCGCGGCGGATTTCGCGGATCGCCAAGCCGCAGGCGACATCGAGCCTCTCTGAGCGAATGTGACGGTGAGCATATTCGTCGCTGACCGGCTGGCCTAATGTCGGGGTCAGCTCCCGGCATCGAAATGAGGAGAAGCAAGACATGGCGACAGCGTTGACCATGGGCCTGGGTCTTTACCTCATATTGTTCGGCCCGATTCCTGTTGAAATCCCGCTTTTCAACCAGATTCTGGGCGTTGCATTGCTGATCGGCGCGCCCGTGCTTCGCGGCCTGATAGTCCGAAGCTAAGCAGTTTTCTCGTCCGGGAAGCAGCGCTCCCGGAGGCGTTGGCAATAGTCCGTCAGGTTATCGCTTTGCTGCAGTTGCTGGCGCACCGGGCTTTCGATGGGAACTGCCAAGATGGCTGCCAGGAAAGCATACGCCGTGGCGTCGATGCCGCTGGGCTCTGCCCCCATCATGAATTCCTGGTTGCCGAGCACGGCGGCCACGGTCTCGATGTCCCGGCAACCCATGGCGGCCACTTCGGCGGCACTGTGGCGGCCGACGCCCT
>NZDS01000243.1 GCA_002690215.1 Rhodospirillaceae bacterium | reverse complement strand
AACAGGCCGAATCGCCCGAGTGAATTCCGGCTTCCTCGATGTGCTCCATGACACCGGCGATAAAGACCTCGCCACCATCGGCGACGGCGTCCACGTCCACTTCGATGGCGTCCTCGAGATAGCTGTCGAGCAGAAGCGGGCTGTCCTCCGGAACTTCCGCGCCCGCCATGTAACGTATGAGCGCCGGGCCGTCGTGGATGATCTCCATGGCCCGCCCGCCGAGCACGTAGGACGGCCTGACGACCAGCGGATAACCAATCTTGCCGGCCCGGTTTTCCGCCTCCTCGGGCGTGCGTGCGATGGCGTTGGCTGGCTGCCTGAGGCCAAGCTCGACGAGCAGGGCCTGGAAGCGCTCGCGGTCCTCGGCAAGGTCGATGGCGTCGGGCGTGGTGCCGAGGATGGGGATGCCGGCGCGCTCCAACACCTGGGCGAGCCTCAGTGGCGTCTGCCCGCCGAATTGCACGATAACGCCCCGGACCGGCCCGCCCGCCTGCTCGGCGGCGATCACTTCGATGACATCCTCGCCGGTCAGCGGCTCGAAGTAGAGGCGGTCCGAGGTGTCGTAGTCGGTGGACACGGTTTCCGGGTTGCAGTTGACCATGATGGTCTCGAAGCCGGCCTCGCCGAGCGCGTAGGCGGCGTGCACGCAACAGTAATCGAACTCGATGCCCTGGCCGATGCGGTTGGGGCCGCCGCCCAGGATGACCACCTTGGGGCGGTCACTGGGGTTCGCCTCGCACTCGGGCGGGTCCGTTCCATCGCCCTCGTAGGCCGAATACATGTAAGGCGTCAGTGCCGGGAACTCGGCGGCGCAGGTGTCGACGCGCTTGTACACGGGGCGCACGCCGAGGCCGTGCCTGAGCGCGGTCACCGCCGCCGCGTCCTGGCCCGTGAGTTCGGCCAGGCGCTGGTCGCTGAAGCCCAGCATCTTGAGACGCCGGAAACCGGCGGCGTCGCCGGGCAGGCCATCGGCGGCGACCGTGCCCTCCGCCTCGACCAGTTCCTTGATGCGCTCCAGGAACCAGCGATCGTAGCGACACGCGGCGTGGATCTGGTCGGTGTCCATGCCCGCACGGTAGGCCTCGGCGACGACCAGGAGACGGTCGGGCCGGAAGTCGGCCAGCGCCGCGCGCATGGCATCCAGCCCCGCCGTCCCGCCGTCCTCGGCGCCGTCGATGTGTACCGGGTTGAGCCCGGTGAGCCCGGTCTCGATGGAGCGCAGGCCCTTCTGTAGGGATTCCGCGAACGTGCGCCCGATGGCCATGGCCTCGCCGACCGACTTCATGGACGTGGTCAACAGCGGCTCGGTGTCGGGAAACTTCTCGAAGGTGAAGCGCGGGATCTTTGTGACCACGTAGTCGATGGCCGGCTCGAAGGAAGCCGGGGTGGTGCCGGTGATGTCGTTGGTGAGTTCGTCGAGCGTATAGCCGACGGCCAGCATGGCCGCCACCTTGGCGATGGGAAAGCCGGTGGCCTTGGAGGCCAGCGCCGAGGAGCGCGACACCCGCGGGTTCATCTCGATGACCACCATGCGCCCGCTCTCGGGGTGGACGGCGAACTGCACGTTGGAGCCCCCGGTATCGACGCCGATCTCGCGCAGCACCGCGAAGGCGGCGTTGCGCATCGCCTGATATTCCTTGTCGGTGAGGGTGAGGGCCGGCGCCACGGTGATGGAATCGCCGGTGTGCACGCCCATGGGGTCGACGTTCTCGATGGAGCACACGACGATGCAGTTGTCGGCGCGGTCGCGCACCACCTCCATCTCGAACTCCTTCCACCCGAGGACCGATTCCTCGACCAGCACCTCGCCCACCGGCGAGGCGGCGAGGCCGGCGGCGATGGCGGCGTCGAACTCGGCTTCGCTACGGACAACGCCGCCGCCGATGCCGCCGAGCGTGAACGACGGGCGGATGACCAGCGGCAGGCCGAGGCGCGCCAGCACATCCCTGGCTTCCTGGCGGGTGTGCGCGACGGCGCTCCTCGGGCACACCAGGCCGATGCGGGCCATGGCCTCGGCGAAGCGCCGGCGGTCCTCGGCCATGGCGATGGCGTCGGCGTCGGCGCCGATCATCTCGACGCCGTATCTATCGAGGACGCCGGAGCGCGCCAGCTCCATGGCGGCGTTGAGGGCCGTCTGCCCGCCCATGGTGGGCAGGAGCGCGTCCGGCTTCTCGCGCCTGATGACGCGCTCCACCATGTCGGGCACGATGGGCTCGATGTAGGTGGCGTCGGCCAGTTGCGGATCGGTCATGATGGTCGCCGGGTTGGAGTTCACCAGCACCACCCGGTAGCCTTCGTCGCCGAGCGCCTTGCACGCCTGGACGCCGGAATAATCGAACTCCGAAGCCTGGCCGATGACGATGGGCCCGGCGCCGATGACGAGGATCGAGGAGATGTCGGTGCGACGCGGCATGGGCTAGGCCCTTCCCCCCATCATCCCCACGAACCACTCGAACAGGTGGTGGCTGTCCTGGGGGCCGGGGGAGGCCTCGGGGTGGTATTGCACGGAGAAGACCGGCCTGCCCTCCAGCCTCAGCCCTTCCAGGGTGCCGTCGAACAGCGACGTGTGGGTCTCGACGACGCCCGCCGGCAGACTGTCGCGCTCGACCACGAAGCCGTGGTTCTGGCTGGTGATCTCGACGCGCCCGGTGGCCAGGTCCTTGACCGGGTGGTTGGCGCCGCGGTGGCCGTGGTGCATCTTCGAGGTGCGGGCGCCCAAGGCCAGGGCCAGCATCTGGTGGCCCAGGCAGATGCCGAACAGCGGCAGGCCGGCCTCCAGCACGCCTCGGATCATGGGCACCGCGTAGGCGCCGGTGGCCGCCGGATCTCCGGGGCCGTTGGAGAGGAAGACGCCGTCCGTCCCGTGGGCCAGCACGTCGGCGGCGTTGGCCCAGGCCGGCACCACGGTGACGCGGCAGCCCGCCGCCGCCAGGCACCTGAGGATGTTGCGCTTGGCCCCGAAATCGACGGCCACCACGTGGTGGCGCGGTGCTTCCTGTCGGCCGTATCCGGCGCCTCGGGTCCACGTGGTCTCCTCCCACGCGTGCGACCGGCCGCAGGTGACGGCGCGCGCCAGATCCATGCCCTCGAGGCCGGGCCAGGCGGCGGCTTGGGCGCTGAGGGCATGGGTGTCGATGGCGCCGCCGGGCATGCCGGAGGGGACGTGGGCCAGGGCCCCTTTGGCGGCGCCCCCATCGCGAATGCGCCGCGCCAGGCGCCGCGTGTCGACACCGGTGATGGCGACGAGGCCGCGGTCTTCGAGCCAGGAATCCAGGGCTGTGGCGGCGCGCCAATTGGCGGGCTCGGTGATGGCGGCGCGCAGCACGCAGCCCAGGGCCGCCGGAGTGGCCGATTCCATGTCTTCGGGGTTGGCGCCGATGTTGCCGATATGGGGAAAGGTGAAGGTGACGATCTGCCCGGCATAGGACGGATCGGTGAGGATCTCCTGGTAGCCGGTGGTCGCGGTGTTGAAGCACACTTCGCCGACCACGGTGCCGCCGGCGCCGGCGCCCCGTCCCCAGAATACCGATCCGTCGGCCAAAACCAGGGCGGCATTGGCGCCGGGCGGCTGGGCGCGCGCCGTGACCGGCGCGGCGGGGGCGGTTGCGTACGGCAAGCTCGCTAGGCCCTCCGAAACGGCTAATGCGGTCTCGGGCTGCGGTCTTAAGCAATAGCCGTGCCGCCGTCAAGACTTGGTTTTTAGAAAAATCTCATTAGTTTCAATGAGTTAAGTTGTAACAAGTGGTTGCTTTCCGGGCTGTTTTTCGGTAACGTCATCGTTTCTTAAAAAATCGCCGTGAGACAATTATGCTTCGTGCCGAGCTCAACGAGGCCCTGAAGAAATCCATGAAGGCGAAGGAGAAGCGCACGGTCTCCACCGTGCGCCTGATTCTGGCCGCCCTCAAGGACCGCGACATCGCGGCGCGAAGCAAGGGCAACCACGAGGGCATAGACGATGCCGAGGTCCTTGCCATACTGCAGTCCATGGTCAAGCAGCGCCATGAGACCAAGGAAATTTGCGAAAAGGGCGGACGCCTCGAGCTTGCCGAGCAGGAGGCCGAGGAGATCGCCGTCATCGAACGCTTCCTACCCGAGCCCCTCGACGAAAAGCAAACGTTGGCGGCGGTCGAAGAGGTGATGCAGGAGCTCGGCGCCGAAAGCCTGAAGGACATGGGCCGCACCATGGCGGCGCTCAGGGAACGCTACGCCGGGCGCATGGACTTCGCCAAGGCGAGCGCCATCGTCAAGAAGCGACTGGGCTAAGGCCTACTCGGCGATCGCCGCCGCGCCTGTGAATCCTGGGGATAACGCTTCCTTTCCGTGGCGCCGGCCGGTCTCTAGGATTGGGGCACCGGGCTATCGGCGACGCTGTTGTTCGCCGCCATCCAGAGAGGGGCGCCGACGAAACCACGATGACCTTTTCGCCGCAATTTCTCGATGAGTTGCGGGCCCGCGCCGGGCTCGCCGACGTCATCGCCCGGCGCGTCAAGCTGACACGCCGCGGCCGCGAGCACGTCGGGCTGTGCCCCTTCCACAAGGAAAAGACGCCGTCCTTCACGGTCAACGAGGAGAAGGGCTTCTACCACTGTTTCGGGTGTGGGGAGCACGGCAGCGTCATCGATTTCGTCATGAAGACGGAAGGCCTGGCCTTCCCCGAGGCGGTCGAGCGCCTGGCCGCCGCCGCCGGCATGGAGGTCCCCGTCGACAGTCCGGAAGAGCGCGAGCGCGCCCGCCGGCGCCAGTCCCTCTACGAGGTGGTGGAGGCGGCCTGCGTCTTCTTCGAGAAAAGTCTGCGCATGCCCGAGGGCGGTCAAGCGATGGCCTATCTCGCCGGGCGCGGCGTCGACGACGCGGCGCAACGGCGCTTCCGTCTGGGCTACGCGCCGGAGCGCCGGGGCGCCTTGAAGGCGGCGCTGGCGGGCCATGGCATCACCGAGGAACAGATGGCCGCCGCCGGCCTGGTGAAACATCCCGAAGACGGCCGCCCGGCCTTCGATTATTTCCGCCGGCGCATCGTCTTTCCCATCACCGACCGGCGCGGCCGCGTCATCGCCTTCGGCGGGCGCATCCTGGGCGACGGCGAGCCCAAGTACCTNAATTCCCCGGAAACGCCNCTNTTTACCAAGGGGCGCGTGGTCTATGGGTTGGCCCAGGCCGCCNCCGNGGCCCGCGAAAAGGGGCGCATCGTCGTCGCCGAGGGCTACATGGACGTCATCGCGCTTTCCGGCGCCGGCATCGACGAGGCGGTGGCGCCGCTGGGTACCGCGCTCACCGAGGACCAGATGGGCGAGCTGTGGCGCCTGGCGCGCGAGCCGGTACTCTGTTTCGACGGTGACGCCGCCGGTGGACGAGCCGCCGCCGCCGCCGCCAGCCGTGTGCTGCCCCTCTTGAAGCCAGGCTATTCGTTGCGATTTGCTCTAATGCCAGAGGGCGAGGACCCGGACAGCCTGATCCGCAAAGAGGGTGCCGCCGCCGTCGAGCGGGTGCTCGACGCCGCCCTGCCACTTTCCGAGGCGCTGTGGCGTCTGGAAGCCCGGGAAACCGGGGCGAGGACGCCGGAAGACCGGGCGGCGCTGCAAAAGCGCCTGGAGGATCACGCCCTCCGCATCGGTGACCCCATGGTGCGCGGCCATTTCCTGCGCGACTTCAAGGACCGCTTGTGGGAACGGCCGCGCGCCACAGGTGCCACAGGTGCCGCAGGTGCCACCGGCACCCAGCGCGCCTGGGCGCCGGTGGCGGCCAGGCGCGCGGCGCCTGCCGGCGCACCGGTGGCCGATCTGGCGGCGTTGCGCGAGCGCATCCTGCTGGCGGTCGTCATCACCCACCCGGAACTCTGCGACGATGTCGGCGAACGCCTTGGAACCATGGAGTTTTCGGCAACCGAGGTTGACAAACTCCGGCAAGAAGTTTTAAAGACCGTTGCCGAGCAGCCGGGCCTTGACTGGACGGGGTTGGAACGCCATCTCAAGCATAGTGGTTTTTCCGAGACACTGGACTCGTTGTTAAGCGCAAAAGCGTTGGAACACGCGTTTTTCGCCCGTCCCGACGCCGCGTCCGAGAGGGCGCGCGAGGGCTGGGAGGAAACCTATGCGCTGTACATGCAAAAGGACCTGCGGGCCGAAATAGAGGAGGCGGGGCGGCGGCTCGCCGAAGACCCGTCGGCGGAAAGCTATGGCGCCCTGTGCGCCCTGCAGGAGCAGGAGCAGCGGACGCGGGAGGAAGAAGACGCGTTCGATCGCCGGGTCGGGGCCTTGGTGCCGGCCCGCGAAGACTAGTGGATAAAATCTAACATATGGTACCCATACGTTAGATTTTGTCCACTAGGGACGCCCGCTGGCGCGGGCGTGGTCCGATAGCCGGCGCCCGGCGCCGGCCTTTCAAACGGGAATGAAACATAGATGGCTACGAAAGCAGCGAGCACAGCGGAAGTCAGCGAGCGCCAGGAGGACACGCCTGACAGCCCGGTGCTGGATTCGTTGAGCGCCAACGTCAAGAAGATGGTGGCCCACGGCAAGGAGCGCGGCTACGTCACCTATGACGACCTCAACGCCGCCCTGCCTCCCGATCAGGTGTCCTCGGAGCAGATCGAGGACACCATGGCCATGCTCTCGGAAATGGGCATCAACGTGGTCGAGAACGAGGAGAGCGAGGAGGCCGCGGCCGAGGAGACGCCCACCGAGGCGGAACCGGCCGCCGGCAACGTGAACGAGGACGACCTCGGGCGCACCGACGATCCGGTGCGCATGTACCTGCGTGAAATGGGCAGTGTCGAGCTGCTGTCGCGCGAGGGTGAAATCGCCATCGCCAAGCGTATCGAGGCCGGCCGCGAGATGATGATCGGCGGTATCTGCGAAAGCCCGCTGACCATCAGGGCGATCGTGCAATGGCACGACGATCTGGTCGAGAGCCGCATGCTGCTGCGTGACATCATCGACCTCGAGGCCACCTACGGGGGCGGCCCGGGCACCGGCGATGGCGCCTCGGAGGTGGGCGAGGACGGTGGTGCCGAGAAGGAGGAGCCCGCGGTCGGCGACGGCGAAAAGGACGGCAACGGGGATGGGGCCAAGGCCAAAGACAAAGCCAAAGATGGCGACGCCGATGACACCGACGGCGCGGACGACACGGCGGACGCCGTGAAAAGCGACGACGAGGATAGCGACGAGGCGGAGGAGCAGAGCCTGTCACTCGCCGCCATGGAAGCCAAGCTCCTGCCCGAGGTGGTCGAAACCTTCGAGAAGACCGCATCCACTTACAACAAGCTGCACAAGCTCCAGGTGCAGCGTCTGGACGCCATGCAGAAGGGCGACACGCTTACGCCCTCCCAGGAGAAGCGATACGGAAAGCTACGCCGCGAGCTGGTGAACCTGAGGGAGGACGTCCACCTCAACAACGCCCGCATCGTGCAACTGGTGGAGCAGCTCTACGACCTCAACCGCCTGCTCATCAGCTTCGAGGGCAAGCTTATGCGCATGGCGCTCAGCTGCAAGGTCAAGCGCGAGGACTTCCTCGGGCACTACTTCGGCCACGAGCTGGACCCCGGCTGGCTGCGCCGCGTGCGCCGGCTGAGCGGCAAGGGATGGAAGGACTTCGCCAACAAGTACAAGGATGAGATCGAGATCATCCGCGAGACCATCGGCGAAATTTCGGCCGAGGCCGGGCTTCCCGTCGGCGAGTTCCGCCGCATCGTGGGCACCGTGCAGAAGGGCGAGCGCGAGGCCGCGAAGGCCAAGAAGGAGATGATCGAGGCCAACCTGCGCCTGGTGATTTCCATCGCCAAGAAGTACACCAACCGCGGCCTGCAGTTCCTCGACCTCATCCAGGAGGGCAACATCGGGCTGATGAAGGCGGTCGACAAGTTCGAGTACCGNCGCGGCTACAAGTTCTCGACNTACGCNACCTGGTGGATNCGNCAGGCNATCACGCGNNCNATCGCCGANCAGGCNCGNACNATCCGNATCCCCGTNCACATGATCGAGACNATCAACAAGCTGGTGCGCACGTCGCGCCAGATGCTGCACGAGATCGGCCGCGAGCCGACGCCGGAAGAGCTCGCCGGCAAGCTTTCCATGCCGCTGGAGAAGGTGCGCAAGGTGCTCAAGATCGCCAAGGAGCCGATCTCGCTGGAGACCCCGATCGGCGACGAGGAGGATTCACACCTCGGCGACTTCATCGAGGACAAGAACGCGGTGCAGCCCCTCGACGCCGCCATCCAGTCCAACCTGCGCGAGACCACGACCCGGGTGCTGGCCTCGCTCACGGCGCGCGAGGAGCGCGTGCTGCGCATGCGCTTCGGCATCGGCATGAACACCGACCACACGCTGGAAGAGGTAGGCCAGCAGTTCTCGGTCACCCGTGAGCGCATACGTCAGATCGAGGCCAAGGCGCTGCGCAAGCTTAAGCACCCGTCACGCTCACGCAAGCTCAGGAGTTTCCTGGATTACTGAGGGAGGCGGCGAGCGATCCGGGCCCGTAGCTCAACTGGTTAGAGCCGGCCGCTCATAACGGTCTGGTTGCAGGTTCGAGTCCTGCCGGGCCCACCACCGGCTTTGTCAGATTAACTGGGCGTGAGCTGGCTGATCAGAAGCGGTCACGACTCTCACGCGGCGAGATGACGCCATTCAG
>NZDS01000096.1 GCA_002690215.1 Rhodospirillaceae bacterium | reverse complement strand
GCCTGATCGCTGAGCAGGCCGAAGGCGGCCGGCGACAGGGCACCGGCCGCGGTCCCCACGGTGTAGAAGAGGCCGAAGCCGCGCGAGCGCCGTTCCGGCACCACAAAGTCGGCGATCGTGGCATAGAGCACGGACGAGGTGCCGTTGAGGCCGATTCCCACTAGGGGAAGAAGAACCAGCGAAGCCGACAGGGAAACGGGGATGAGGACCAGGATGCCGGTAACGGTGAGGAGTTCGGTGAGCAAGATGGTACGGATGATGCCGATGCGCTCGGCCAGCAAGCCGCAGAGGAACTTTCCCGCCGCGCCGCCGCCGAAAACCAGGGCCAAGGCCAGGCCCAGCGTCTCGACACCCGCGCCCTTGTCGATCAGGAGGAACGGGAAGAAGGTCAGAAATGCCGCACGCGAGGCGCCGTCGATGATGCCGACGAGAGAAAGTAGGATGTAACCCCGACGGTCGCGGATCCCCCAGCCGTGGGATGTCGCGCTGCCTCGGCTCCGTGCTGGGTGGGCAGTCTCGGGCGCCCCGACGGCCAGCCGTTTGAGCACAAGAAACAAACAGGCCGCCGTCGCCAGCCCTATCAGACCATAGGTAACTGTACCCCAACGCCATTGCCAAGCGATGATGATCAGCGCCATCAGCGGCGGCACCGCCGCTTTGCCCAGGTCGCCGCTGAAATTGTAGATGCCCAGCGCGGCTCGCCGGGGGCCGTCCTCGTAGGCTTTCGAAACCAGGGAGGAGCTGAGCGGGTGTTGTGTGGCCGAGCCGGCACCGGCCATCATCAGCACCAAAGCCAATGTCACCATGCCGCCGGCCAGACCCAAGGCCGTGAAGCTGATCGCCGTGACGGCGGTGCCGATCACCAGCAACGCCCGCTCGCCCAGGCGTTCGGCAAGGAACCCGGCCGGCGTCTGGGCTGCCGCCATGGCCCCGGAATAGAACGTCTTGAGCACGCCGACTTGAGCCAGCGAAAGTCCGAACTCGGCCTGCCACAGCGGCAACAGCAGATAAAGCACGTCGGAGAAGCCATCGTGGACGAAATGCGCCAGACTGCTGGTGCCCAAGATGGCTCGACGCCGAGCGGGCCTATCGACACCGCTCATGGCTGGCGCGTCAACCGTTTCCGGGCCAAATGGGCGCCCGCCACCAGGGCTTTCAACTTGTCTCGCGCCACGTCCAGCGATAGCGGCACCAGGCCGCAATCCGGCGCTGCCTGGATCTGCTCGGGGGGCAGGTGGCGAGCGGCGGCCAGCAGCTTGGCGGCGACCTGCTCGGGCGGCTCGACGTCGTTGTTGCCATTGTCGATGCAGCCGAACATCACAGTCTTGGAGGGGCACAGCCGCAGCAGTTTCGGATCGAGCTTGGAGGCTTCGAATTCAAGGGAAAGTTGGTCGACTTTCGATCCCTCCAGTTCGGCCAGGATCACCGGATAGCTGTCGACGATGGGCCGCGGCACGCCCGGCATCGGATAGCTATAGCAGATGTGAACCGCGGTTTTGGCCTGCCTCAACCCGACCAGACAGCGATCGAGCGCCTCGATTCCCCAATCAACCACTTTTTCGGCATAGCGTGAGAAAACCGGCTCGTCAAACTGGATGACGGCGGCACCCTGAGCATCGAGGTCGCGCGCCTCCTGATTCAAGGCTGCGGCCACAGCCAAAGCGAATTCGCGTTCGTCCCCGTAGTGCTCGTCGGCCGTCGAATCAACGACGGTCATGGGGCCGGGCAGGGTGATCTTCACCGGCCGATCCGTCTCGGCCACAATGAAGCGCAGATCATCGACGACGATCGGGGAGCGGCGCTTGACCGGGCCGACGCAGCGGCCGACCTCGGCAAGGCGCCGGTTATTGCGCGTCCATTTCTTGGCCAGAACCTCGTAGTCGAAGCCCTCCAGCCGTCCGGTGACATACGTGACATAGGACTTTCGCCGCTGTTCACCGTCGCTGACGATGTCGATGCCGGCCCGTCCCTGGTCGTGCAGCGTCAAGCGCACGGCGTCGCCCTGGGCCGCCTCGAGCACGTCTCCCGACAAGACCCAGTCGGCACCTTTGCCGTGGACCTGTTTGCTGTCGGCATTGAGGGCCAGTTTTTCCTGCAACCACGTCGGCTTGGGCATGCTGCCGACGACGGTGGTGAGGAATGGACGCGCGGTCATTGTCCGCCGCCCCGAAGGCGGTTCAGGGCCAAATCGAAGGCGTCGAAATTTCTCAGCTCGGCGCCCTCCGGAATATCGCTGGGCCGATTGAGCAGCAACGGCACGCTTTGCTCCGACAGGCCGCCGTGCGATCTCAGGGGCTCGTTCAGGCCGGAGAGGTCGTGGTCGCGCTCGCGCGTCCCCAAGACCTTGTTGGCGGCCGAGATGACGACCAGATCGCCCAACCGGTCCGGTGGCAGCTCGAACCGCCTCGCCGCCGTCTCGCGGTCGAGCACCAGATCGATTCCGTCGAAATTCGACAGCAGATCGGCGACCGGCTGCCAGTCGTCACCGTCCAGGTAGATCACGGCATATGACCCGAGCGCCCCGTGGTGCACCACGTAGGGATCGGTGATCGGCAAGATCACGCGGCTCCGTCCGGCGCCCAGACGTTGGTCCAATTCCTCGGCCAAGTAGATGACGTCCGGCCGCCCCCGGTCATCGTGCTTGGCCTTCATGCCGTGGTCTGCGGTCACCGCGATCACGCAGCCCAAGGCGTCGAGTTCTCCCAGGTAGCGATCCATCATGGCGTAAAAGGCGTTCGCCGCGGCGCTACCCGGGGCATGTTTGTGCTGGATGTAGTCGGTGGTCGACAGGTACATGAGAACGGGCCGCCGTTTGCGCATATGTGCGACACCGGCGGCAAAGACAAACTCGGACAGCTCGGCGCTGTAGACTCCGGGCAAGGGCAGACCGACGAAATCGAGCGCCGCGGCAATTCCGTGCTCTTCGATCGTGGCCTGATCGGCGTGTTCCGCCGAATAGCAGACCGCGTCAGGCCCGATTTCGAGGCCGTGACCCAGCAGACGCCTGAGCTTGTCCTTGGCGGTGACGATGGCCAAAGTCGCCCCTGCCTGTTGCGCCGCGGCGAAAATCGTCGCCGAGCGCAGGAAGCGAGGATCATTCATCATGACTTCCTCGCCGCTCTCGGGATCCAAGACATAGTTGCCGCAGATGCCATGCCGGCTGGGCGGCGCACCGGTCACGATCGACAGGTTGTTGGGGTTGGTGAAACTGGGAATCACACACTTAGCGACGGCATTGGTGCCGCGTTCTGCCATGATGGCGAAGAAGGGCGCGACGCCTGCCTTGACCGCGGCTTCGATGTAACCGGGCTCACTGCCGTCGATGCACACGACAACGGTGGGCGCGGCGGGGCGATCATAAGACCGGCCGTTGAGTTCGATCCAGGACATGCCCCCCCCCCGGCAAATATGTGTTTGGACGACGGTACAGGCGAGATCCGCGTCCGGCAATACTGTGCGCACCTCCGCGTCGAAGCGGATCAGAGTATGGCTAGCCCCAACTGCCCGCACGACTCAGCTTGACGCAGCCCCCCGACAATGCCTATGCTATAGTCAAAGGAAGCATCGCAACGCATTGAAAATCAACATTTTTTGCTTTGAGTTAAAGTGAATTATCAAGTGGTTGTTTGAGGGCCAACAATTGAGGAGTGCCGCCCGAGCGGTGTGTGGGTGATGGCTGAGGAGAGCGGATTTGCAGCCGGCCGGGCCGGTTTGGAAGAGGCCGTGGCCAGGCTGGAGACAGCGCTGGTCGCCCGGCTCGAGGCGGGAAAGGCCGAGACCGACGCCCAGGTGACTGCACTGGAGCAGGATCTGACCAGCTTGCGCGCCGAATTCGAGGCGCTGAGAGCCGAAAACCAGCGCCTCAACGGCGAACTCATCGATGCCCGGGCCGATCATGCGGCGCTGGAGGAGGTTGCCGACGCCGTCGGAGGGCGCCTCGACACCACCATCGATCAAATCCGCAACATGTTGCAGGGCTGAGGGGAAGGCGGTACCGAGATGGCGCAAGTCGAAGTTACCGTCAATGGCCGGGCCTATGTGGTGGCCTGCGAGGACGGCGAAGAGACGCATCTCGAGGAACTCGCCGAATACCTCAACGGGCAGGTCAAGGAACTGGCCGAATCGCTGGGCCAAGTCGGCGAGGCGCGGCTGATTCTGATGGCTGGACTATTATTGGCCGATGAGCTTTTTGATGCCGTGGCCCGCATCAAAACCTTACAGAGCGAGGTCGAGGCCGCCGGCCAGGCCGGAAAAAAGGCCTTGAGCGAAGCCGGCGCGCAGGCTGCCGGCGACATGGGAGCATTGGCCAAGCGCATCGACGAGGTTGCCCAGCGCCTCCAGAGCGCCTAACTTATCTACCTGAGACGGGTACTGCACGGCGCGTTAGCCGCCACAATCCCTGGGGCCAATACCGATCGCCCGGGAGCTGTCACTGCCGGAGCCGTGGTTTCGGACATACGGCGCCCACCTGCTTAGGCAGGCCACAGCGGACCGGCGCGGCGACGGCCGTTGCGGTCCCGTCTTTTTTCGCTCACCGCGGCGGACCTGAGGGTCCGCTGCCTGTGCTTGGCGTCGCCGGGGCGGCGGTCGGGGTTTGGGGTAGTTGTTTTTTTCGAAGCAAGCGCTGATAGTCTATCCGCTGGGCGGCCCAGCTGCCCGGCGGCGCGCGCGACTGCGCGTCGCGTCTAAGCGCAGAAGCCTGCGTGGCGCTTGAACGCAGGCGGGCCGAAGGCCCGCCGTACAAGGAGTCCTGCGAAGCATGAGCGAGCCGTCCATCGACAAGGCTGAACTGCGCAAGACCAGCCTGGAGCGCCGAATCGAGGCTCATGCCACGGCCGGGCCGCTGGCCGGCGATCTGGTGGCCGGGCAGTTCCTCGAGGCTATCGAGATGGCCGAGGGCGACGCTGTTGCAGGCTATTGGCCGATGCGCCAAGAGCAGGACCCGGTGCCGTTGATGAAGCGTCTGCATGGGGCCGGGCAGGCGGTAGCGTTGCCGGTCATCGAAAAACCGGAGAAAACGTTGCTCTTTCGCTCCTGGGAACCGGGGCAGGTATTGGAGGAAGCCGAGTTCGGCACCTCGCAACCGGCGCCCGAGGCCGCCGTCCTGCGGCCCAAAGTCATCCTGGTGCCGTTGTTGGCTTTCGACGACCGAGGCTTTCGTCTGGGTTACGGCGGCGGCTACTACGATCGCACCATCGCGGCACTACGTCAGAGCGGCGAGTTGCTGGCCGTCGGTATCGCCTACGATGCCCAGCAGGTCGAGCGCGTGCCCGAGGAAGAATTCGATCAACGCCTGGACTGGGTGGTAACCGAGAACGCAGCCTGGAAATCCACCGAGGTTTTCGCGTGAGGGTGCTGTTTCTCGGCGATGTAGTCGGGCGTTCGGGGCGAGATACCTTGAAAACCCACTTGCCCGGCTTGAAAAGCGATCTCGAGCTCGATTTCGTGATCGCCAACGGCGAAAACGCGGCCGGCGGCTTCGGCATCACGCGTAAGATCTGCGACGAGTTCTTCGCGCTGGGCATCGACGTCATTACCACCGGCAATCACGTCTGGGCCCAGTCGGAAACGCTGGGCTTCATCGACCAGGAAAAGCGCCTGCTGAGACCGCATAATTATCCTCCCGGCACACCCGGCAAGGGCGCCGGTACCTATCTGCTGGGCGACGGGCGTAAAGTCTTGGTCGTCAACGTTTTGGGCCGCGTCTTCATGGAGGCTCTGGACGACCCCTTTGCCGCCCTTGAGAACGAACTGGCAGCCGTGCGGCTGGGTGCCGGCGCCGGCGCCGATTTCATTTTTGTCGATTTGCACTGCGAAGCGAGCAGCGAGAAGACGGCGCTAGGCTGCGTCCTCGACGGCCGTGTCAGCGCCGCCATCGGCAGCCACACCCACGTGCCCAGTGCCGATATGCGCATCCTGCCCGGCGGCACGGCCTATCAGTCCGATGCAGGCATGTGCGGCGACTACGATTCCGTAATCGGCATGGTCAAGGATGAACCCATCCGTCGCTTCCAACGCAAGATCTCGGGCGGACGCTTCTCCCCGGCCCTGGGCGAGGGCACGTTGTGTGGCGTCTTTATCGAAAGCGACGATGCCTCCGGCTTGGCCACGCGCATCGCGCCGGTCAGGTTGGGCGGGCATCTACAAGCCGTAGTGCCGCAAGCCTAACCCGGGCGGTTGAAACAACGGCTCCGCCCAAAATTCGCCACAATGGCCGCCATAATGGAGCCTAAAGCAACTGCATTCGGCAGATTTGCGGCGGATTTGCTGCCTTTTGGCACAATATCTGGTATAACCGCCAGGGAAGTGGACTAGATCAAGGGCGGAAATCACCCTGTTTCGGGTCCGAAATATTTTCTGTCCAGGAGAATTGTTGGCTATGGCGGGACATTCCCAATTCAAAAACATCATGTACCGCAAAGGTGCGCAGGATCAAAAGCGCGCCAAACTGTTCTCCCGATTGATCCGCGAAATCACCGTCGCCGCCAAGTCGGGCCTGCCCGATCCCGAACACAATCCCCGTCTGCGCGCTGCCGTGGCCGAGGCCAAGGCCGGCAACATGGGCAAGGATACCATCGACCGGGCCATCAAGCGGGCCGCTGGGGGAGCCGATGGCGAGACCTACGAAGAAGTGCGCTACGAGGGCTACGGCCCTGGCGGCGTGGCGGTCATCGTCGAAGCCCTGACCGACAACCGCAACCGCACGGCCTCGGAGGTGCGCTCGGCCTTCGCCAAATACGGCGGCAACTTGGGCGAGACGGGTTCGGTGGGCTTCATGTTCGAACGCATCGGCGCCATCAACTACGAAGCCGACAAGGCCAGCCCCGACGACATGCTGGAAGCGGCCATCGAAGCCGGTGCCGACGACTGCCTCTCCGATCCGGGCGGCCACGAAGTGAGTTGCCCGCCCGACGACTTCCATGCCGTGCGCGAGGCCCTGGAAGCCAGGCTCGGTCCGGCCAACCACGCCGGCCTGACCTGGAAGCCGCAAACCACCGTGAGCCTAGAAGAGGACACGGCGGCGACGCTCTTCAAGTTGCTGGAGGCCCTCGACGACAGCGATGACGTGCAGCGCGTGGCCTCCAACTTCGAGGTCTCGGACGAGCTCATGGAGAAATTGAGTGTCTGATAGCGGCTTGCGTATTCTTGGCCTCGACCCCGGTTTGAGAAACACCGGCTGGGGCCTGATCGCGGCCCGCGGCAACCGCCTTAGCCACCTGGCTCACGGCGTTGTCAGCTCGGATGCCGAGACCGACCTGGCCGCACGGCTGTGCCAGCTCCATCGCGGCCTGGCCCAAGTCATCGTCGAACACAGCCCCGACGAGGCAGCCGTCGAGGAAACCTTCGTCAACCGCAACCCGGCCTCGACGCTCAAGCTCGGCCAGGCCCGCGGCGCCGTACTGTTGGCGCCGGCTCTGGCCGGCCTGCCGGTAGCCGAATACGGCGCCAATCACGTCAAAAAATCGGTGGTCGGCGCCGGCCATGCCGACAAGCGCCAGATCCGTGCCATGGTGGCGCTGCTGCTGCCGGGCGCGAAAGTCGGCAATGCCGATGCCGCCGATGCCCTGGCCGTGGCCATCTGCCACGCCCACCACGCCACCCGGGCCGGCGGCTTCATAGCCCAGGCATCATGATCGCGCGTCTCAAGGGGCTGTTGGAGAGCCAGGCCGAAGACGGCCTTGTCATCGACGTCGGCGGCGTCGGCTACCAGGTTTTCTGCTCGGCCGCCACGCTGCGCCGCCTGCCCCGGCCGGGCGAGGCGCTGGTGCTGGAGATCGAGACCCACGTGCGCGAGGACCACATCCACCTCTATGGCTTTACCGAGGTGGACGAGCGCGCATGGTTCCGCATCCTGCAAAGCGTCCAGGGTGTCGGTGCGCGGCTGGCGCTGGGCATACTCTCGGCGCTGGTGCCGGCCGAGTTGGGCCAGGCCGTGGCGGCCCAAGACGCAGCCACCCTGACCCGGGCCAACGGTGTCGGCGCCAAGCTTGGCAAGCGTATCGTCAGTGAGTTGCGGGACCGCGTGCCGGCAGCCGCCATGGGCCTGACGACGCAGCTACCTGGGGCCACTGGGGCAACCGGCGGCAGTGCCGCCGATGCCGTATCGGCTCTGGTCAATCTGGGTTATGGCCGCAGCGAGGCCTTTGCCGCGGTGGCGGCGGCGGCCGGGACGCTGGGCGACGGGGCCGAGGCGGGTGAGCTGATCAAGGTCGGTCTCAAGGAGCTGGCACCATGAACGAGCGCCTGGTCACGGCCGAGCTCAGCGAGCCCGATGCCGGCGAGGGGACATTGCGGCCGCAGACCCTGGCCGAGTTCATCGGCCAGCCTGAGCTCTGCCTCAATCTGGGTGTCTTCATCACCGCCGCCCGGGCTCGTGGCGAGGCGCTTGACCACGCGCTGTTCGTCGGCCCTCCGGGGTTGGGCAAGACAACGCTGGCGCAGATCGTGGCCCGCGAGCTGGGGGTAGGATTTCGCGCCACTTCGGGACCGGTGATCGCCCGCGCCGGCGACCTGGCGGCGCTGCTCACCAACTTGGAGCCACGCGACGTTCTGTTCATCGACGAGATCCATCGCCTGAGCCCGGCCGTCGAGGAGATCCTTTATCCCGCCATGGAGGATTTCCACCTCGACCTGATCATCGGCGAGGGCCCGGCGGCGCGCTCGGTACGCATCGATCTGCAGCCCTTCACGCTGGTCGCTGCCACCACCCGCACCGGCCTTATCACCAAACCGCTGCTCGACCGGTTCGGCGTCCATGCCCGGCTGGAGTTCTATGCCGAGGCCGACCTGGCAACCATCGTCGAGCGCGGCGCAGCGCTACTGGGTCTGGCGCTGGAGCCCGACGGCGCCATCGAAATCGCGCGCCGCGCCCGGGGCACGCCGCGGGTAGCCGGCAGGTTGCTGCGCCGGGTGCGCGATTTCGCCGCGGTCGACGGCGAGGCCGCCATCGACGCTCAGGTGGCCGACCGGGCGCTCGGCCGCCTGGCCGTCGACGGCCGCGGCCTCGATGCCCTGGACCGGCGCTACCTGGGCCTCATTGCCGAGAGCTACGGCGGCGGGCCGGTCGGCGTCGAAACCATGGCAGCGGCGCTGAGCGAGCCGCGTGACACCATCGAGGACGTCATCGAGCCCTATCTCATCCAGCAGGGCTTGGTGCAGCGTACGCCGCGCGGCCGTATGCTGGCGCCCCAGGGTTTCGCCCACCTCGGACTGGTCCAACCAAAGCACCAGGGCGGTCAACTCGAGCTGCCGGCCGGGGAGGCAGACGATGACGGTGTCTGAGCGCCCGGCCACAGAGCCGACCGAGCCGACCGAGCTGACCGACCCGAGCGATGTAGGCGGCCGCCTCGAAGCCGGCAGCCACGTGTTGGCGCTGCGAGTCTACTGGGAGGACACCGACGCCGCCGGCATCGTCTACTACGCCAACTACCTCAAGTTCATCGAGCGCGGTCGCTCGGACCTGTTACGCCATTTGGGCGTTGACCAGGCGGCACTGCACCGTGAAACCGGTGTCGCCTTCGCCGTCAGGCGCTGCGAGATCGACTACCTGCGACCGGCCCGGCTGGATGACCGGCTGGAAGTGCGCAGCCGCCTGCTCGATGTGCGCGGTGCCTCGCTGACGGCCGAACAGGTGGTCTGGCGCGAACAAACCGAATTGGTGCGGGCGATTGTCCGTATCGGCTGCATCGATCCTGCGGGCCGGCCTCGCCGCCTGCCGCCCTTGGTTCGCACCGCCCTTGCCGCAACCCTCTGACAGTCAGGATTTCGTTTCATGGAGAGCCAAGCCGTCGATGCCGCCCTGCTTGCCGGATCGGTAGCCCCCACCGACCTCTCGCTGATCGGCCTTTTCTTCCGCGCCGACATCGTGGTCAAGATCGTGCTGGCGGTTCTGGTGTTGGCCTCGTTTTGGTGCTGGGCCATCATCGTCGAAAAGATCGTGCGTATCCGCCGCCTGGCCAGCCAGGCTGAAGAATTCGAGGAGGCGTTCTGGTCGGGCGGTTCGCTGGAGGAGCTCTACGACCAGATCGAACCTGTGGCCGACCACCCCATGGCGCTGCTGTTTTCGGCCGCCATGCGCGAGTGGCGGCGCAGTACGATGCGCAACCCCAGCGGCGCCGACAAGTTGCACGCCGGCGTCCAGGAGCGCATCGGCCAGGTCATGCAACTGACCATGACGCGCCAAATGGTGGACCTGGAGAAGTATCTGGGATTCCTTGCCACGGTGGGCTCGACAGCGCCCTTCATAGGGTTGTTCGGTACCGTCTGGGGCATCATGAACAGCTTTCAGGCCATCGCGCTAAGCAAGAACACCAGCCTGACCGTGGTCGCCCCGGGTATCGCCGAGGCGCTGTTCGCCACGGCACTGGGGTTGGTCGCGGCCATCCCGGCGGTGGTCGCCTACAACAAGTTCTCCTCCGATATCGGTCGCTACGGCAATCGCCTCGAGATCTTCGCCACCGAGTTCTCGGCCATCCTCTCGCGCCAGCTCGAGGAGCGCGGCTAATGGCCTTCGGTCTCCACCGCGGCCAGGGTCCCAGGCGCCGTGCCGGGCGCGATTTCAAGGCCATGAGCGAGATCAATGTCACGCCCTTTGTCGATGTCATGCTGGTGTTGCTGGTGGTCTTCATGGTGACGGCGCCGCTGCTCACCGTCGGTGTGCCGGTGGATCTGCCCAAGACCAGGGCCGGCGAGTTGCGGGGACACGACGAACCGCTGGCCGTCAGCGTCGATGCCGAGGGCCGGATCTGGCTGCAGGAAACTGAGGTCGAGCCCGTACAACTGGTACCCCGCCTCATGGCCATCGTCGGCAACAAGCCCGATACCCGTATTTTCGTGCGCGGTGACCGTAGCGCTTCTTACGGCCAGGTGCTCGAGGTCATGAGCAATATCCAGGAAGCCGGCTTTCGCCGCGTCGCCCTGGTCACGCGGCGGTTGGACGGCACTTCCGGCGCGGCCGGGCGCCGAAAGTGAACGGTGCGCGTCGGCGTTCCCATATCGGCGATGCTGCACGCGGCGGCCCTGGTGCTGGCCTACACCGGCCTGCCCGACTGGCTGCTGCCCGAGGCCATAATCATCGAGACGCCGGTGGTCGTCGAATTGGTGGCCATTGAAGAAGAGACCCAGGCAGCGCCATTGGTGCATAAGCCAGAACCCGAGCCAGATCCCGAGCCGGAGCCAGAGGCCAAGCTCGAGGAGCCCGAGCCCGAGCCCGAACCAGAGCCCGAACCGGAGCCTGAGCCTGAGCCCGAGCCCGAACCCGAACCCGAGCCGGAACCCGAGCCCGAGCCCGAGCCTGAGCCTGAGCCCGAGCCCAAAGCCGAACCGAAGCCCAAACCCAAACCGCAGCCCAAGGCTGTGCCGCAGCCCAAGCCTCGGCCCAAGGCGGTGGCCCGTGCGTTGCCGCGGCAAAAGCCGAAACGCAAGCCGCGCTTCGATCCTCAGCGCATCGCGGCACTTTTGGACAAGAAGCGTGAGGAGCAGGTCGCCCAGCAACCCAAGCCCAAGCCCGCCAAACCGACGATGGCCGCGGTCTCGGCCCGGCGCGCCCAATCGCGCCTGTTTCAGCGCCTGACGCTGTCGCAGATCGACTACGTCAAAACCAAGATGCAGAAATGTTGGAGCGTGCCAGCGGGTGCCCGCGATGCCAAAGACCTTGTGGTAATCGTCCGCATATCGTTGACTCCCGAAGGCAGCCTGCGCGGCGCCCCGGAGTTGGTTAACACCGAGCGCCTGGGCGAGGAGTATTTCAGGGTGGCGGCCGAAAGCGCCTTGCGCGCCATTCGCCGTTGCGCGCCCTATGAGTTGCCGCAGGCGAGCTACGAGCAGTGGCAGGAAATGGAACTGAAATTCGATCCGCGGGAGATGTTCACGGGATGATTAGTACCCCCTTGTGCAAAAGGATGGCACTGGCCCTGGTCGTGCTGCTCGGCCTGACTCTGGCGGCCGGGCCGGCGGCGGCCTTGTTGAAGATCGACATCACCCAGGGCAACGTCGACCCGTTGCCGCTGGCGGTCAGCGAGTTCGATGCTGCCGAAACCGAAGCCCGGCGCCTGGGTCGCGGCATCGCGGACGTCATCAGCGCCGATCTCGAGCGATCGGGCCTCTTTCAGCCTATCGACCGCGGAGCCTTCATCCAGACGCCGGCCGCCATGCGGGTGCAGCCGCGCTTCGGTGACTGGCGCATCATCAACGCCCAGGCGCTGGTCACGGGAACCACCAAGTTGGGTGCGGACGGAAAGCTGAGGGCCGAGTTCCGGCTCTGGGACGTCTTCGCCGAACAGCAGATGACGGGACTGGTCTACACCACTGCCAAGGACAACTGGCGGCGCATCGCCCACCTCATCGCCGACGCCATTTACAAACGGCTGACGGGTGAGGACGGCTATTTCGACACCCGCATCGTCTACGTTTCCGAAAGCGGGCCCAAAACCAAGCTGGTCAAGCGTCTCAGCATCATGGACCAGGACGGCTACAACAATCGCTATCTGACCGATGGCAGCCACTTGGTGCTGACGCCCCGCTTTTCGCCGACAGCACAGGAGATCACTTATCTCTCGTACTTCCACAATACACCGCGGGTGTACATCTACAATATCGACAGCGGCCAGCAGGAAGTTCTGGGCGACTTTCCCGGCATGACCTTTGCGCCGCGCTTTTCGCCAGACGGCAACAAAGTGGTCATGAGCCTGATCACCGGCGGCGACAACTCCGAGCTTTACAGCATGGACTTGAGAACCCGCAATATTGTCCAGCTGACCAACAATCCGGCCATCGATACCTCCCCCTCCTACGCCCCCGACGGCAGCCGCATCACCTTCAATTCCGACCGCGGCGGCTCGCAGCAGATCTACGTCATGGACGCCGACGGCTCGAAGGTCCATCGCGTCAGTTTCGGTGACGGGCGCTACGCCACGCCGGTGTGGTCGCCGCGCGGCGATCTCATCGCTTTCACAAAAATGCGGCGAGGGCGCTTCTATATCGGCGTTATGCGCACCGACGGTAGCGGCGAACGACTGCTTACCGAAAGCTTCCTCGACGAAGGCCCAACCTGGGCACCCAATGGCCGCGTTATCATGTTCTTTCGCCAGGCCCGCACGCGGGCTGACGGCAGCGGTGGCGAGAGCCTGCTGTGGTCTGTCGATCTGACGGGACGCAACCTGCGTCGTGTGGTGACGCCGCAGGATGCATCCGATCCGGCCTGGTCTCCACTATTCAGTCGTTCGCCTTGATTAGCTTGGCGCTGGACATTATGTTATCCCCGCGTTTTAATTGCCAAAATCGGCTCGTCGCTTTACTTTGACTAGTCTTCGTTGACCTGAATAGTCGGGTCCGGGGGGCTATTGCCGGTAGAATGCGCCGCCTCCCAGCGAGCGCACGCAATAGAAGGGAGTTCTCGATGCGGCTCAAGTTGTTCGGCACTTTCGCGGCCCTCCTCCTCGTCGCCGCCTGTGCGACGCCCGCGGAGGAGACCAAGGATTCTTCAGGTTCCGGGGCCTCGAGCGATAGTTCGACCACCCAGAGCCAGCCCACCACGACGACGGCGCCAGCGCCGGCGCCCAAACCCATGGCCGCGGTACAGCCCAGGGGTCCGGCGCCGGGTTCCTACGAGGATTTGGTGGCCAACGTCGGCGATCGCGTCTTTTTCGGTTACGACAAGTACGCTCTGGTTGCCCAAGCCCAGTCGACGCTAAGGCGCCAGGCCGCATGGATGAAAAAGTTCGCCAACGTCACGATTACCGTCGAGGGTCATTGCGACGAACGCGGCACCCGTGAATACAACTTGGCGCTCGGCCAGCGCCGGGCTGCCGCGGTCAAGGAATATCTGGTGGCGCTGGGTGTCGATGCCAACCGCGTTGCGACCATCTCGTACGGTAAGGAAAGGGCCGAAGTCGGTGGCTCGAACGAGGCCGCTTGGCGGCAGAACCGGCGCGGCGTGACCACCGTCAATTGAGACGCCGAGGCCAGCCATAAGTTAGCGCGAACCACCCGCGCCCCGAACGGGGGCGCGGGTGTTCTTTTTAGCCGCCATTACCTTATTGTTGCCGCATTCCTGAGGCCAAATCGCCGAGATGCAAGATTCCCAGCGAGCGGCGGCAAAGTGAGGAACGCATGATCCGGTCGCGAGCCGCAAGCACGGCGAATTTGTTGAGGTCCTTGGCCGCACTACTATTGGTCTGGCTGATGCTGGGGGTGGCGGCCGCGCCGGGCCGGGCGCAGCAAGTCGACGCCGGTCCGTTGCTGCAGCGCATCGAGCGTCTGGAGGCCGAATTCAACGATCTCAGGGCTTTCTTGCACCGCGGCGAGGGCGGGCTGCCGCAGCCTCTGCCGACCTCGTCGTCGTCTCCGGCCTCACCGGCGGTGACCAGCGAGAACCAGGAGCGCGCCGCCCAGGTGCAGGTCAAGGTGACCGCTTTGGAACAGGAAATCCGCCGCCTGACGGGCGAGATCGAACGTGTCGTCCATCTTGCCGAACGGGCTCAGGAGCGCCTCGACAAGCTGGTCGAGGACGTCGATTTCCGGCTTACCGCTCTCGAGCGCGCAGTTGCCTCTGGCGCCACGGCGGGGTCGGGCACGCCAGGAACCCCGATGGCCAGCACCGGGGCCGTCAACCAGCGTGTCGTCGAGGAAGCGCCCGACGGCACCAAGGTGCTGGGCACGCTACCGCTGACCCGGGTGCCGGTCGAGCAGGAGGTACCGACCCAGCCCGAGAAACCCAAGGGCATCTTGCCCGAGGGCAGCCCCCAGGAGCGCTACAAGTTCGCCTTCGGCGCTTTGCGGCGCTTGGACTTCCCGCGCGCCGAACAGGGCTTTCGTGAGTTCATTGCTGCCCACACCGACGATCCCTTGACCGAGAACGCCCATTATTGGCTGGGTGAGACATTTTACGTGCGCGGCGATTTCGTCGAGGCGGCCAAGGCCTTCAACGAGGGCTATCAGCGCTCGCCGGAGGGCAAGAAGGCCCCCGACAATCTGCTCAAGCTGGCCATGGCGCTGGGCCGCTTGGGGCAACAGGACGAAGCCTGCGCCGCTTTCGAGGAGCTCTTCCAGAAACTCGCCGAGCGAGCGGCCAAACCGTTGCTCGCCCGCGCCGAGAAGGAGCGCGTCCGCGCCGGCTGCCAATAGGGGAGAGCGTGAGCGCGAAAGTATCGAACCCGGTCCTCGGTGCCCGCGAGTTCGGCCGCCTAATGGCAGCCGTGGGCGGCGCCACCTGGTCGTCGTTTGCAGTCGCCGTCTCGGGCGGGCCCGACAGCCTGGCGCTGTGCATGCTGGCGGCGCACTGGTGCCGCCGGCGGGGCCGTGAGTTGTTCGCCCTGACGGTCGATCATGGCCTGCGCCCGGAGGCTGCGGCAGAGGCACGGCAGGTGGCGGCTTGGCTGGCCGAGCACGGTATCCCTCACCAGGTACTGCGGTGGCGCGGCGCCAAACCCCGGCACGGCCTGCCGGCGGCGGCCCGCGAGGCGCGCTACGATCTGTTGCTGGGCTGTTGCCGGCGACGCGGCATCCAGGCACTGCTGCTCGGCCACCAGCTCGACGACCAGGCCGAAACGCTGCTGCTGCGGTTGGGCCGAGGCAGCGGCGTCGATGGCCTTGCCGCCATGGCACCGGCCAGCCGGCGTGATGGCGTGGTACTGCTGAGGCCACTGCTCACGATTCCCCGGGCGCGCCTCGTCGCCACCCTCGAGGACCGTCGCCAACCCTGGCTCGAGGATCCCAGCAACCAGGACCCGAACTCTGCCCGCAGCCGGCTGCGGGGCTTTTTAGCAGCGCTCGGGGATGACGGTGCCGAAAGCCGCCGCCTGGCCGCCACGGCGGCCCATCTGGGACGTGCCCGGCTGGCCTTGGAAGCCGCTACGGGTGAGCTTCTGGCCCGCGCCGCGGTGCTCGACGAGGCCGGCTATTGCTGCGTGGACGCCGGGCTGCTGGCCGCGGCGCCCGAGGAGATTGGCTTGCGCGCTCTCTCGCGGGTTTTGATGTGCATCGGCGGGCGTATCTATCCACCGCGCCTGGAACGCCTGGAAAGGGCCTACGCCGGGCTCGGGCAGAGCCGAACCCTGGCCGGCTGCCGCTTGCTACCGACCAACGCCGGCCTGCTGGTGGTGCGCGAAGCGGCGCGGGCCGAGGCCGTCGAGTTGAAGCCGCGCCGCGAGATCTTGTGGGACGGCCGCTTTCGCATTCGCCTGGGTTCGGGTCCGGCGGGGCCCTACCGGGTGACGGCGCTGGGCACCGCCGGCTGGCGCACCTTGCGCCGGACCGAGCCCAGAGTTGCCAACCCCCATCCAGTCCCGGCGCGGGCGGCGTTGCCGGCGCTGTGGCAGGCGGAAAATCTGCTGGCGGTGCCCGGGCTCGGCTATGCCGCCACAGGAACGCCCACCGATTCGCCCCGCATGCGCGCTGTTTTTGCCCCGCGCACGCCACTAATTCCGCCGCTACCTGTTGTTTGACGTCCTTCACAACCTACCTATTGGAGTGCTACGGTTCCCGATTCCCGGGGCAAATGTTATGATCAGTGGCGGTGCGGCAGCAGGACGGCCTGCAATGCCCGTGGCGCAGGAGTGAAGGTTTGAACAATTTCGGCAAGAACCTGGCGCTGTGGGTGATCATCGGCTTGTTGGTGATCGCGCTATTCAACGTCTTCCAGGCACCGACCACGCGCGGACCTGTGACCAACCTCGCTTTCTCCGATTTCCTGGCCGAGGTTCAGGCCGGCCAGGTGGCCGACGTCACCATCCAGGGGAATTCCATCAACGGCCACTACGGTGACGGCCGCGCCTTCACCACCTACGCCCCCAACGACCCCACCCTAGTAAGCCGCCTGGGTGAGGCCGGCGTGCGCATCAGCGCCGCGCCGACCGACGACAACGTACCCTCCTTGCTGGGCATTTTGGTTTCCTGGTTCCCCATGCTGCTGCTGATCGGCGTCTGGATCTTCTTCATGCGCCAGATGCAGTCGGGCGGCGGTAAGGCCATGGGCTTCGGCAAGTCCAAGGCGCGCCTGCTCACCGAACGTCAGGGCCGCGTCACCTTCGACGACGTAGCCGGTATCGACGAGGCCAAGGAGGAACTGGAAGAGATCGTCGAGTTCCTCAAGGACCCGCAGAAATTCCAACGCCTGGGCGGCAAGATTCCCAAAGGCGCGCTGCTGGTGGGGCCGCCGGGCACCGGCAAGACACTGTTGGCACGAGCCATCGCCGGCGAGGCCAACGTGCCTTTCTTCACCATNTCNGGNTCNGANTTCGNCGAGATGTTCGTCGGTGTCGGNGCCNNCCGNGTGCGNGACATGTTCGANCAGGNCAANAAGNANGCNCCNTGNATCATNTTCATCGANGAGATCGACGCCGTCGGCCGCCACCGCGGCGCCGGTCTGGGCGGCGGCAACGACGAACGCGAGCAGACGCTGAACCAGCTGCTGGTCGAGATGGACGGTTTCGAGACCAACGAGGGCGTGATCCTGATCGCCGCCACCAACCGCCCCGATGTGCTCGACCCGGCGCTGTTGCGGCCGGGCCGCTTCGACCGTCAGGTGGTGGTGCCCAATCCCGACATCCTGGGCCGCGAAAAGATCCTCAAGGTACACATGCGCAAAGTGCCTTTGGCCCCCGACGTCAACGCCCGCACCATCGCACGCGGCACGCCTGGCTTCTCCGGCGCCGACCTCGCCAACCTGGTCAACGAGGCGGCGCTGCTGGCGGCGCGCAAGGGCCGCCGCGTGGTCACCATGGAAGAATTCGAGGAGTCCAAGGACAAGGTCATGATGGGCGCCGAGAGGCG
Organism: Rhodospirillaceae bacterium; assembly: GCA_002690215.1. Lineage (GTDB taxonomy): Bacteria > Pseudomonadota > Alphaproteobacteria > UBA2966 > UBA2966. The sequence continues at coordinate 26,169 of NZDS01000096.1, read as the reverse complement.
CTCCATGGTGATGAGCGACGAAGAAAAGAAACTCACCGCCTATCACGAATCGGGCCACGCCGTGGTGGCCGCCCGCTGCTCCGCCTCGGACCCCATCCACAAAGCCACCATCATTCCCCGCGGCCGGGCACTGGGCATGGTGCAGCGCCTGCCCGAACGCGACCGCCTNTCGGTNAGCCGCGAGAANATGCTGGCCGACATCACCGTGGCCATGGGCGGACGCATCGCCGAGGAACACGTCTTCGGCCACGACAAGGTAACCTCCGGCGCCTCCCAGGACATCGAAGTGGCCACCCATTTCGCCCGCGAGATGGTGACGCGCTACGGCATGTCGGAAGAACTCGGGCCGTTGACCTATGCCGAAAACCAGGAAGAGGTCTTCCTCGGCCACTCGGTGGCACGCACCCAGAACATCTCGGAAAAAACCTCCGAGACAATCGATGCCGAGATTCGCCGCATCGTCGAAGAATGCTACGTCCGGGCCGAAGAGATCCTCACCGGCGAGATGGACAAGTTGCACAAGGTGGCCGCGGCGCTACTGGATTACGAGACCCTGACCGGCGACGAGATCAACGAGATCATGGCCGGCCACGACATCGAACGCCAGAAGCCCAGCGACACCCCTGAAGACCAGATGCCACCCTCGGCGGTACCGACCTCGGGCGGCCCGGGCGGCAAATCACCCAAAGGCAAACCCGGCTTCGGCCCCGAGCCGCAGCCCGAAAGCTGAGCGCGCGCCACGGGCGCTGATTCGAATCATGTCGGGGCGCGAATTGCCATCGTTGGCCGGAGTTCCGCTCGACCGTCCCCGGTTGATGGGGATCGTCAACGTCACTCCCGACAGCTTCCACGACGGCGGCTGCTTCGCCGCCACCGAGGCGGCTGTGGCAAAGGCACGGCAACTGGCCGCCGAGGGCGCCGACATTATCGACATCGGTGGAGAATCGAGCCGTCCCGGTGGTCAGGCTGTATCGGTCGAGGAGGAACTCAGGCGCATCGTTCCCGTCTTCGAGGGGCTCGCCGACCTGGGCGTCCCGCTTTCCATCGACAGCCGCCGGGCCCCGGTCATGGCGGCAGCGCTCGATCGCGGCGCGGCGCTGGTCAACGACATCAGCGCGCTCGCCGACGAAGCGGCGCTCGAACTCATGGCGGGCGCGAGCGCCCCGGCAATCCTCATGCACTGCCCGCCCGACTTTGCTGCCATGCACGCCGGGCAGGACTACCAAAACGTCGGCGCCGAAGTGGCGGCCTGGCTGGCGGCCCGCATCGAGCGCTGCGAAGCGGCCGGCATCGCGCGCAGCCGTCTGATCGTCGACCCAGGCATAGGTTTCGCCAAGGACGCGGCCCAAAGCGCCGCGGCATTGCGCGACGTGGCGCGGTTGCACGAACTCGGCTGTCCTGTCCTGGTCGGCGCTTCACGCAAGAGCTTCATCGGCCGCCTGGCGGACGTGCCCGAGACGGCCGACCGCCTGCCGGGTTCGCTGGCCGCGGCGCTCTGGGCCGCCAGTCAGGGGGTCCACATCTTGCGCGTTCACGATGTCGCGGAAACCAGGCAGGCGCTGGAGATCTGGCCAGGTTAATTCCGCCGCCTGCGCCAAAATCCATAGGCGCCTGCCAGCAATAACGCCAGACCACCAACCAGCGGCACGGCGGCGTGAGCGGTCAGACCGGGCTCGAGGATGGCGCTGGCGGGATCGTCGGGGTCGTAGGCGACGCTGACCTGCTGGCCGGATTTGTAGTGCGCCTGCATCCAGGCCCACTCGCCTTCATGACCAAGTGCGCGGCCGGTGATGGCAGTCGAATCGAGGGTGACCTCGTAGCTCTGGCCGGCGACTTCATAAGCCACGGCGATACTGGCGCTTTTTGCCGTGGCGCCCATTGCGGCGATGCGGCCTTCGACCGTCGGCCAAGTCTCGCTCTCCAGCGCCAGGCTGATGCGCATAAGCGCGATCACCGTCAGGCCAAGCCCGATGAGCAGAAAGATCGCCAGCATGGGTTTGCTCATCAGGCGCAGAAATTGGGGCGGTGCCTCGGGCACCTTTTTGGGAGGGGCAGTCATGGCCTTATGGTTGCCCCGGGGCGACCGGGATGGCAAGGTCACAGGACGGTATCCGGTGGCAGCAAGCAGGAGAACGCCATGCAACGCTTGATGGCCGTACCACTGGCGCTCTGGCTGTTCGTCGCTAGCTCGGCCGCGGCCCAGCAGGCGGCCGAGCCCAGAGCCTGGGCTGAACGACTGCTTGGGCTGCTGATCGCGGCCGGGCCGGCCGCGGCTCACAACTTGATCGTCAAGGAATCCCTGCTTGCCCGGCGCGATCCCGCCAACGTGAAGGCCGTGCGCCAATCCATGCTGAAAGCCGAATCCGTATACGGCCCGGCGCAGGATTTCGAACTGGTGGCGGAAAAGCCACTGGGAAGCGCGATTGTTCTGCTTACCTACGTCGTGCGCCACGACGCCCTGCCGCTGGTCTGGGAATTCGACTTTTACCGCCGCAACGGCAAGTGGGATCTGGTTTCCTTCCGTTTTGCCGACAACCTGGCCCGACTGCCCCGCCGCTGAGGGCTGCCCTCAGGCCGCCAGCTCGGCGATCCTGCTGCTGGCACCGGCAATCGCGGCGTTGCGGGCGGCCTCGCCCATGTCGAGGCCCTCGGCGTGCACGAATTCGACGTCACTGATTCCCATCGTGTCGAAGATGCCTTGGATGTAGGGCGTCTGAGTATCGGTCGGCGTGCCGGCATGGATGCCACCGCGGGCCGTCAGCACATAGGCCTTTTTGCCCGTTAGCAAGCCTTCCACGCCCGTTTCGGTGTAGCGGAAAGTGACGCCCGCCCGGGCGATCTGGTCGAGCCAGGCCTTGAACTGTGTCGGTACACCAAGGTTGTACATGGGCAGGCCGACGACCAGCACGTCCGCCGCCTGAATCTCGTCGATCAGGACATCGGAACGGGCCACGACGGCAGCCTGCTGCGAGGTGCGTTCTTCGGGCGGGCTGGCAAAGGCCGAGACGGTGGCGGCGTCGAGGTGGGGCAGCGGCTCGGCCGCCAGGTCGCGATGGATGACCCGGGTTTCCGGTCGCACTTCAAGCCAGCGCGAGACGAAGGTTTGGCCCAATTGAGCCGATTGGCCCTCGCTACCGAAGATGCTGCTGTCGAGATGAAGAATGGTGGTCATGATTGCCTCCAGGTTCGAATTTCGTTGCTGACCTGAAGATAAGATCGAAAAAATATCAAAAAAGATCGAAATTTCGTTCAAAAACATCGAATTTTTCGATATTATTATGCCGTGCAACGAACCCGCGTCACTTTGGAGCAATGGCGGGCAGCCTTGGCGGTGGCCGACGAGGGCGGCTTTGCCGCGGCTGCCCGCTCCCTGGCCAAGAGCCAATCGTCGGTCAGCCACGCCGTCGCCCGCCTGCAGGAGCAACTTGGTGTTCCCTTGTTCCGGCTGGCCGGACGACGGGCCGAATTGACCGCCGCCGGTCACGCCTTGTTGCGCCGAGCCCGCTACCTGCTGCGTGACGCCCTGGCCTTGGAGGAGACCGCCCAGGTTCTGGCCCAGGGCTGGGAGGCCGAGGTCACGGTTGCCGTCGATACCATCGTTCCAATGGCGCTCCTGCTGCGGGGGCTCGAGCGCTTTGCCGCCCAGGCCCCCGAGACCCGGGTGCAAGTCATGGAGACAGTGTTGTCGGGCACCGAGGAGGCGCTGGGCCAGGGCGGTGCCGACCTCGCGCTGGGCGGCCTGCACGTTCCGGGTTTTCACAGCCGGCCGCTGGGTGAGGTCGAGATGATCGCCGTGGCGCATCGCGACCACGCGCTGCACCGGTTGGCAGAGGTGAGCTATGCCGACCTCAAGCATCAACGCCAGTTGGTGGTGCGCGATTCGGGGACGGCGCGCTATGATGTCGGTTGGCTGGAGCCCGAGCAGCGCTGGACATTTTCCTCGCTGAACAGCTCCATCGAGGCGCTGCGCCAGGGCTCGGGGTTCGCCTGGGTGCCCCGTGACAAGATTGCNCGCGACCTGGAAGAAGGCCTGCTGCGGCCGCTGCCCTTGGCCGAGGGCGGCCGGCGCTGGGCGCCCTTGCATCTTTACTATCGTGATCGCGAGGGCGCGGGGCCAGCCACCTTGGCCCTGGCCGAGGCGCTGCTCTAACCCAAAGGATCCACCAGGACGAGGACGAGAAGAATATGACCGGCGGTTCAGGCGTTCGAACCAGACTTACGGATAAGCCAGCTTGAGGGTGTAGGTGTAGTCACCGAAGGTGACTTTGGCGCCGTCGGCGAAGTGCTCGGTGGCGCGGTCCAGCTTGCCGTTGTGATCGAGGTCGATCCACAGGCCGTCACCCTTGAACAGCCCGTCATGGCCGCGGTTCTCGAAGGCGATGGCCTGGTAGCGTTCGGCGCCGATGCGGATCCAGGCACCGTAGTAACATCGGGCATAGAAGCGCGGCCGGAATTCGCCGTCCTTTTCATTGACGAAAAACCAGACCCGGTAAGGCCGTTGGCGCGTGTCACGCTTGCCGGCGACATCGATCATGACGTCGAAGGCCGCCGCCATTTTGCCGCTGCCTTGGTTGCGTATGGGGCCGCCGTCGTCGGTCAGGTCCTCGTTGTTGTTGCGGTCGATCCAGATCGACCAGTTGACGTTGTCCAAATCGTCGAGCACGAAGCTGATGCGTCGGTCGGGGCCGCTGCCCAGCGGCAGGTAGCCGTGAAGAACCTTTTTAGAGAGGTACTCGGGCTGGCGCTTGAGATTCTCGTAGGGCTTGCCGGCGAGACCGCCGGCGTTGGTGTGACCGGTTCCCAGCTTGAGCGGAAAACCCTTCTTGACGTAGGTGAACTGGGAATAGATGTCGACGGCCAGTTGCTGCTGGGCACTTGCGGACGGGGCTGCCAGGCCCATCGTCAGGCCGAAACCGAGTGCCAATAGCCGAACCGCGGACCGGCTGCATAGCGGTAGCGCACGTGTCATAGCCGCAACTCCCTGCATCGGTTTCACCAATTGTGCCGTTTCCTGGGCTTTTGGGCAACGTGGCGGCGTCGGTGATGATTCCCATGGCGCACAATTTCCGCTAAAACCCAGCCATGGCCCGCAGCTACTTCGGCACCGACGGCATCCGCGGCACCGCCAATCGCCATCCCATGACGGCGGAGGTGGCGCTGCGCGTCGGCATGGCGGCGGGCCGGCGCTTCATCCGCGGCAGCCATCGCCACCGCGTCGTCATCGGCAAGGACACGCGGCTTTCGGGCTACCTGCTCGAACCTGCGCTGACCGCCGGCTTCGTCGCCGTCGGCATGGACGTCATCCTGGCCGGCCCCATGCCGACGCCGGCCGTGGCCATGCTGACCCGTTCGCTCAGGGCCGATTTGGGTGTGGTCATCTCGGCCTCCCACAACCCCTATCAGGACAACGGCATCAAGCTTTTCGGGCCCGATGGCTACAAGCTCTCGGACGACGTCGAACTGGAGATCGAGGCCCACATGGACGACCGCCTCGACGCCGGCCTGGCGGAACCCGAACAGCTTGGCCGGGCCCAGCGCCTGGACGATGTGGAAGGCCGCTACATCGAATTCGTCAAGGCTACCTTTCCCCGCCAACGCACCCTCGACGGCATCAAGATCGTCATCGACTGCGCCAACGGCGCCGCCTACAAGGTGGCCCCCACCGTGCTCTGGGAACTGGGTGCCGAGGTGGTGGCAATGGGCTTTGAGCCCGACGGCTTCAACATCAACCAGGGTTGCGGCTCGACCAACCCCGAGGCCATGGCCAGCCAGGTGGTGGCCCATGGCGCCCAGCTCGGCGTGGCGCTGGATGGCGATGCCGACCGCCTGGTGCTTTGCGACGAACACGGCGACCTGATCGACGGCGACCAATTGATGGCCCTGATCGCGGCGCACTGGCAGGAAAGCGGTAATCTGCGCGGCAACGGCGTGGTTGCCACGGTGATGTCCAATCTCGGCCTCGAACGCTATCTCGAAGGATTGGGGCTCGATCTGGTGCGCACCCAGGTCGGTGATCGCTACGTCGTCGAGCACATGCGCAGCCAGGGCTTCAACGTCGGTGGCGAGCAGTCGGGCCACATCGTGCTGCCGGACTACGTCACCACCGGTGACGGCTTGATTGCGGCCTTGCAGGCGCTGGCCGTGATCGTCGAGGCCGGCCGGCCGGCCTCCGAGGTGCTGCGTTGCTTCGAGCCCTTTCCCCAATGCCTCAAGAACGTGCGTACCGACAGCCGGGCGCTCCAAGATTCCGGGGTCAAATCCGCCCTGGCTGCGGCCGAGGCGCGGCTGGGGTCGTCAGGCCGGCTGCTGGTGCGGCCTTCGGGCACCGAGCCCCTGATCCGGGTGATGGCGGAGGGCGAGGACGAAGTGCTGATCGAGGCTGTGGTCGACGACTTGATCGCTGCCGTCGCCTCTGCAGAGAGTGACACAGGGGATGAGATTGGCAGCGCGGAGTAGGCGGTGAAGGGCCGCGTGCTGATCATCGCCGGGTCCGATTCCGGCGGCGGCGCCGGACTGCAGGCCGACCTCAAAACTGTCACCGCACTGGGCGGCTTTGCCGCCACTGCGGTCACCGCACTGACGGCCCAGGACACTACCGGTGTGCATGGCATCCACGAGGTGCCGACGGCCTTCATCGCGCAACAGATCGATGTCGTGCTCGCGGACATCGGCGCCGACAGCATCAAGACCGGCATGCTGCACAGCGCCGAGGTCATCGCCACCGTGGTCGACTGCCTCGAGGCCCGAGCGCCCGATGTGCCGCTGGTGGTCGATCCGGTGATGGTGGCCAAGGGCGGCGCCCGGCTGCTGCTCGAAGAGGCTGAGGCGGCGCTCAGCCAACGCTTGTTGCCGCGGGCCACGCTGCTCACCCCCAACCTGCCCGAGGCCGAAGCGCTGTGCGGCCACCGCATTGCCGACGAGGCCGGCATGGCCGAGGCCGGCCGGGCGCTGTGCGGGATGGGGGCCAAGGCCGTTCTGATGAAAGGCGGCCACCTGCCCGGCGATGTGGTCAGCGATATCCTGGTGACAGCGTCCGGCGTCGAGAGCTTTTCCTCACCGCGTCTGCAAAGCCGCCACACCCACGGCACGGGCTGCACGCTGGCTTCGGCCCTGGCCGTCGGCTTGGCCCAAGGGCTTGAGCTGACGGCCGCCGTAGTCCGGGCTCGCGATTACGTGCTCGAGGCCATCCGCCGGGCGCCGGGCCTGGGAGCCGGCCACGGCCCGCTCGATCACGGCCACACCTTTGGCGCCACGAAGTCCTGAGAGAAAGCACGACCATGGAACGCAGCCTGACCGTAAGCTGGGACGACCCGGCGGTATATGCCGAGCTCAGCGACGACATGAGCTTTCTCGACATCTTCCGCGCCGTAGCCGCCGGCGAGTTGCCCCAGGCGCCGATCGGCCGCCTCATGGGTTTCGAGATCCTCGAGGTCGAAGCGGGTCGCGTGGTGGTCAGCAGTCAACCCGGCGAGCAGCACTGCAACCCCAACGGCTACGCCCACGGCGGCTATGCCGCGACGCTGCTCGATGCTGCTATGTACTGCGCCATCGCCACCTCGCTCAAGGACCGTACGCCCTGGACCACCATCGAGCTCAAGATCAACTACGTCCGGCCGCTGGCACCGTCCACGGGTCTACTGAGAGCCGAGGGTCAGGTCATCCACGTCGGCCGCCGTGCCGGCACTGCCGAGGGCCGGTTGACGGACCTTGCGGGCAAGCTTTACGCCCACGGCACCACGAGCTGCATGGTCGGAGCTTGAGCGGCGGGGGTGCTCAGATAATTGCCGGCCGCTGTGCCGGCAACGTGCCTAAGAGCTCACGCAGAACGCTCAGCCCCCGGGCCAGGGCAGCCCGGCTGGGCGNTTTCGACAGCGACAGCCGCACCGTTCCCGCGCCGTTACCTGGTTCGGTGGCGAAGGCCGAGGCCGGCAGCACGCCGACGCCGCGCTCGCGGGCAGCACTGGCAAAAGTGTCCGAGGGCCAGGTCGGCGGCAGCTCCAGCTGCAAGTGGAAGCTCGCCGGATGGCCGTGTAGTGACCAATCCGCCAGGTATTCGCGGGCCATCTCGTAGCGGGCTCGGGTCTCCGCTCGCAGCCATTGGATATACGCATCGGCCGAGCCGTCCTCGATCCAGCGCCGCACCACCTCTCCGGTCAATGCCGGCGGACAGACCGCGGTCACACGCTGGGCCTCGACCAGCCGGGCGATGTGGGCGGCGGGTGCGGCCGTCCAACCAACGCGCAATCCGGGCGCCAGAGCCTTCGAGACGCTGGTCACGTAAACGGTGTGCTCATGTGTCGAGGTTAATTCGGCCTTGACCACAGGCAAGGACGCTTTCCGGCTTTGCCATTTATCCTTGGCCGGTATCGTGGCTGAGGAGGGGGGAGAGGCATTCATGAAACTGACCAATGCCCTGCTGGGCGAACACGCCGTCATATACGAACTGTTTGACTATCTGCGCGACACTATCCTGAAGAGCGATGACATCCAGGACATTTACGGCGCAACCGCCGTCGTGGAGAGGCTTCTCCTTTCGCACGCCCAGATCGAGGAAAATCTGTTGTTCCCCCGCTTGGAGCCCCACCTTGGGCAGATGGGGCCACTTGCCGTGATGCGGGCCGAGCATCGCCAGATCGACGAACTCTTTGAAGCCGCCCGGCGGGAAACCGACATCGACGCCCTTCGATCTGTGATTGGCAATCTCTTGGAACTGGCATTTGGCCACTTCCAGAAAGAAGAGCAGGTGCTGTTCGCAATGGCCCGACAACACCTCGACGAAGCAACATTGACCGACCTGGGCGACGAATGGGCGGTAAGCCGGAACGTCACCATCAACCGCTAGGGATGCCTGGGTGCAGGTTAGGCTGGATCAAAAGATCGAGCAGGATCCGTCCAGCACCAAGTTTTTGACAACCGATATTGGTGGTTACCGCCTGGTGCCGAAGGGCGCACCTGTGAAAAAAACGCACCCAAACAGGCACCAACAGAACGCTCTATCACTTGCGTGATGCGCGATCGCGAGCCGGTCCGGTCGAAAGCCTTGGCGATCAAGTTGGCAGGGTGCCCGAAGCCTTTGGATCCCAAACTCCAGCGTTAAGTTGCCAGGGCAACTCAAGCAGCTATGTTCGCTGCCGCATCCAAATCACTCGATATGAACATAGCGAGCGGCCGCCCAGGCGTTGGCGAGCCGGCTTTGCTCTTCGTGACTCAGCGACTGTCGGGCCAGGGGGTACAGAACCTCTTCCTCTTTGCGGAAGTGACGACGGGCAACCGCCAATGTCTGATGCACGGCATCCACCGCTTCCCGGATGTTTCGCGCGTCTTCGATGCGTTCAAGTCCGGCCCGGATCTCATCGTGTTCGGCATTCATTTCGGCAATCAATTTGTCGTTCGCCAGGTGGGGTATGAGGGTGGGGAAAAGCACTTCTTCCTCGAGCGTTGCGTGCGAGTCCAACTCGGCCGCCAAGGCCACTGTGGCACTTTCGATTTGCGCCAATTGCCCTCCCGCTTCGGCCAAATTTTCGATCGTGTCGAAAAGTGCGTTGAAGGCGCCATGCTCGCCCAGAAGTGCGTCGATCAGTTCCACGGCTACTCTTCCAAACCCTATCTGCCCGAAGCATTCGTGCACCGACTTTCCTGAGCGCCCTAACCACTTCCCGGGACACAGCCAGTACCGACGGGAAGTATAGGGACTGACGGCAACCGGCGGGGCAATTTCTCGAAGTCGTGACCCTTCCGGTTCGTCCGGCTCCGCCGGTCCCGGGTCCGGAATGAAATTCGACAAGCGGAATTTCTCGCCAAAGGCGTCCCTGCGACAATTTGTCGCACTGGCCACCAAATGGCACCGCTGGACTTGTGCCCCGAAGCGAANAGGAAGAGGNTACCCAATGCCTTATGCGTTCCCAACTGCGAGGGTGTTCGCTGCTTCGAACAATTTCGGCCCTTCGAGGCAACGTCGTGCCTGGTGCGCCATAAGGACTGCCACTGGGTTCCCTGGCGACGGGGGCGAGCCAAGTGAGATGGTCAGACGGCTAGGCCTAGAATCATTCGTTGCGCGGATTTGGCTTGAAGGCCAAACAAACGGGGATCCGATATGGCGGGGGCATATCCGACACATTCAAGGCAAACAGGAGACCTATTTTCAAGGCCTGGCCGAAATGAAAGAGTTCCTCGAACGGGTGAGTGGGGTGGCNGGACCCAGCTTGACGGCACAAGCGCAGGANGGCNCCNCGANATCGCCATCGGCCAGCGTCGCAAGCNTNAAGCGGAAAGACTGATCGGTCTCTCAAATTCGAAAGGTTGGCAAATATGATTACCGAATTTTCCCCAAGATTGTGGCTTCCCGTAGTGGCGGCCCTGGTGATCGCCATGTTGTGCGGGCCGGCCGACCAGGCCCGGGCCCAAGAGTCGGGCCAGGAAATTTTCGAGGATACCTGTGCTGCCTGCCACACCATCGGCAAGGGCGTATTGGTGGGGCCCGATTTGTCGGGGGTGACGGCGCGCCGGGATCCGGCTTGGCTGCTCCGGCAAATCAAGGAGCCCGACCAGTTGATTGCCGAAAAGGATCCCCTCGCGCTGCAACTCGTGAAGGAAGCCGACGACGTGGAGATGACGCCTCCCGAATTGAGCGATGCGCAGATAGCGGCGGTAATCGCCTATTTGAAGAGCACCGAGAATCAAGGTGCCGTGTCGGTGGGCCTGCCCTCGCAATACGTGCCGACCGTGATCATAAGCATTGTGCTGCTGCTTGCCCTCACCTTGATCGGTCTCAAGGCGGGAAGCAAGAAAGTGGACGTGAGATGATTTCGCAAACACCAGAAATCAAGGACAAGGCAACAGGTGTATCATGACAAATGGCAGCAAATGGTTTGACGTTAGCGAAGACTCTCGTTCGTGGGAGGATTTTTACAGGAAGCGCTGGAGCTATGATTACAGCGTACGTACCGGTCACGGCGTGAACTGCTCCATGTCCTGCAGCTGGGAGGTCTTCGTCAAGGACGGGCTTATTTGTTGGGAGCTTCAGAAAACGGATTATCCGCAGATCGATCCCGATATTCCGAACGTCGAACCCCGGGGCTGCCAGCGGGGCGTAACCGCCTCGTGGTATCCCTACAGCCCCTTGCGGCCGAAGTTTCCCTACGTGCGCAAGGTGCTCTGGGACTATTACACCGAGGAGCTGAGGAACGGAAAAGACCCCGTTGAAGCCTATGCCAGCGTCGTCGAAGATCCAGANAAGTCGAAGAAATACAAGGCGGCCAGAGGCAAGGCCGGTTGGAAAAGAGTGAGTTGGGACCAGGCGGTCGAGCTGGTTGTTGCCGGCCAGATTCACACTATTAAAAAGTACGGCCCCGACCATATGGCCAATTTTTCTCCAATTCCGGCCATGAGTCTGCTCAGTTTCATTTCGGGGCATAGGTACAACAACCTGCTGGGCGGAATCTATTGCAGTTACTACGAGTGGTATCATGATTTGCCGCACGTATCATCTTCGATGTTTGGCGATCAGACGGAAAACTGTGAAAGCTCCGACTGGTATCTGGGTACCTATTGGGTGGTGGCCGGTTCGAACATCAACATGACCCGCACCGCGGATGCGCACTTCATTTCCGAGGCCAAATATCGCGGCTCGAAAATCGTCGTGCTGTCACCCAATTATTCGGACGTAGCGAAATATGCCGACACCTGGGTGCCGCTGACGCCAGGCAGCGACGGCGCCTTCCTCATGGCCTGCATCCACGTCATTCTGAAGGAGTTCTATGCCGACAGGGAGACGCCATATTTCACCGACTATATGAAGCAATACACCAACCAGCCGTTCCTGGTGGTTCTGGACAAGGATGGTGACAAGTATCAAATGGGCCGCTTTCTGCGGGCTTCCGATGTTACCGAGTATGCCGGCGAGGAAAACGCCGACTGGAAGCTGCTGATGACGGATGCCCAGGGCAAGCTGCATTTGCCGACCGGGTCCATTGGCTTCCGCTGGGAAAAGGAGCCCACGGGGAACTGGAACCTGCAACTCAAGAACGCTGTCAGCGGTGAGGATTTCGACCCGTTGCTCAGCTTGCTCGGGAACGACGAGCAAAAAGCCATGGTCTCGTTCAGCGATTTTACCGACACCTTCGCCATCGATTTGGCCAAATCCACCGGGCAATCGCAGAACGCCGTCGAGATACTGCGCGAGGTTCCGGCCAGAACCATCAGCACCGCCGACGGCGGAGAAATGCTGGTCACCACGGCTTTCGACCTGCTGATGGCGCAGGCNGGCGTTTCGCGGGGGTTGGGCGGCGACTATCCGGCGGATTATGACGATCCCAAGCCCTATACGCCGGCCTGGCAGGAGGCGCAGACCGGCGTCAGCCGCGATCTGGCCATCCAGATCGGCAGGGAATTCGCCGACAACGCCGAAAAGACCAAGGGAAAGTCGCTGTTCATCACCGGCCCGGGCCTGCAGCACTTCTACCACGGCGCCTCCATGTACTATCGCAACGAGGCGGTAATGCTGGCGCTGTGCGGCTGCAACGGGGTCAACGGCGGTAACTTCAACCACTACGTCGGCACCCAACACACCCGCCTGAATGCGGCCTTCGTCAATCTCGGCGCCGCTCTGGATTGGAGGCGGCCGCCGCGCCTCATGAACAGCACGTCGCTGTGGTATTTCCATACCGGCCAGTGGCGCTACGACAACATGCCACTTGACACCCAATGGGCGACGGGGGCCAAGAAACTTCCCGAATTCAACCACGCCGCCGACATGAATTCGCTGGCCGTCAGGTTGGGCTGGTTACCCTTCTTCCCGCAGATCGACAAAAAGAACCCGCAAGAACTCTACAAAGAGGCCGTTGCGGCGGGTTGCAAGAGCGACGACGAGGTCAAGGATTGGGTTGCCGACCAGTTCCGGGAGGGCAAGCTGAACTTTGCAATCAACGACGTCGACGCGCCGGAAAATCGGCTGAAAATGGTTACCGTCTATCGCGGCAACCTGATCGGCACCAGCATGCGGGGCCATGAACTGGCGCTCAAGCACTTCCTGGGAACGGGCAACAACGTGATGTGGGACGAGGAGCCCGCGAAGGACTTGATCAACGAAATTGATTGGCACGACGAATCCGCCACGGGCAAGCTGGACTTCTTGGTCAACCTCAACATCCGCATGGATTCCAGCGCCAACTATTCCGACGTCGTGTTGCCGGCCGCCTTTTGGTACGAGAAATATGACGTCACCTTCGGCGACATGCATACCTTCGTTCATCCCCTGACACCGGCGACGCAACCGCCATGGGAGGCCAAACACGATTGGGAGGCTTTCAAGCTCATCGCCAAGAAGTTCTCGGAAATGGCTAAGACACATTTCCCCGAACCGGTGAAGGATATCGTGCTCAATGCCTTGTGGATGGACAGTCCCGATCAACTCGCCCAGCCGATGGGGGAGGTGCGGGACTGGAAGGCCGGAGAAACCGAACTTGTTCCCGGCAAAACGTTCCCAAAGATTGCCATCGTGGAAAGAGATTACACCAAGGTCTACGACCAATTGGTTTCACTGGGCCCGCTCGTCAGCCAGCCCGGCGGCTACGGCTCCAAGGGACAGTACGCGGACCTCACGCCCATTGTCGAGGAGGAGCTCAAGCACAACGAAGCTTTGGAGGTAAGAAACGACCGCGTTTATTTCGAGAAACCGGAGCAGGCCTGCGAGCTTATCCTGCAAATATCTCCCGAGTTGAACGGGCGCCTTTCATCTCTCTTCTTCAAGGAAATGGAAAAGAAAGTGGGGCTTCCCCTGGCCGACATGGTCGAGGTCGTCAAGGGCCGGAAGGTTCACTACAAGGACATCATTTCCCAGCCCAGGAGAATCCACACCACGCCGCAGTGGAGTGCCATGTTGCACGACAAGGACGGCAAACAGCGCACCTTCGGTCCCTGGACCATGAACGTGGAACGCCTGAAACCCTGGCACACGCTTTCGGGCCGGCAGGAAATCTACTACGACCACCAGGGTCTGAGGGAACTGGGCGAAGCTCTTCCGACCAACAAGCCGCCACTCGATATGGTGGCCATCGGCGACATCAACATGGACAAGGCAGGGCCCAACTCCAAGGTATTCCGGTTCATCACGCCGCACGGCAAGTGGCAGATCCACTCCTCGTTCAGGGATCACTGGCCGATGGTGCACATGTCGCGCGGCGGGCCCACGGTGTGGATCAATCCCGGTGACGCTGACGACATCCAGGTCAAGGACAACGACTGGGTGGAGATGTATTGCGAAAATGGCATCGAAGTGGTGCGGGCGGTGGTCAGCCACCAGGTGCCGCGCAGCATGGCCATCACTTACCACCAGGTGGAGCGCAATGTGAACGTCCCCTTCTCGCCGCTGGCCAAGAAGAACGAGGCCTCCGACCTGCGCGGCGGGAACAACAACGCCACCACGAGAATCTTGATGAACCCCCACACTATGATCGGCGGCTATGCCCAATTCTCCTATTACATAAACTATTGGGGAACCAGCCCGTCCGAACGTGATCACGGAGTACTGATACGAAAGATGCCCTTGGGACCTGATGGCAAGCCTGTTTATCAGGAAGGCGACCTCCATAAAGTGCCGGTGGAATAAGGAGAAGGACCATGAAAGTCAAAGCCCAAGTAAGCATGTCCTTCAATCTCGAGAAGTGCATCGGCTGNAACACCTGCACGGTNGCCTGCAAGAACGTNTGGACNAACCGCGANGGNGCNGAATACATGTGGTGGAACAACGTCGANACCAANCCNGGNATCGGCTATCCCAAGCANTGGGAAAACCAGGATNTNTGGAAGGGNGGNTGGGTCAAGGANGGCGACAANCTGAANCTNCGCTNNGGCANCAAGGCNNANATGCTNTCCAANNTNTTNTTCAATCCNCATNNGCCNGAGATGAAGGANTANTANGGNNANGGNGANGTCTANACNTTNACCTANGANGANCTGCATTCNNCCNANCAGTNNNAACAGCNACCNGTNGNNCGNCCNAAATCCATGGTCACNGANNAAGAGGACGTGACCATCGACTGGGGCGTCAATTGGGAGGACAACGCTGGCGGTGCCCACATCACCGGCAAACACGACGTAAATTTCAAGGACATGACCGAGCAGGAAATGGAGGCTACGCTCAAGTTCCGCGATGTCTTCTATTTCTACCTTCCGCGTATTTGCAATCACTGCGTCAACCCGGCTTGTGCCGGCGCCTGTCCCTCGGGTGCGGCCTACAAGCGGGAAGAGGACGGCGTCGTTCTCATCGACCAGAACAGGTGTCGCAACTGGCGTTATTGCGTCTCGTCGTGCCCCTACAAAAAGCCCTATTACAATTGGGCCAGCGGCAAGATGGAGAAATGCATCCTTTGTTATCCGAGGATCGAATCGGGCCTGCCGCCGGTATGCTTCCATTCCTGCGTGGGCAAGATCCGTTCCTTTGGGGTTCTTCTCTACAACATGGATCGGGTGGAGGAAGCAGGGTTGGCGAACGATCGGGATCTGGTGGCTGCCCAACGGAACATTATTCTGGATCCCTTTGACGAATACGTAATCGAGGCGGCCAAGCAAAGCGGCATCAGCGACGACTGGATCGACGCGGCGCAGCGCTCGCCGATTTACAAGATCGTCAAGAAATGGGAATTGGCTTTGCCGCTGCATCCCGAATTCAGAACCTTGCCCTCGCTTTTCTATATTCCGCCGCTGGCACCCATCGTCACCAGTGCCGGCAAGGATTCGCCATCGGACACGGATGTTTTCGATATGGAGAAGCCCGCCGACGGCCCGCTTCTCAGCCTCGACGAACTCGACAAGTTCCGCGTGCCCTTCAAGTACCTGGCCACCATGTTCGGGGCCGGCAACGAGGAGGTGGTGAGAACGGCACTTTTGCGCCAGCTCGCGGTAAGGCATTACCAAAGAAGCATCAGGGTTGACAACAAGCCCGACACGACGGTGCTCGACAGGGTGGGCCTGACCAAAGAAGACGCTGACGGGATCGTGCGGGGGTTTTCGCTTTCCTTTTATAACGAACGCTTCGTCGTGCCCACCACCAAGCGCGAAGAAGCGGAAATCAGCCCCTATACCGAGCGCGGCCTGGCCGGCTTCGAGCAGATGAGCCCGTGGTCGCCCATGAAAAGAAGGAAGAGTTATCACAAGTCCTATCACACGGGCTCGAAGAGGTACGAGTGAGATGGCCGAAGAACAGGTGTTGCAAGAGGCCTATTCGCTGATCGCCCAATTGTGGTGCAGCCCGCCCGAAGCGGAGGCCGAACGGCTTGAGATCAAGGCCGAGGCCGAAGAGGTGGTTGCCAATCTGGCGGGCATCGACGAGGAGAGTGCCAGGCTGCTTTCCAGATTTCTCGATGAGGATGCCATTCTCGAAGAGGACTATGTGGATTTGTTCGAGCTCGATCCTCAGTGCCCGCTCTATCTGGGAAGTCATAGCTATGACGAGCCCAAGACCTGTGCCGGTGCCGCGGTTTCCGACAGAAACGACTACATGATCGAGTTGGTCGGAATCTACAAACACTTCGGGCGCAAGCCGAACGGCAGCGAGCTGCCCGACTATCTTCCCATGATGGTCGACTTTCTCGCCCTGACGGCGGAATCAAGGAACGACCCGGTCCGGAACAAGCTTATCGAAGAATACTTCCTGCCATTTTTGCCTCCCATGCGCGCCAAGCTGGGGGAATTGAATACGCCGTATGTCAATCTCCTGGATGCCCTGGAGAAGGTCATCGGCATCGAGCGAAAGGTGGAGAGCCATGTGGGATAATTTCTTTTTCATCGGACTGCCCTACATTGCCATCACGCTGTTTATCGGTGGCACGATATACCGTGGCCTGAGCGGCATCATGAGCGGCTACAGAGGCCGCTGGGATATGAGCGCCCGCGGTGACTTTCTCTGGACCACGCGCTCCACCGGATTCTTCGGCAGGGCCTCCATCGGGCCGGCCTCGTTGTGCCTGCACTGGGGCATCATCATCCTCTTCGTGGCGCATGTCGTGGGGCTCATAGGGGGTGCCTTCAACCTTGTTGTCTGGGTGGATTTTTTCCGCTGGACGGGTCTGGCCGGCGGCCTGCTTTTTTGCTTTGGCATCGTCTGGGCTTTCGTGCGCAGGCTCGTGATCCCGCAGGTCAAGGCCATGAGCACGCCGGATGACTACATCGTCCTGCTGTTCCTGATATTCATCGGTGGTTTTGGACTTTATCAGTCCTCCGTCGAGCTGGTCTTTGGCATTTCCTATTCGGCCGGGCCGTGGATCGGCGGCATTTTCACCTTGCAACCGGATGTTTCGATGATCGCGGGTGCGCCGATTGTCAACAAGCTGCACATCATCCTGGCGCTTTGCTTTTTTGCCTACCTGCCCTTTACCAAGCTGGTGCATCTCTTCAGCTACCCGTTCGGGTATATCGGCAGGCCCTTTATTTCCATGAGGAGATACGTGGCGTTGAAAAAGTAGGGAAAGTCTGGAACTCCCGGACATATTTGCTGGACTTTTGCGGCGTGTGGACGGATGGCGGTCGTCCGGCGGTAGCGGTGGACAACCGGCCACTCGGGAAGGCGCTCAGAGAGAGATCGCAAAAGCATCGGTTGCGGGCTAGGCACAAAGAGCGAAGCAAAACAGGGTACGAGAAAGTGAGATGACCGACGTACAAAGTGGGACATCGAAGATTATGTCAAAAACAAACATTGAAAAGAAGAATGTGGAAGACGAGGGTTCATGGAACCCGACCGGTAATCCAAGGGTTTTGTGGGTTGCTCTTATTACATTCACCTATGGTTTTAGTGTATGGGCCATAAACTCTTCTCTCGCTCCTTACCTAAAGGATTGGTATGGGTTCTCTACAAGCGAGGTCTTGATTGTGGCCGCCATGTCCCCGCTTTTTGCGGCCGTTACCAGCCTGCTTCTGGGGATAGCATCGGACATATGGGGAGGGAGGATTATATTCACGTTGCTTCTTCTTTTTCTCCCTATTCCAATGATAGGATACATGTTTGCCGACAGTTACTTCATGTTTGTCTGTGTCGGAATTTTCATGGGCTTAGGCGGTGCAAGTTTCATCATTGGCAATACCCATGTTGCCGTTTGGTACCCTAAGGAAAGACAGGGAGCAGCGCTCGGCTTGTATGCTTTTGGCAATGTCGGGGTAGCACTGGGCATGATATTAGTGCCTTTTTTGCTCAACAATGTTCTTGGCGGTGCTCCCGGTTCTGATTTACCCCCTAAAATGTCGTTGGGTCCCTTTGAGGGCTGGCGTCTTATATTCCCGATATACGCTGTCTTGAGCCTGATTTTGGCATTTGTATACTGGACAATGACCTCTGAACCGCCCAACCGAGATAAAAAACTCACTTTCGCAAGCATAGCTTCCGTTTACAAATCCAGTGTCCTTCCTTGGATTCTTGCTTACCTGTATGGAGCAACGTTTGGCGCACTTATGTTCAACAGCGCTTTCCTCCCTACATATCTCGTTGATCAATATGATATAGAAAAATCAAAGGCGATTATGCTTTTTGTGCCGATCTTTGTCCTTCTGGTGGCGGGTGCCAGACCCTTCAGCGGCTGGCTCGGAGACATGTACAATCCCAGAAAATTGCTTATCTATTGCTTAGGTGTTCAGATGGTATTGGCAGCAGCCTTATGTGCACAGTTACCTTTCTCCTGGCAATTGTCACTTCTTTATGCAATTGCCATATTGTACGGTACTGGAGCATCTCTTGTGGTAAAAATAATACCGCTCTATTTTAAAGAAGTGGGTGCAGTGACTGGATTGGCCAAAACGGCAGGAGCAACGACTGGTGCTGTCATGACAATTATAATGAGTACAGTTAAGGGGGCCACTGGGGAATATACGTATGGCTGGTTAATATGGACTGGTGCGATCGCTTTGGCTCTTGTTCTTGCGTTGATGCCACAGCCATATAAAATGCAACGTTTATGAGTTGATGCAAAGTGAATGCGGGTCAGAAGTTGATTCGAAGATGTTTATTGAATCACCTGATACTTGAAGATGACTGATACAACATACAATGATACCATAGATCACTTTGCGGAAGTTGCCGCCAAACGGGCGGAATCACTGAAACAAAACCCATTTGGTTTTTTCATCGGGACGATGATGGCTGGTGCGTATATAGGCTTCGGAATCATACTCATTTTTATTCTCGGTTCTGATGCCGATCCTGCCTCCCGGAAGCTCATAATGGGGGTGGCTTTTGGGATTGCCCTTACCCTGGTTGTCTTTGCGGGATCTGAGTTGTTCACCGGCCACACGATGTACATGCCGCTTGGCTGGCTTCGGAAAACGACAAGCGGTGTAGCGCTTTCAAAGGTTTGGCTTGTCGTCTGGATCGGTAATCTGGCAGGAGCAGCGGGGCTTTCTGCTATTTTCGTTCTCGGTGGTGGTGCGGGAATTATTGATGACAGCTCATCATTCTTGAATCAGGTTGCAAGCAAAAAAATGAACGCACCTGCTATAGAGCTGTTGGCGCGCGGTATACTTTGCAACTGGCTCGTTTGTCTTGCTTTGTGGATGTCAGGTCGTACAAAGAACGATGCTGCGAAGTGCATTGTCATCTTCTGGTGCTTGTTCGCCTTTATCTCGAGTGGTTTTGAACACTCAATTGCTAACATGACTGTGTTTGCCGTCGCACTTCTCGGTAACCATCCCGAAACCGTTAACTTATTGGGGGCGTTCTACAACTTGTTTTGGGTGACGATCGGAAACACTATTTCTGGCGGCATATTCATGGCACTCGGCTACTGGCTGTATGCTGGAAGAAACACAGTTACAAGATAATCTGGATGGCGAGAAAAGTGACCGAATAGTCTTCCAGTCACGGGTCGATTCCCAAATTCATGCCATCGGATGGTTGCAAATGGGATACAGTTCCCTTGGCGGTGGGACAGCGGTACAATTTCCACGAAGTTGGATGTCATCTGGGAAATGTCGGTTTAGCCCCACCATGCCGATCGGCCGACTCATAGTGGACCTTACGTCCTTCCAGGAAAACTATTGGGAGGAAAGGCCCGATTTCTATCGGTCCCTTGTGGGGAAGGTGTAGAGGCCCGACGTTATGATACTCGCCTGCTCCGACAGTCGGGTGAACCCTTCCATCATCGCCAAGACCAAGCCGGGTGAGTTGTTCATCGTCCGCAACGTGGCCAACCTGGTGCTCCCCCTATGAACCGGACAGCCACCACCGCGGCATCAGCACGGTCATCGAGTTTGCGGTGCGGAACCTCAACGTAGAGCACATCACCGTGCTGGGCCATTCCCATTGCGGCGGCATCCGTCGCCTCTGCGAGGGCCATGAGGACGTCCAGAACCGAGAGTTCATCGACGGCTGGATGTCCTGTATGCGGCGGTGACAAATTAGTCCACGGAAGCGGCCGGGTTGGTCGGCTGCGGGCGGAGATAACACCTTTTTTGGCGTTATCTGGGTCAGCCCCTTAAAGATATGTACGTGGATACACTTGATCACTTCGCCGGCGTTGCCGAAAAGAAAGCGGGCCTTCTCAGGAACAACCCCTCTTCCTTCTTCATCGGCTCGATGATGGCGGGAGCCTATGTTGGGCTCGGCATCATCCTGATCTTCACCCTCGGCACCTTCGTCGATCCGTCAGTCCGCAAGCTCGCTATGGGCGGCGCTTTGGGCGACGGTCTGCCCCTGGTGCCGCCCACCAGGCAGCGTCTCGAAGCGATGCTGGCCGCCGTCGCCGCGCCGCACCAATCCCATGGCCAGGTGCCCTGTCTCCTGGGCGAGTTGACGGCCGCCACCGTTGCCTACAATTGCGTCCTTGCCGGCTGCCAGGCGGCGGAACTCGCCGTCGTGCTGACGGCTGCCGAAGCCTGCCTGGAGCCCTGCTTCAATCTGCTGGGCATCCTGACGACCACGGGTGCGCCGGCGGTCGCGACCAAGCATGTCCTGGAAGAGAAGGTCGGCGTTTTCCCGCCCGATGAGCAGCGCCTGTGCGAGGAACTGCGCGAAATCTACAGCCCGGAAACCCTGGCAAAGGTGAAACGCTGCCTGCCGGATGGCGACCTGACCTTTTGCCATAACGACACCTATCACGGCAACATCATGAAGTTGCATAGCGGGGAGATAAAACTGCTCGATTTTGAATTCTCCTGTCTCAACCACAAGGCTTACGATTTCTCGAACCCGTTTGCCGAAACGGTGATGCGCCACCAGCAGCCGGACTACCCCTATTTTCGCATTGCGGAGCCGGAGTTCGGCGACCGTGAACTGGGCACGTTGATCAATTTCTATTTGGACAACGCCGATTTCGAGACATCGGAAGCAAGGGAAATCGAATTCCAGAAATTGCTGCAAGATGCAAAACACATGCTGCCGATGTCGGACTACAAATACGCCATGGCAGCGCTACCGCTGGCTGTCGAGCCTATCCAGAAGATCCGCTTCATCCCTTATGCGCACCAACGGTTTGCCAGGTTTTTGAGGGCCTATGAGCAGAGGTTTGGGGGTGCTTGAGGGGGTAGGAGCATGGGAGGGGTCAGTCCTTGATTTCAGATCGTCCTTCTTGAGTTGGTCTTAGATGTACGCGGAGGTGGTCCTTCAGGGGAGGCGATGTCCGCTGCCACATGATGGCCATCAAACAAGCGCATGCAGAAAGAATTTCAAGAAAAATAGTGCATGATTGGGGTCAGGTCTTGAATTGTGAATTCACAATTCAAGACCTGACCCCAATCGCCTCTTCTGGATCCAGCTAGGGGCCGACCTCAATAGCGCGACATGATCTGCTCGGAGAACTCCCTGAAGTTCTGCCTGGCGACGGCACGGGGCGGCAGCAGGACGATCTCCTTCAAGCCTGCCTTTTCGAGCTCGCCGATGCGTTCGAGGATCTCGTCCCTCTCACCGACCAGAGCGAAAGTGGCGCCGATCAGCTCCGGCGTGACGAAGCGGCGTTCCTGCGGCAGCAGGAAGGCGCAGTGGCCGCGGTGCAGCAACTGATGGCGACGATCCAACGGCATTTCGGCTTCGACGTAGCGTTTGTAGTCCTGCCAAGCGCCGCGCGCCGCCTCGAACACGAAATTCTCGTTGCCGCGCTGCAGGTAGAGTTCGTACCAAAAGTGCAGCGACGAGACGACTTCGGCGCCGATCTCGTCGATCACCCGGTCGCTCTTCAAGGTCTCGCCCGGCCGCAGGATGCAGGAATAGGTCATCACCGAGGTATGGAAATCGTCCCCGAGGTCGCGGCCCACTTCCTTGGCGCCTTGGCGAATGCGCTCGAGGTTGCGGCTCAAAACCGCAAACGGTTCATTGCCGGCACTGATGCGGCCATCGCCATAGGCGCCGGTGGCAGCCAGCGCCTTCGGTCCATTGGCTGCCACATAGATCGGCACCTGGTCGGCCGTGTTCATGCAACCGAGCTCCGGGTCGATGAAGCGGATCGGTTTGCTGACGCCTTTGTGTTCGAATGCCACTTCCTGCCCGTCGAGCAGCCCACGCAAGACCCTGAGATAGTCGCGAAACTCGCTTGGCGGTACGGGGTTTTGCCCCATGACCCGCATGGCCGTGTGGCCGGTGCCGATACCCAGGAAGGTGCGCCCCGGTGCGATCTTGTTGATCGAGGCGATGGAATGCGCGGTTACGGGTGCCAGCCGCGTCCCGGCGATCGAAACGCCGGTGCCGAGCCGAATGCTCGAAGTGTGCCAGGCGGCGAGGGCCAGCGTGGCATAGCAATCCGACCAAATCATCTGCGAGTCAGGTGCCCAGCCGCTATCGTAGCCAAGTTCCTCGAGGAATTGAAAAATCTGCCAATCGTCGATTTTTGTCGCGACCATGCCGCCGAATTTCATCGCACCCTCCGCCCTCGTGCTCCTCCAAAAAGAACCGCTCAATCCCTGCTTTTCCAACCCGCCGAAAACCCCGCCGTCATGCCGCCGTCGACGATGACGTGCTGGCCGTTGAGCCAGCCGATCTTGCCTTGGGCCAGCACGGTGATGGCCTCGGCGATATCTTCGGGCTGGGCGGCGCGGCCTGTCATGCCGATCATCCGCTGCATCATCTCGTCACCGACGTCGTCGGTAAACTCGGGCAGCAGCTGGGTCTCGATGGGGCCGGGGCCGACGTCGTTGACGCGGATGCCGCGCGCCAAATCCCGGCCGGCCAGCTGCATGGTGTAGAGCACCAGCGCCTCTTTCGAGAAGGTATAGGCGTCGGTGTCGATCGCTTCGCCATTGCTCTGCCACCACTGCAATCCCTCATCGAAGTCCGGGGTGGCCAGCAGGTCATTCAAATACTGTCGCCGTTTGCGCCAATTGTTACCGGCGATGCTGGTGACGTTGACCACCGTGCCACCGTCACTGATGCGGTCCCACACACCTTCGGTGAGATGCCTGAGGCCCAACAGGTTGACGCGCATGGTGAGCTCGGCGCCGCGGGTGCCGGGCACGCCGGCAACGTTCATGAGCGACTGGTAAGTGCCGTCGAGCTTGCCCAGGACCTCGTCGATGCTGGCCTTGTTGCCGAGGTCGCAGCGGTGAAAGGCCGTGATGGCGCCGGCCGGTTCCTTGATGTCCAGTGCCACGACGGCATAGCCGAGCGCCGTAAGTTGTTCGGCGACAGCCTTGCCGACACCGGACGCGGCGCCGGTCAAAAGAACGTTCTGATCGTTGGCCATGCGATTCACCTTTTTTGACGGAGATGGCGGCAGGCCTTGAATTATGGATTTCGATCAGGCACGGGGCCACCCCTTAGGACTCTTTGCCGGGCACTCGGTTCCTGAAGATAGCGGATGAGAGGTTGGACTCAAGACGTGACCTACATTTGGCAAAAAAGTGGGGTGGCCAAATTTCACCTGGGATACGGATGCCGTTGACCAGAAAGCCTATACCTATGCGCTCGAAGCCAGCAGCCTCGTCGGCGTAGGCGCGGTTGATCTCTGGCGTCAAAGGCGGGCCCTGGTGACAGCTGAACTCCGAATAGGGCCCGGGAAACCGGTGGCGGCCAGAGTTCGATAGGGCTATCCATCTGATCCTTTAGGAGGTTTGTTTAATTTCCATGGTGGAATAAAACCAAATTTTGATGTTTTGTGATCAGCATATATTTGATCGCCACACATCAAAAGAAAATCTGAAGAATGCAATTTCCCTTCTACGATATTCCGGAAGGCCTTATCTCCTTGCCTATTGTCGGTATATCCATAATGCCGACAGGAGCCGAAAATGAAGGTCGTTGAACTTGAAATATGGGGGAACGTTTTGAAAGAGAAAACTGAAATACTCGGCAATTCGTCCCACAAGGGCGTGTCGTCGGCTCCCTCGGGGACAGCAAAAATTTTGTACTCATACAATCTGTCAGGTTCCAATGCCTCCAACACTCCCATTTGTGCGCCATGGAGCTTAGGTAAAATGGAAAGCGCCTTACCCTTGATGTGCGTTTCGTCCGCAAGCCGGTAAAGAATGATACCCTTAAAGCCATCCGGAAAAAATTGCCCAGAGTCTAATGGATGCTTTTTCATCATCAACCTCACAATGGCCGACAATCGGACCCAATTCACATTCTTTTACTTCTTTAGTCATAGTTCTTACCCCGTCATTTTTCGGCTAAACAAATAAAACATTCACTCAGATTGGCGGGAACAAGAAACTTGACAAGTGCGCTGAATGCTAAGCAACCAAAAGCGAAAAACGATCCACCTCGTTGGCTTTAGACGGATGGCGACTCATTGGTGTTCATAACGTCTGTGTTCGCAGCACTCCTTAAAGAGCGGTCAGAAACGAAATTACCGGTGTAGGCCGATTATCGCAAATGGAAAATTAACGAAAGGTAGTATGTGGTCATGGCCCGGAGAGGCCCGGGTTGAGGGGCGACAAGGATAGTTAGAGATGCAACGTACGCCGCCGTTCGCCAGTCATTGGCCTTCCCGAGATTGGCGTTTGAGATTGGCAAATGCTCTATCGCGGGTTCATTTGTTGTTTCAGATGTGACAACCTTTTCCCGCGGCCGACAAGCGCCGCGGCGGAATTTTGCCCGGCGGCGCCGGGATCCCGAACCCAACGCCTAGGACCGCCTCAGAGACACGCACAGCGTCGTGAGCAAATTACAGGCCTCCAACGCCTGGGAAGGCGTCGCGCGACTCAGCGACTCTCTCACAGGCTGCTGAGCAATGTCAGGTGATCTGGACGCCCTGCCACTTTGGCGGCGAGAGGGCGTGGTTTTGATGCCCAAATTGCGGGCGGCGGGTCGCCATTCTCTATTGCATCGATGGTCTTGCCTGTCGCACATGCCACGGCCTCTATTACGAGAGCCAGCGCACCAGGGGGCACTCGAGCGCCCGGACTAAGCTCCAGCGGCTCCGGGTGCGGCTTGGCGGCCGGATGGAAAACATGATCAAGGAGCACAAGCTCTACACCAAGTCCGACCGCACCTCATGCCACCGTTGGGAAGCCAATCGGCGACGAACACCGCCAGGAAAAAGACCAGCCATAAGACGGTCATGGCGTGTACCTCCCAGGTCTCGATGTGCAGGTAGCGCTCCCAGGCGTCGAGCAGATGCAGCATATAGATCCTTTTTTACCTTTTTTGGGTTTCCTGATTTCCACGAAAAAACCCTACAAAGTGACACTTGGGAGGTCACAAAGTAGGGTTTTTGGGGATGTAATATCCGAGGTATTTCCGAGTATCCCCAACCATTCTAGTTTTTTTACATCATGTCGTGAAATAATCACAAGGTGGCAACACGGATCAAGGAACTTTCAGACTTCATTCGCAACCAAATGCAGATGCAGCAAATCTATCAACCTGTAATGTTGATGGAACTGCTGCGCAATTAGTGATTATTTTAGCAAAGTTTCCAATTCTGCATCACCGCATGTATATTTAGCTTTTGGATCAACCACAGGACTATTCACTATGTAATTAATCGCTTTAGGAAAATATATAGATTTTCTGCCCACTCTCCCAAACAAGATCTCTGCTGCTTTACAAATCTTCCCAAATTCAACAAGTTTCGTTAATAATTGGTAATAACCTTCTTCACCCATGCCATAATTTTTTTCCAAATTCCAATGCTGGCGGTGGCCTGCCCCCCGAAAACTGGCCCACCGTCTCTCCCTGGCTTAGCCGGACCTCCGCCTCGCGGAGCTTGCCGATAATCTGCTCAACCGTGTGATTCTTCTTCGCCATTTTGCCCTCCTTCA
>NZDS01000095.1 GCA_002690215.1 Rhodospirillaceae bacterium | reverse complement strand
GCCCTGATGGACAAGCAGGTGATCCGCCAGCGCCTGGCCATGATGCAGACCAAGGTGGCGGCCGGGCGGCAGCTCCTCTACCACGCCGCCTGGCTCGATTCCGTCGGCAAGGACTGCATTTCCGAGATCTCCATGGTCAAGGNCNNCTGCGCCGAGNTNNNCAACNAGGTGATGTACGACTGCCAGCAGTTCCACGGCGGCATGGGCTANATCCGCGAGACCGCNNTCGAGCGNATGGTNCGCGACGCCCGCCTGCACGCCATCGGCGGCGGCGCCACGGAAGTTATGCTGGAGGAGATTGCCAAGCGTTGGAATTGAAACGCCGGGCAAGCCCGGCGTTTCATCCCCGCGAAAGCGAGGATCCAGGTTTTTGTGCTTCCACCAAGAACAGGACAAAACCTGGGTTCCAACATGCGCGGGAATGACAAAGCAAAAAAACCCCACCCCCTATTCGGCAAACGGGTCTTCGACCTTGGGCCAATATGGCGTCTTGAGCTTGGTGTAGGGGATGTTGGCGAAATCGGCGTTCAGCGCGCCCTCGCCGCCAATGTGGTGGATCTCGGCGGCCATGGGCTCGAAGCCGGCGTAGAAGTGGTGCGTGGACTTCACCACCACGATCTTCTTGGTTGAAAGATCGAGACCGAACTGGCTGAAGGCGTCGGGGTGGAAGGTCTGGGTGCGAACCGAGTTGACGATGAGGTCGACCTGGTTCTCGCAGCGCAGCCAGACGGCATCGCCCATCTGAGCCCTGGCCGCACCGAAGGTTTGGCTCGCCCCTTCCTTGATGCCCATCACCGTGACCTTGAGATCCAAGGGATCGCCCGACATGGCGCCGCACTTGCCGCCGATGCGCAAGCTGAGTTCGGCGCCGACNCCGCCCTCCTTGCAAAAACGCACCGTCACCGGATCCCAGTAGAGTCCGCTGGCCACATTTTCGAGGCCGCGGTCGAGGATCTCGCGCAGCACGAAGGTGGCATCCGAAGGCGCGCCGCCGCCGGCGTTGTCGGCGGTATCGGCCAGCACCACCGGGAAGTGGTTGGCCGCCACGGCCGCGTCCAGGGCCTCCGCCATGCTCGACAAATGGGGCTGGGTCTGTTGGCGCATGGCGAAGACCTGGCNGCCCAGTTCCTCGGCCAGTTTCGTGGCCTTTTCCTCGTCGCCGTCGCTGATCACCAGCATGGTGGCGGTGACGTGCTCGACGTCGCCCCAGGGGAAGCCATGGGCGAAGGAGACCGAGAGAATGCCGTCTTCGCCTTCCAGCGCCTGCATCTTGGCGACGAAGCTCTTCATGGGCTCGAGCGTGGTGCGCCAGGAGCTGATCATGCGCACGTCCCAGGTGCCGATAACCGGCTTGCTGCGTCCCTCGGCCTTGCCCAACAGCAACTGGTAAAGCTCCTCGGCACGTTCGTTGAAGTCGATGTGGGGAAATTCCTTGAAGGTGACGATGGCATCGGCGGCGCTGACCATTTCGGGCGTGATGGAGCAATGCAGATCGAGCTCGCAGCCCAACGCCGCTTGACTGCCGACGATGGCCCGGGCACGGCCCAGAATATCGCCCTCGCAGTCTTCGCACTCTTCCGCCACCATGGCGCCGTGCATGCCGATCAGCACCACGTCGACGGGCATGGCGGATTCGAGGTCCGAGAGCAACTCACCCCGGAATTCCTCGTAGAGCGCCTGCGTGGTTGGCCCGGCAGGCTGGGCGAAGGCGCCTATGGATTCCACCACTTCGTCGCCCCGGGCCTCGGCCAGGCGGCGCCAGGTGCGCATGATTTCGTTATAGATGAAGCCTTCCTGCCGCGAGGCGTCGCCATGGAAGAGCATGGTCTCGGTGTAGGTCTCGCGTCCCGTGGGGAAGGGCGAGAAGGTGTTCGATTCGGTGCCCAAACTGGCGATGAAGACTTTCATGATGGGTTCCTGGCTCCAGGGCACTTTCCAGTCATACGCAAATCCGCCAGGGACGGCGGCGCCGATCAGGCGAGGCGCGGAGGATCGGCGACCTAAACCGAGTACGGATCCTCGACCTTGGGCCAATAGGGCGTCTTGAGCTTGGTGTAGGGGATGTTGGCGAAATCGGTGTTCAGCGCGCCCTCGCCGCCGATGTAGTGAATCTCGGCGGCGACCGGTTCGAAGCCGGCATAGAAGTGCTGCGACGATTTCACGACGACGATCTTCTTGGCCGAAAGATCGAGACCGAACTGGGTGAAGGCGTTGGGGTGAAAGGTCTGGGTGCGTACGCTGGTGACGATGAGGTCGATCTCGGGCTCACAGCGCAGCCAGACGGCGTCGCCCATCTGGGCCGTGGCGTCGCCGAAGGTCTGGCTCGCCCCCTCGATAATGCCCATCACCGTGACGCTCAGGTCCAAGGGATCGCCCGACATGGCGCCGCACTTGCCGGCGATGCGCAGGTCGAGGGTGGCACCGACGCCGCCTTCCTTGCAAAAGCGCACCGTCACTGGGTCCCAGTAAAGCCCGGTGGCGACGTTGTCGAGGCCGCGGTCGAGGACCTCGCGCAGCACGAAGGTGGAATCCGAGGGCGCACCGCCGCCGGCGTTGTCGGCCACGTCGGCCAGCACCACCGGAAAGTGGTTGGCCGCCACGGCTGCATCGAAGGCCTCGGCCATGCTCGAGAGGCGGGGGTGGGTCTGGTCGCGCATGGCGAAGACCTCGCGGCCCAGTTCCTCGGCCAGCTTTTCTGCTTTGGCCTGGTCGCCGTCGCTGATCACCAGCATGGTCGCGGTGACGTGCTCGACGTCGCCCCAGGGAAAGCCGTGGCCGAAG
The DNA here is from genome assembly GCA_002690215.1 of Rhodospirillaceae bacterium. Classification (GTDB taxonomy): domain Bacteria; phylum Pseudomonadota; class Alphaproteobacteria; order UBA2966; family UBA2966. The sequence continues at coordinate 10,979 of NZDS01000095.1, read as the reverse complement.
GAGATCGAGAGGATTCCGTCCTTGCCTTCCAGCGACTGCAGCTTGTCGACGAAGCTGCGCACCGGCTCCACCAGCGTGCGCCAGGTGCTGATCATGCGCATGTCCCAGGTGCCGATGACCGGCTTGGTGCGGCCTTGGGCCTTACCCAGCAGCACCTGGTAGAGATCCTCGGCCCGTTCATTGAAGTCGATGTGGGGATATTCCTTGAAGGTGACGATGGCGTCGGCGTTCTGCACCATCTCAGGCGTAATGGAGCAGTGAAGATCGAGCTCGCAGCCCAAGGCCGCTTGGCTGCCGACGATGGCCCGGGCGCGAGCCAGGATATCGCCCTCGCAGTCGTCACAGTCATCGGCCACCATGGCGCCGTGCATGCTGATCAGCACCATATCGACGGGCATGGCGGCTTCCAGGTCGCCCAGAAGTTCAGCCCGGAATTCCTCGTAAAGCGCCTGCACGGTGGGCCCGGCGGGTTGGGTGAAGGCGCCGATGGATTCGACCACCTCGGCGCCCGCGGCCTCGGCCAGACGGCGCCATGTGCGCATGGGCTCGGAGAAGATGAAGCCCTCCTGCTTTGTGGCGTCACCATGAAAGAGCATGGTCTCGGCGTAGGTCTCGCGCCCCGTGGGGAAGGGCGAGAAGGTATTCGATTCGGTGCCCAGACAGGCGATGAAGACTTTCATGATTATTTTTCCGGAATCTATGGGGAATCGGACTCGTCGATGGTGCCAAAACCCGCGGGCTCTCGTTGATCGCCGGCATGTTGCGCCAGCAAATGAAAAAGGATGATGCCGGCCATGATGGGCACGGCGATGGTGACGTAGATCATGGGAAAACCGAGCGTATCGGCGGTGCGCATGATGGAACGGCCCATAAAGCCGCGGGCCGGATTGAGACCGGGACCGAAGACGCTGAAATAGAGGACCGGTCCCATCAACAACATCACCGCGGCGGTGCGCACCAGGGTCTTGCCCCAGGTCAGGGCCGTCCCCTCATCCGGCTTGGGTTTGATCAGTACCGGGTCGAAACGCGCCTTGAAGGAGACCGTGGCCCCGAGAAGCCCGCCCCAGACCATGGAAAAACGGGCCAGCTCCTCGGTCCACGTGGGTGGTGCATTGAAGATGTAGCGGCCCACCACCTGGATGGCGACGAACACCAGCATGGCGACAAAACACGCCACCGCGCTGACCCGACAGAGCCTGTCGATCTCGTCGCTCAGCCAGATGATAGAGCCGCGCATGGGTTTTTTGTAGCCTAACGTGTCTTGTCGGCGGCTTCGACCCAAAGCTTGGCCTTGCTCGCTTCCAGCGCACCTTTGGTCCAAACCTGGCGCGAGCGCTCAACGAATTCGGCCCGGGCAGCAGGCGTCAGCTCGGTCACCTTGATGCCGGCTTTGGCGACGTCCTTGAGCATGACCGCTTCCTGCTTGATGATCCAGGCGCGGTTGATCTTGGTGGCCTCGGCCACGGCACCGTCGACCTTGGCCCGATCGCCGGCCGAGAGCCCGTTGTACCAATCGTTGGAGGCCAGGGCCAGGCGGGTCGAGGGGATCAGTTGGGCGTTGGTGAAGAACTTGATGAAGTCGGTATGGCCGAACATCAAGGGCACGAACGAGGGGTTCAAGTAACCGTCCGCCACGCCGGTCTGCAGGGCATTCGGCACCTCCGACCAGGAAACGATGGTGCCCGTCGTGCCCCAGGTCTTGTAAAGCGCGATCTGGTGCTCGTCGAGCGCCCGCATGCGCAGGCTGGCCATGTCGCCGACGGTCTTGATTTCCTTCTTGGTGTTGAAAATTCCAGCCGCCGGTCCCAACGACACCAAGGCCAGAATACGCACACCGTTCTTGGCCAGATTGGTATTGATCTTGGCCAACAGGCCGGTGGCGGCGGCCCGGTCGACGTGGGCGATATTCTCGAACAGGTAGGGCAGATAGATGCCGAAGATCATCTTGTCGATCTTGCCCGCCTGCTTGACGTCCGACATCGAGACTTCGAGCAGGCCCTGGCTGACCTGGTCCAGCCTCTCGGCCTCCTCGCCCAGCGAGTTGCGGGCGTATTCCTTGGCATCGAGGCCGGCTCGCTTGAGGGCCTCGGTGAAGTTGTGGGCCCAGACGTAGGTGCCGGATTTGTTGAGATCGGGCGGTGAGTCCAGAGCGATCTTGATCTCGGCCTGGGCCGTGGCACTGAACGCCAGGGCCGCGGCAGCGACCATACCTAATGCTAGCTTTTTCATCGATAGCCTCCCTTCAGTTATTTCAGCTTAGCCTACCGCAAGGCCGGCCAAGCGCGGCAAAAACAGACTCAGTTCAGGAAACAAAACCAAAATCACAAGAACCGCCATCTCGACCAGCGCAAAGGGAATGATCGCGCGCGCCATGCGCCAATAGCTCTCGCCCGTCACCGTCGAGACGATGATCAGGCAACCACCGAGCGGCGGCGTGATCAGGCCGATACAGAGGTTGAAACAAAGCACGATGCCCAAGTGCGTCGGGTTGACGCCCTGGGCCAGGGCGATCGGTGCCAACAGCGGCACCAGCAGCGTCAGCGCCACCGGAATGTCCATGATCATGCCGGCAAAGAGGAAGATCACATTCAAGACGAAGAGGTATTCCAGACCCGAGAGCCCGGAGCCCACCACCAGGTCGCTGAGCAGCTGCGGCCACTGCAACAACCCGGCGATGTAGCCCAGACAGGCGATGGCGCTGAGGATGACGAAGATGGCGCCGGTAAGCATGGCGGTGTGCTGGAAGGAGTCCCAGAGCTTGGCCCACGTCACCTCGCCGTAATACAAACCCACCAGCGTCGCCGTGATGACGGCCAGCGTCGCCGCCTCGGTCGGCGTGACGACGCCGACGATGATGCCGCCGACGATGATGATGGGCAGCAGCAGGGCCGGAGCGGCGCGGCGAAAAGCCGGCCAGAAGGGCGGGATGTCCGCATCCCGGCCGCCGGGGTGATCGTCCTTGTAGGCATATATGGTGTTGATGATAAAAAGCGCGAAGGCCAGCAGCAGCCCCGGCACGATGCCGGCGATGAACAGCGCCGCGATCGAGGTCTGCATCAGGGCGCCGTAGATAATCAGAATAATGCTGGGCGGAATGATGGGACCGATGATCGATGAGGCGGCGGTGATGACGCTGGCATAGAGGTTGGTGTAGCCCTGCTCGCGCATGGCCGGCACCAGGGTGTTGGATAGCGCCGCCGAATCCGCCACCGCCGAGCCCGAGATGCCGGCAAAGAAGACGCTGGTCATGATGTTGACATGCCCCAGCCCGCCCTTGAAGCGTCCCACCAAGGCCATAGAGAACTCGATCAGCACCCGCGTCAGGCCGGCCCGGTTCATGATGTCGCCGGTCAGGATAAAGAGCGGCATGGCCATGAAGGCGAAGACGTCGACCTGAGCGAATATGCGCTGGGGAATGATGGCCAGGAAGGCGGCCTTGCCGTTGACCAGGTAGGTCAGCACCGAGGCGGCACCGATGACGTAGGCTAGCGCCGTTCCGGCAAACAGGAATATCACCCCCGCGGCAACGACGATCCAGCTCATCAGGTTTTTCCCCCCATGCGTCCTAAACCTTCATTTCGGGACGCCGGTCCCAGGTCGGCTTGGCGTTTTCGTAAGCCTTGGCAGCCCTGAGTACGAGGTCGTCGCGGTGCATGGGCCCGATGATATGGAGCCCCACCGGCAGGCCGTCCGAGGTAAAGCCGCAGGGCACCGAAGCCGCCGGCTGGTGGGTGAGGTTGAAGGGCGGGGTGAAGCGGATCCAGCTCGAGTGGGGATCGCCCTCGAATTCGTCGGGTCCCAGGAGACCCACGTCGAAGGCCGCCGAGGAGGCCACCGGGGCGAGCAGGAGGTCGTAGTCCCGGTGGAATTCGGCCATGTGCCGACCCAGATCCTCGCGCGCCGCCACGGCTGCAAAGAACTCGGTCAGCGAGGGCGCCGCCTCGCGGGTCCAGCGCTTCTTCAGTTCGGGTTCCATGAGTTCCGCCTGCTCTTCGGTCATCAGATCCAGCAGAATCGGGGCGGCGGCGTGGAAGTGGGTTATCCAGATTTCGAATGGATCCTCGAAGCCGGGATCAACGGCCTCGACCTGGGCCCCTAGCTCCTCGAAGGTGCCGGCCGCTGCCGCCACCAGCTCCGCCACCTCGGCATTCACCGGGGCGTAGCCGAAATCGGCGCTGTAGGCGATGCGCAGATCTTTGACGCCGTCGTCCAGAATTCCGCGGTAGTCTCGCGGGCCATCGCGTAGCGCCAGCCAGTCGCGGTGGTCGGGCTCGCTGATGACAGCCAGCATCAGCGTGGCGTCGGCGACGCTGCGGGCCATCGGGCCGACGTGGCTGAACGTGCGCAGCGGCGCCGGCTGGCCGGGATAGGCCGGCACCACGCCGAAGCTTGCCTTGATGCCGAAAAGACCGGTCAGGTGACAAGGCAGGCGAATCGAGCCGCCGCCGTCCGAACCCACGGCCAGTGGTCCCAGTCCGGCCGCCACCGCCGCTCCGGCTCCGCCAGACGAGCCGCCGGGTGTCTTGGCCGGGTTCCAGGGATTGCGCGTGATACCGGTGAGCGTGTTGTCGGTGGCGCCCTTCCAGCCGAACTCTGGCGTCGTCGTTTTACCCAGGATGACCGCGCCGTGTTCGCGCAAGCGCGCGGTGGCCGGGCCGTCCTCGTCCCAGGCCTGGTCGGGATCGATGGTGCGCGAGCCCTTGAGCGTCGGCCAGCCCTTGGCCAACACCAAGTCTTTGATCGAAACCGGGATGCCGTCGACCAGCCCCGCGGGGGCGCCTTTGGCCCAGCGCGCCTCCGACTCCAGGGCCTGGGCTAGCGCGCGCTCAGCATCGACGACGCAGAAACAGTTGAGTTCCGGGTTTAGGGCATCGATGCGGTCGAGCACCGCCTCGGTCATCTCGACCGGCGACAGGCTTTTGTTAGCGTAACGGGAAAGAACTTCGGTGGCATCCAGGTAGCAGAGATCATCGCTCATGGCATTGCCTTTCACTGTCTCAGCCGGGCCGGCGCGAGCTGCTCGACCCGTACGCCCAAGTCCTGGAGATCCTGCGGCACTTCGCGACCCAGCGCCAGGGCCGCCGTCAGCCGGCCCAGCGCCGGCGACGTCTTGATGCCGTAGCCGCCCTGCCCGGCCAGCCAGAAAAACCCCGCCACCTCCTCGTCGAATCCGACCACCGGCGTCTTGTCGGCGACGAACGAACGCAATCCGGCCCAGCGCCGCTCTATGCGGCCGATGGTCAGTGTGGTGGCGCTCTCCAGGCGATCGACGGCGATGGCCACATCGATCTCCTCGGGTTGTACGTCGCAGGGTTCGACCGGCGTCTCATCGGCCGGCGATCCGATCAACCGCCCGGCATCGGGTCGGAAATAGAAGGCCTCGTCAATATCTACACAGAACGGCCAGTCGTCGACCATCGCCCCGGCCGGGGCGTCGAACAAGATCACCGTGCGCCGCTTGGGCACCAGGCCGATTGGGCGGGCTCCGGCCAGGCCACCGACGTGATCGCACCAAGCCCCGGCGGCGTTGATGACGATGCCGGCGCCGTAGCTGCCGGTCCGGGTGGTCACAGTCCACTGTCCGTCGTGGCCAAGTTCGGTCACCTCGGCCCGATTGACGACCTCGCCGCCCAGCTTGCGTAACCCGCGCAGGAATCCCTGATGCAAGGCGTGGACGTCGACGTCCCTGGCGCCGGGCTCCAACACGGCCCCGGCGGCATATTCAGGGCGCAACACCGGCACCAGTTTCTGCGCTTCGGCAGCGTCGATTTGCCGGATGCCGTCGACCAGTGCCGCCGCCTGCTCGGCCTGGGTGGCCAGTACCGCCGCTTGCTCAGCCCGACCGACGAACAGCGCGCCGCGCGGCGTCAGCAGCGGGTTGTCGGCAAAGCCGGCCGGCGGGTTTTCGAAAAACGCCCGGCCGCCCCGCGCCAGGGCCCGGATGGTGTCACTGCCATAGGCCTCGGTAAAGAGCGCCGCCGAGCGCCCGGTGCTGTGGTAGCCCGGCTGGTCTTCCATCTCCAGCACCAGCACCCGGCCCTCGGCGGCCAGGAAATAGCCTGCCGAGGCACCGGCAATACCGGCGCCGATAACGATGAAGTCGAAGTCGACCCTCGGGGTCCCCGTAGCCGTCCCAGTCGTCAAAAAAACCTCCCCGCCGCCGCGGTGCCCTCTTCCGGAGCACCTGGGTGGAAGTTATCAAACCACGTTTTTCCGATCGGAAAAAGTTCTTTTTTCGTATCGGAAAATTGGCTAGGCTGCCGGAACCATGAAAGAAGCTGCCTCCCTCGATCGCGTTTCGCTCGGCGAGCGCCTTCGCACGCTGCGCCAGCAGCGCGGCTGGACCTTGGCCGAGGTGGCAAGCCGGTCAGGCCTGGCTGTTTCCACCATCTCCAAGATCGAACGTGGCCGCATGTCGCTGGCCTACGACAAGTTCATGCAGCTCGCCCACGGCCTGGGCGTCGACGTCGGCGAACTCTTCGGCACCCCCGAACGCAGTTTCACCGAGCGCTCTTTGGCGGTTACCCGAGCCGGCCAGGCCGAGCGGCACGAAACCGACGAATACCTCTACGAAATGCTCTGCACCGAGCTTAGCGGCAAGCGCATGATACCCATGACAGGCCGCATCAAGGCCCACGACGTACGCCAGTTCAGCGACTTCGTGCGCCACTCAGGTGAGGAATTCGTATTTGTCCTGGAAGGCGAACTCACCGTCCATCTTGAAGACCGCGAGCCGATCCGGCTGGGACGCCACGATTCGATCTACTTCGATAGCGCCATGGCGCATGCGTACGTTTCGGCCGGCGCCGACGATGCTACGATTGTCGTGGTTTGCTGGCAGCCCGTTGGAGGGAGCGGATAAGGCGGTCGCCACCCTACGGCGATCCGCTGACCTGCCCTCCCCTGCTTCCTCGTCAATGGCCGCATATTTCACGCAAACCCATACAGCGGAACTGATGCTTTAGGACCTCGGCCGTCAGAAGACTTGATTAGACCGTCGCCGGCACCGACCACGGCGCTTGAGGCCGATCCAACCCGACCCCCCCGAAACCGTTCCTGGCCCCAGCCCAACCATGGGTTTTGCCCACGTATGGGCGGTTGAGATGATTCCGAAATCTGCTATTATTGAAGGTGTCACAATGAATTGAAATACAACCTTTCATTGATCCCCCTTGCAACACTAGAGCACATAACTAGGAATTATGGGTACCCATGTGAACGTTGAATCTGCAGTGAGCGTTCCTATTCCCGCCTTTCCTTTTGCGAACAGGAATTGGGAATGGGCGGAATTAACCAAATTTCTTGACGACGCCGACATGCACGCATCGGTCTTTCTAATCGAAGGAGAGGCCGGAGTCGGTAAGTCTTCGTTGCTCCTAAAGGTATGTGAACAAGCGTTGGACAATGGGGACAATCTGATTGTCATAACGGCCCAGACCAAGCACGAAAACGGCCTTCCTCTGTTCGAACAGATCGAGGAGCAGATTTCCAGTCGCCAAACGCGATCGATCCGTTACGCAGCTTCGGTTTTCTCTCCAGTGCGCCTTGCCTCGGAGACTATTCTTCCCAAAATCGCGCGGGGCGTTCCGTTTGCAGGACATGCACTGGAAGCCTTAGCCGCCCAGGAATTGAAGCGGCATGCCGGAAAAGGGTCGCAGATTCTAAAAATGCTCAAGGGCGAAAAAAAAGTACTCTTGGTCGTCGACGATCTTCACAGCATGACTTTTGATGAGGTCGAACTGACCATAGATTTGCTCTCTGCAACGAGAAGTCAATTCGGTCCTTTCAAATCCTTGATTTCAAACAGGATCGATGAAGATATTCCAGTGGAAATTCAAAAACTTGTTCGATCCTACATCAAACAGGTTTCAAACGACGGCCTGATGAGAAGTATTCGATTGCGACCATTGGCGGATGAGGACATTCAAAGCATTATCGCTTCTGTAATCTCCAAACCATCACACGCCGCGAACTTGATTGCAGGGTGTTTGGGCAACCCGCAACGGCTTCGGGAAAATTTAATCAGATTGAACTTACAAGGGGAGTTGAGATCCGAACATGGACTTCTTGTTCTACCGACAACTAAAAATGTGCATGCAATTTCAGAAAAAGGATTCGTATCCTCGCTAGAAATATCGGAAAAATTGCTGAACGTTGCTCTGGCGGCATCTATTGGCCCACGCTATCTGGATTGTTCAATTCTAATGGATATTGCAAAAAGAATTGCAGGTAGCGACAACTCTCCGGAAACGATAATTTTCTCGATTGTCGACGCAGAGGTTTTAACACCGGTGAAAAAAGATGTTCCGTTCGAACAAAATATTTTTCGATTCAGTCATGACCTGATGCGGGAATCCTTCTCGAATTACTTGTGTTCCAATGCCGCGAAATGGACATGGTTCAACAGTTTGATGGCGTCGATTTTAACAGAATACCTGGGGAGCGAATATCCAAGGTATCATTCAGAATTTGTCGCGGCAGGCACATTTGAAACAAACCCATCACCAATACCGGAACCGGTAATACAGAAATTGCTCCAGGTAGCCAAAAATAGCCATGAAGGTTCCGAAAGTAATCGTCAGGCTCTTTGTATTTCTTCGTTACGCCACTGTGAACGCCTCGGGCTTTTTTCGGAGGCCTGCGCATTCGGCGAACTTTTGCTTCCTTGGATAGATCAAACACTTGACCAAAATTCGCCAACAGCCGTAGCAATCAAAAAGATTCTAGTAAAGTCGTACTACTCTGTTGGGCGTTATGCTGATGCTGTCGCACTCGCTTCTGGTCTCTCCGATTTGAATGGTGTGGCATATACTCGAATAGCTAGCCTCTACATGGTGCGAGCGAGGGAAGCGGTTCTGGTCGAGCTTGAGAAAACTATGGACCGTAGAGAGGATAACGGCCTATCCCAAGAGGAGCTAGTCCGCCTAAAGGGATTCCAGGCCCTGATTCTACAAGAAATGGGTGAAGACGATGCTGCAGGCGACCTTTACCAGCATGCCTTGACATCCGTGCGAAAAACAGCGAGCACCAGCGCGGATTACGAATACCTAACCATGTCGCCCCTTTTTTCCCCAGCCACCGAGGCTAGACAGATCTGTTCTGATGCGATCACCTTTTTTCACCGAAAGGGTGAGGATCGGCGTCTTGGAACAGCGCTAACCAACAGGGGGTTTTCAAATCTTCTTCTTCACCAATATCCGCAGGCGCTCGACGATTTTTTCACGGCGCGGGAACTGCTGCTTTCTGTCACAAGCCACGAGGCGTTTTTCCCAATCAATGGGTTGGGATTCATCTATCTGGTCCAACGACAATTTGAAGAAGCGATCAGTTTTCTTGAGAGCGCTCTATTTTTCCGCCTTTCAGCAAACTACGAAGCGAACATTAGAACTAATTTGGAATTGGCACGCTTTCATACGCATGGTTCCGCAAATATTTCAATACTCGAAAAACTCGCAACTGAACCGGGTGTTGCGTCGGATCCTTGGACGTCATGGATTATCACCTACAACTGCGCATATTTTTTTTTGATGGAAAACAGATCATCCCTCACACCTATGGACATAACTCTGTGGCGAAATCGTATTCTTGAACTGAAATGCGCTTCTGACGCTACTCCATTTTGGAATGCTTTAGTTGACAATTTGCTCGAACCGGAAGAAGGGCTAAAGTGGCATATGAGATTGCCGGAAAATCCTACCAATCCATTTTCGGGTTTAGCTTCTCCAGAAATGAATTTGTTTCGTCCAACGGCTTTTTGTTTTGGACATTGGTGATTAGATGCCCATTCGCATAAACGCCTTTTGTAAAAAGGCTTTCTGCGCACCATGGGGTGATTCAAAATAATGATTATTGATGATCTCAAGATAAGTGTTGCCCGTTTCGATTGCGGGTTGGCTGTTGCATTCAAGAAGGTACAGGATGCCGTGCGCGTTGAGTCTGAAATCTATTCGGAAAAAATCCCTTAAACCCAATGTCTTAGTAACCATACTGGAGGCGGATCTAACCAACTCTACCATGCGGTTGTCGAAATGAAATTCCATTGGCTCCCACATATACGTTACAGCATTTAGGTTATTCATTTTGGTGTCGTAATCATAAATGAAATCCTCTCCAACCGGTTGGCTCTGCGCTGTCATGACGAGTGGAAAGATTTGGATATCTGGTTCGTTCCCAATAAGAGTTACGGTGATTTCTGGCCCAGGGATGTAACGCTCAATGAGGACTCCTTCTGGGAATACCTCAAGAAGTCGGTTCGCCGCAATTTTCAATGCGGATTTGGTATGAAAGATTTCTCCTACCACTCCCAGGCTGCCGCCTTCATTGTTTGGCTTTATTAGTGCTGGTAAAATTTTTTCCGAAATTTCCGGAATCAAGTGGCGAGTTTGTTCTGTCACGAAAAGCCCGGCAGGGACCAAAACTCCGGCTCGCTCCATTAAATTTCTTGTCTTTTGCTTGTCCCGACACAGGCCCATCACCATAGGATCGTTGCCTGCGTACGGCGCCCCGATCATTTCGAGCAGCACGGCGGTATGCACGTAACGGTGGCCCTGATCGTATCCTGTACCGTAATTTACAAAGCCGTCCAGCAAATTGGGAATCTTCGCGGATGCGAGGGCCGCCAATTGCTGTGTACTTGGAATACCGACACAACGATGCCCCATACTTTCTATCAATTCTGAAAGTAGAGCGACACAAGCCTCTTCGAGGCACTCAACTCCCGGATCATGGTTGAAGTTGCCCCGAGATTGGTATGAGGAACCTAAGTCAAAGACAAGACCGATTGTACCCATAATTCCTAGTTATCGGCACTCATAGACCCAGCTTGCCCATAGGATCGGCGCGTTCGGCCGCTGCTCTCAGGCTCGTATCCGTGACGTGGGTGTAGCCCCCATTTCCCAGATGAACTCGTTAATCGATGCCCTGAGATGGAGATTATGCTATAAGAATCAATATGTTGAGGAGTTGATGGAGTGGTTGGC
>NZDS01000094.1 GCA_002690215.1 Rhodospirillaceae bacterium | reverse complement strand
CCGCCGGCCCGGGCCGCGGCATTGACCGCCGCCAGCCGTAGCCCACCATGATCCTCGACCACGACAGCCAATGCCGAGGCCGGGGCCGGGGCCGGGGGGACCGGTTTAGCTGGCGACAGCGAAGGCCGGCGCTGCTTGCGCTCGATTCGGTCGCTGCTGAAGCTCGGCAGCCACAGCGAAATCACCCGTTTCATCGTGCCACTCCACCTGCCAGTCTGCCGGCGCTCCGCCCCGGCAGCGCAAAAGTTCGAGATGCCAGCGCGAGCGCGGCGATACCTCCGCGCTCTGATCCCCGATCCGAGCGGTCCTCGGCTGCCCAGCCAGCGGCGCCACCCGCCAACGCGTGGCCGCCGCCGTGGACCCCAATTCGCCGTCCTGGCGCAGCACCAGGGCGGTGACGCCGCTGGCCCCGGCGGCCAGTTGCAGGCGCCGGCTGGGGGTGAAGTCGAGGGCCTCGACCTCGCCCAGCACGGCAGCCAGGGCGGGCACGCGCAAGCCCTCCTCCATGGCCCACAGAACCTCGGCATCACGGCGCCCGCGGGCCACGATCAACTGCCCCGGATCAAGGCCGAAGGCAGCCAGTCCGGGGCCATAGAGGGCGCCCCGCTCATAGACGTCGTCGAGCCGCTGGCACCACAAAACCGGCGCCGCCGGGCCCTCCAGGTTGGCCAGGCGGGCCAGCAGCAGACTGGCGAAACCCAGCGCCGCGCCCTGGCCGGCCGGCCCCACCACCACCTCGTGCAAACAGCCCCGCGCCAGCCCCGCGCCGGGCAGCGCCGCCGCGATCTCGCTGTCCCCCAGGGTCAGGACCGGGCGCTCGCCAGGATCACGATTCGCTCTCGCGGCCGTCTCGACCGTCACGGCGGCGATGCGGCGGCGCAGATCGGCGAGCACGGCAGCCTTGCCGGAATGTGGCACTGCTCTCCTCCCGAAACCTGTTTTTATCATTAAATGTTCTTATTTTGTTCTAATCCCTCCCCAACCCTGAGTCAAGTCCCGAAAGCTCTTGAATAGAGCGCCAAAAACCTCCAAACATCAAAGCCACGGGGGGAGAGACAGCCGGGCTGGGAGCCTAGCCAAATGCTGATCGGCGAAATGCTGCGCCTCAACGCCAACCGGTTTGCCCGCAAGCCGGCCCTAATCTCGGGCGGCATCACGCTCGACTACGCCGCCCTCGACGGCCAGGCCAACCGCTGCGCCAACGCCCTCATGGCGCTGGATCTCAAGCCCCAGGCCAAGGTCTGCCTGATGGCGCGCAACGTCGCCGCCTACCCCATCATCCACTTCGGCGCCGCCCGCACCAACCTGGTGCTGGCCCATGCCTCGTTCCGCTATACGGCCGACGAGTTGGCCTATGTGCTCGACAAGATGGACATCGAGGCACTGATCGTCGAGCGGCCCTTTGTCAAGGTAGCGGCAGAGGCACTGGAGAAGATCGGCGGCCTCGATCACCTGGTGCTGATCAGCGGCGAGAGCGACTTCGGCGCCAACGACGCCGAAGGATCAGGACCCCAAGACGCCCTGGACGGTGCCACGCGCTTCGCCGATTTCCTGGCCCCGGCCTCGAGCGACCATCCCGGCTTGGCGCAGAGTGACACCGACCCCTCGGCCATCTGTTTCACCGGCGGCACCACCGGATTCCCAAAAGGTGCTGTGTCACACCACCGCTGCCGCTGGCATGCCGGCCTGGCCACGGTTCTCGACCACCGCATCAACGAGCACGACGTCAACGCCATCATCACGCCCATGTTCCACGCCGCCGCCCTGGCGGTCTGGTATCACGGCACGGTACTGGCCGGCGCCACCGCCGTGATGCTGCCGCAGTGGAGCACCGAGGCCTTCCAGGACATCGTCAGGCGTCACAATGTGATCGGCACGTTCTTCGTGCCCACNATGNTGANCATGCTGNTCGACGATCCCGCCTTCGATGCCGAGNTCTTCGGCCGCCTNNGCAANATCGGCTACGGCGGCTCGCCGNTGCCGNTGGCNNTGCTCGAGGAACTGCGNCANCGCTTTCCCCANCTCGCCATCACCGCCAACTACGGCCAGACCGAAGGCTGCCCGCTGACCACCATGCCACCGGAGTACCTGCCCGAGAAGATGGGCTCCATCGGCCGGCCGCCGGGTACCATGGAGGTAGCCGTGGTTGACCCCGAAGGCCGGCCCGTCGCCCCCGGCGAGGTGGGCGAGATCGTCAGCCGCGGCGACCACATGATGACGGGCTATTACAAAGACCCCGAACGCACCGCCGAATATTTCCGATTAGGTGACGATTGGGGTTGGACCGGCGACCTGGCGACGGTCGACGAGGACGGCTTCATCGCCCTGATGGACCGGCGCACCGACATGTTCATCTCAGGCGGCGAGAACATCCATCCCAAGGAAATTGAGAACGTCCTCTACCAGCACCCGGAAGTGGTCGAGTGCGCCGTCTTCGGCATTCCCGATCGGCGCTGGGGCGAGGTGGCAGCGGCACATGTGCAATTGAAAGAGGGCGCCGATCTGCCTGAGCAGGCACTGATCGACTTCTGCGGCGAGCACCTAGCCAACTTCAAGCGGCCACGTCTGATCCGCTTCGTCGACGAACTCCCCAAGACGGCAGTGGGCAAGATCCAGAAGAATCTGCTCAGGGCGGAATACCAGAACAGCGGCGGCGAGTCGGGTTAGGGCGGCAACAAACCCACTCCGACTTGAAAATTTCTTTAAAGCTAGCTAAGCTTAGCTAAGCTAAGACCAACTTCCTATCGTACCCGGAGCGAAGCCATGCGCACCGTCAACATGCACAAGGCCAAGTCCTGCCTATCCGAACTGGTTCGGGCCGCCGAAGCCGGCGAAGAGGTAATCGTCGCGCGCAACGGCAAACCGGCGGTTCGCCTGGTGCCAGTGAGCGAAAAACCGCCCCGCCGGTTGGGAATTCTGGCTGCGCACCTTTCCAAACAACCGCCGGGATGGGATGAAAAAATACCACCCGAGGAGATTTTCGGGGATCTATTGGATTGATGCGCCTGCTGCTCGATACCCACGCCCTGCTCTGGGCCCTTTTCACACCGGTCCTGCTGTCCACGAGCATGCGCCATTCCGTGCTGGATTCTGCCAACGACATCCAGGTAAGCATCGCCAGCCTTTGGGAGGTGGCTATCAAGCAGAGCATAGGGAAGCTCACCCTGGAGAGACCTCTGCAAATGGAGGTCGTCGATTCCGGATTCACTTTCCTCGACATCACGCCCGAGCATTGCGCTGCTTACGCCGATCTGCCCCTCGACAAACAGCACCGCGACCCCTTCGACCGCATGCTGGCGGTTCAGGCCCGGCTAGAGGGTTGCCGCTTGGTCAGCAAGGATGCCAAGTTGGACCGCTACGGTGTGATGCGGATCTGGTAGCCGCGGCTAATTGCAGACCAACTCCTCGCCGCGGTGGTAGGCGCTGAAGTGGCGGGCGCCGGGCCCACCGGCCAGGCAATACCAATGGCTGCCTCGGGCCAGGTCGCGACGCACGTAGTAGCCCTTGAAAAACAGGTGGCCGAGCTCGATGCGGGCCTGCAGGTCGCCGGCCTCGGCCAGCGGCTCGAGCAGGGCCACGCCGCGCTCGGCGTCTCGTTTGACGGCACCGCCGCGCAAGTATTGCTGGGCCAGTATGCGGACCGCGGTGGCATTGCCTTTGTCTGCCAGGCCCTGCAGCAGCGCCAGGCCCTCGGCCCGCCTTACCGCATCCTGGCCCGGCCGCAGGTAAATCATCGCCAAGGCCTGGATGGCCCTGGGCAACTCCGCCGCCAGTGCCTGCTTGAGCAGATCGAAGGCGAGCGCGGCATCGGCTGTCACGCCATGGCCGCCCTGGTGCCTCATGCTGAGCTCGAATAGCGCCGCGGCATGACCCTGGGCCGCCGCCTTTTGCACCCATTCGAGGGACGCCGCGGGATCGGCAGCGCCGCCCTCGCCAGCCGCCAACAGCTCCGCCAAGGCAAATTGCGAGACGGCATCGCCAAGACCGGCAGCTTGGCGCAACCACTGCCGGGCCCGGCCCCAGTCGACCGGCGCCAAACCCGAGCGATGCGCTGCACCGAGCCAGCGTAATGCCGGCAGATGATTGGCCTGGGCCGCCGCCTCGAGATCGACCAACCCCAATGGTCGCCCGGCGAGCAACAGCGCGCGGCCGCGCTGGAAGCGAAGTTCCGTATCGCCTGGCGTGGTGGCCAGAGCCGCGTCGCAGGCTGCCGCCTGGGCCCGATAGTGTATACGTGCAAAGAGTGCGGAGGCGGCATCGAGGGAGCCTGGCGGAGTCCCGCCAGGCGCTGCACCGCGGCAGAAATCGGCCGGTCCGGCCCCAGCATTGCCGACACCCGCCAGCATCACGGCGGCAGATAGGAATATCGTAATAAAGGCGTATTTCGACATGGCAATCTTAAGGGCAACCGCCACTGATGGATTCGCGCCGCGCCCGACGGCCCTGCACCCCGGCCCGGCACAACCAACGACGGGCAGCCTCACGATCAGCCTCCGTAGGCTCGCCCTGGTGGCCCGAGAAGATGCCCGACTGGTGATAAATGCCCAGGTTGAGGGCGGCCCCCAGATAACCTTCGCCGGCCGCCGCCTCGAGCAACTCGCGGCCCTTGGTCGGGTCGGCGGCGACGCCCTCGCCAAACACATAAAGACTGGCGGCCAGGGTGCGGGCACGATTGTTGCCGGCTGCCAGCGGCGCCTCAAGATAGGCGAACGCCTGAGCCGGATCCTTGGCTACCACCTCGCCGGACAAATGGGCCTCAGCCAGGGCCACGGCGGCTTCCGGACTGCCCTTTTGGGCTGCCGCCCGATACCAACGCAGCGCAGCGGCAATGTCACGTTTGACGCCATTTCCTTCCCAATACCGCCGCGCCAGATGGACCTGCGCCGCCGCGTGTCCGGCCGCCGCCGCCTTGGCGATCAAGGCCCACGAGCGCTCGCCATCCGCGGCGCTCAAATAGTCCGAGTCGAGAAGTATTCCGTAGAGATGCTGGGCCGCGCGGTAACCGCTCGCTGCCGCCCTTTCGAGATGGGCGACGCCGTCCCGATCGCGGCCAGCGGTCAGCAGCCGCCCCAACTGATAGCCCAGGCGGGCGTTGCCAGGAGCACCAGCCAAAGCCTTGCGGCAGGCCACGACGGCGGCGTCGTAATCGAGCCCGGCCGCCACCACACCCGCCACCACCCGGTCCGGATCGCTGGGGTCGGCGGCCAGCCGATCGCAGTCGGTGACAGTCTCGGCCTGGGCCGCGCCGGGCAGCAGCAGGGCCGCCAGAAGGAAAAAAATCCACACTCTCATGACGCCGGCATGCTGCCGTCAATTACGGCCTCTGCCAAGTCACAATCAGCTGAACCTTGACGCAATTTTGCGGCACTTCAGGCGACGCGAAGAGACACCGTCAATTGCCAGAGCCAACCTGAGGCGAATTTTCAGCTACCCCCGTATCTAAAGGCATCTCCTGTTTCACAATCCTCCTATGCGCTGCCAATAATCGCGATGGCCTCGATCTCAACCAAGAGCTCGGGAAGAACCAATGCCGATGCCGCAATAGCTGTGGTTGCCGGCACGCCGCCGGGAAACGCCTCATTCCGCGCCTTGGAGAATTCACCGTAACGCGAAATATCCGTGACATAGGTCGTGATCTTGATCACTTCTTCCATACTCGCGCCGGCACTGGCCAAAGCTTCTTCGATGTTCTGGAAGATCTGCTTTGACTGCGCGTAGACGTCATTCTCGCCTANGATATTGCCGTCGGCATCAAACGCCACGTTGCCGGACAGATAAACGGTATCGCCGACCTTCATTCCGGCGGGAATATTGAATTTCTTGGTCCAGGCCCAGCCGGGATCGACGAGTTCACGTTTCATATTCAACCTCCTTCTCCAGTTCGAAGTTTGTCGACGTAATTTTTTGTTTCAATTCAAAGACATACGTCAACGATGACTTTGGCATCAATTCGGCCAAAAAAATTTGAATTGGGAGCGATGCTATGGGGATAAAAGACGGTTTTCCCGCTTCAATCCAGCGAAATGGAGTGGATTGGCAAAATAATGCTTGCCTCTGTGGAATTATGCATTATAGTACCTGTTGCGAACAATTATCAATCCAGTAAAGGGCGGCCGAGATCGCCCAGGATTCCGCGGGGCAACCATGACCATGATCGATTTCAGGACCGAGCCCAGCCGCTATCGCCACTGGAAGCTCAGCATCGACGACAACGTCGCCACCCTGGCCTGGGATGTCGATGAGGCAGGCGGTCTGGCGCCGGGCTACGAGCTCAAGCTCAATTCCTACGATCTCGGCGTCGACATCGAGCTCTATGACGCCATTCAGCGCCTGCGCTTCGAACACCCGGAGGTCGGCGCCGTAGTCATTACTTCGGGCAAGGAACGCGTGTTTTCGGCCGGGGCCAACATTCGCATGCTGGCTCAGTCGAGCCACGGACACAAAGTCAACTTCTGCAAGTTCACCAACGAGACCCGACTGAGCATCGAAGACGCCAGCGAGAACTCCGGTCAAACCTACATCACGGCCATCAACGGGCCCTGCGCAGGCGGCGGCTACGAGCTGGCGCTAGCCACCGACTACATCGTCATGGCCGACGACGGCAACACCAACGTGGCGCTGCCGGAAGTGCCGCTGCTGGCGGTGCTGCCGGGTACCGGCGGCCTGACGCGGTTGGTCGACAAGCGCCACGTGCGGCATGACCGGGCGGATTTCTTCTGCACCGTGGAGGAGGGTCTTAAGGGCAAACGCGCGGTTGACTGGCGCCTGGTCGACGAGGTCGTGCCGACCTCTCAGATGGCCGATCGAGTGGCGGCGATAGGGAGCGAATTCGCGGCCCGCAGCGACCGGCCGGCAGACGGTCTCGGGGTCGCGTTGAAGCCGCTGGANCGCCGCATCGAAGACGATCGTTTGGAGTATTCGACCGTCACCGTGAGCCTCAACCGAGACACTGCCGTCGCCACCATCACCGTCGCCGGCCCCGAACAAGCTCCGCCCGCCGAGGCCGCCGCCATGCTGGCCCAGGGTGCTGACTTTTGGCCGCTGGCGCTGGCCCGCGATCTGGACGACGCCATGCTGCATCTGCGCTTCAACGAACCCGAGATCGGCACCTGGGTGTTGCAAAGCGTTGGTGACGCTGAACTGGTAGCGGCCGCCGACGCGGCACTGGCGGCCCAGGCGGACGACTGGTTCGTCCGCGAGGTAACGCTCTATCTCAAGCGCACTCTGAAACGCCTCGATCTCAGCTCACGCTCGCTGATCGCCCTGATCGAACCCGGTAGCTGCTTCGTCGGCACGCTTCTTGAGCTCGTCCTGGCCGCCGACCGTAGCTACATGCTGGAAGGCCAATTCGAGGGCGACAACCGGCCGCCGGCGGCGCTCGGGCTGACGGATCTGAATTTCGGAACCTACCCCATGGGCCATGGCTTGAGCCGCCTGGCGGCACGATTTCTGGCAGACCCCGAGCATCTGGAAACTCTTCGCAGCGCCATCAGCCGGGATCTGGAAGCCGAGGAGGCCGACGAGCTTGGCCTGATCACTTTTATTCCCGACGACATCGACTGGGAAGATGAGATCCGCATTGCGCTCGAGGAGCGCGCCAGCTTCTCTCCCGACGCCCTGGTGGGACTAGAGGCGAACTTGCGCTTTGCCGGTCCGGAAACCATGGAAACCAAGATATTCGCGCGCCTAAGTGCCTGGCAAAATTGGATTTTTCAGCGCCCCAACGCTGTCGGCACAGAGGGCGCTCTGCAACGCTACGGCAGTGGCGATCGCGCCAATTTCGACAAGGGAAGGGTCTGAACCATGGCCATCGACTACAACCAACAGATTCCCAACAACGTCTCGCTGGCCGACAACCGGCGCCTGCAGCGCGCCCTCGAAGCCTGGCAACCAAAATTCCGCAACTGGTGGACCGAAATGGGCCCCGAGGGCTTCCAGGCCAAAGAGGTTTATCTACGCACCGCCGTGGCCGTCGATGCCAAGGGCTGGGCGCACTTCGATTACGTCAAGATGCCCGATTATCGCTGGGGCATCTTCCTGGCCGAGCCCGAGGCCGGCCGCCAGGTCAACTTCGGCCAACACAAGGGCGAGCCGGCTTGGCAGGAAGTTCCGGGCGAATATCGCAGCACGCTCAGGCGCATCATCGTCACTCAGGGCGACACCGACCCCGCTTCGGTCGAGCAACAGCGCTTGCTGGGCCAGACCTGCCCCTCGCTCTACGATCTGCGCAACCTGTTCCAGGTCAACGTCGAGGAGGGCCGCCATCTCTGGGCCATGGTATATCTCCTGGACGCCCATTTCGGCCGCGATGGCCGCGAAGAGGCGGAGGCACTGCTGGAACGGCGTTCTGGCGATGTCGACAAGCCGCGTATCCTGGGCGCCTTCAACGAACAGACGCCGGATTGGCTGGCTTTCTTTATGTTCACCTATTTCACCGACCGCGACGGCAAGTACCAGCTCGCTTCGCTGGCCGAATCGGGCTTCGATCCCTTGTCACGGAGCTGCCGCTTCATGCTGACCGAGGAGGCGCACCACATGTTCGTCGGTGAATCCGGTGTCGGCCGCGTGGTGCAGCGGGCCTGCGAATTGATGCTGGAGCACGACAGCGGCGACTTGCGCGACCACGGCGGAATTCCGCTCGATCTCATCCAGCGCTACATCAATTTTCACTTCTCGGTTTCGATCGACCTCTTCGGCTCCGAGCTCTCGACCAACGCCGCCAACTACTTTTCCGGCGGCCTCAAGGGGCGCTTCGGCGAGGCCAAACTGGACGACGATCACCTGCTGCGTGATGCCACCTATCCGGTGATGGAGGCGTACGGCAAAGGCTTCCAGAACGTCGAGCATCCCGCCCTCAACGCCGTCAACGAGCGGCTGCGCGACAACTACGTCGAAGACTGCCAGCGCGGACTCAACCGATGGAACAAGATCATCGCCGACAGCGGCATCGACTTCGAATTGCGCCTGCCCCACCGCGCCTTCAACCGCCGCATCGGAAACTTCGCTGAAATCCCGGTGACGCCCGAGGGCCAAATCATCGACGCCGCCCAGTGGCAGGCGAACCACGACAAGTGGCTGCCCAGTTCAGCAGACAGGGTCTACGTTTCGTCGCTCATGGCGCCGGTCACCGAAAGAGGCCGCATGGCCAACTGGATTGCCGCGCCGGCCCGCGGTATAAACCGCCAGGCCATCGACTTCGAATACGTCAAGCTCAACTGATTGCACCAAGGGCTGGAGCGGGAGGACCGCGTGACCGATCTCACGCTCAAGGTCGAGAAGATCGTCGACGAGACGTCGGCCATCAAGGTCTTCGACTTGGTGCCGGCAAACGGCGCGGCGCTTCCGCCATTCACGGCCGGAGCCCATGTCGACGTCGCCGTCACTCTGCCCGACGGCAGCCGCGACAAGCGCTCCTATTCCCTGGTCAACTCGCCGGCTGAATCGGGCCGCTACCAGCTTGGTGTCTTGCGCGATGCCAACAGCACGGGTGGCTCGGCCTACATGCACGACGGCGTCCACGCGGGCGACGAGCTCTCTGTCTCCGAACCCAAGAACCGCTTTTCCCTGGACGACTCCGCTCCGCAGAGCTTGCTCATCGCCGGCGGCATCGGCATCACGCCGATCCTTTGCATGGCCCGAGTGCTGCTGTTGCAAGACCGCGAATTCGAGCTCCATTACGTTGCCCGCAGCCCCGAAGACATGGCTTTCCGAGCGGAGATCGAGGCGCTGCTCGGCGATCGCGCGTGCCTTTGTTTCGACGGCGGCGATCCGACCCAGGGCTTGGACTTGGAGGGACTGTTGGAAAAGCGGCCCGAGGGCTGCCAGCTTTACGTCTGCGGCCCCGTCGGCCTGATCGACGCGGTGCGCGAAAAGAGCCACGAGTGGGGTTGGCCCGACGCGGCCCTGCACTATGAACTCTTCAAGGTAGAAGACGCCAAGGCCACAAAACCCAAAGACACCGCCATCGAGGTCACCCTGGCCAAGTCGGGCACCAGTTATACGGTGCCGGCCGGCGAAAGCATCCTCGAAGTCTTGCTGGAGGCCAAGGTCGATGCCGACTTCGACTGCAAGATGGGCATCTGCGGCCTCTGCGCCACCAAAGTGCTGGAGGGCGAACCCGACCACCGTGACCATACGCTCAGCGAAGACGAGCAGGCCGAAGGTCAAATGTGCATCTGCATATCGCGGGCCAAGGGGCCACGCCTGACGCTCGATATTTAAGCTTTCTCGGCAATCACGAAACCATAGTCGCCTGTATCGCTTGCAAAACCCGCAGCGACAGCTTCGAAATGACCGCTATCAAGGTCGGCGCGCAAGCGGGCCAGACCTGCTTCGACCTCGGGCAAGTCAGCCAGGTTGGCGAAGGTCGAAATGCCGCGGCGCACCGCGGCGTCGAAATAGAGTTCGGGGCGCTGCTTGCCGGCATACATGAAGAGATCGACGAGATCCGGCCCGACCTGCCAGGGCAGCACGCGGGGCGGGTGGAAGCCGGCGGGCGCCAGAGCGTCGGTGATCTCGGCCTCTGACGGCACCAGCTTGGCGGCGCGTTCGAGGGCCGCGGGAAAATAGGCATTTAGCCAGTAGCTGCGGACCTGTTCGGGAAAGCCGGTAAAAATCACCAGCCGAGCACCGTCGGCCAACACCCGGCCAACCTCGGCGAATGCCGCTCCCAGGTCGGGGAAATGATGAATGGCGTGAATGCAGACGGCGGCGGCGAACGTGGCTTCGGGGAAGGGCAGTCGAGCGGCGTCGGCGAGCACCCAGGGCCGGGCCTCTTT
Source organism: Rhodospirillaceae bacterium (assembly GCA_002690215.1). Classification (GTDB taxonomy): domain Bacteria; phylum Pseudomonadota; class Alphaproteobacteria; order UBA2966; family UBA2966. The sequence continues at coordinate 213 of NZDS01000094.1, read as the reverse complement.
TGGCCGCGCCTGCGCCAGCATTTGCGGCGAGCGGTCGAGGCCGATCATCGGACGGCCCCGCGCCGCTAAGGCGATGGTGTAATTGCCGGTACCGCAGGCCAGGTCGAGAATGGCGCCTGCGGCTGGCCCAAGATGGCGATCGAGATCGTCAGCCAGGCCCGGGTCGGCCCGGCGCGTGCCATCATAGCCCAGGCCGATGCGGTCGTAGAGCGC
>NZDS01000093.1 GCA_002690215.1 Rhodospirillaceae bacterium | reverse complement strand
TTTTTTTCACCCTCCCCCTTGATGGGGGAGGGCCGGGGTGGGGGTCTTTGTTGACTGGCTTTTTTTGCCCTAATGCCAGGTGACGATTAACTAGGCGTTCTGCCCGCCGAAGCCGAAGCCGAAGCCGTTGATCTGAACCACGTCGACCGGTCCCTCGGAAGGCCGGCCCGTGACCACCTCGAATTCGGCCTCGGGGTCAAACTCGGTGGTGCCGGCGGCGGGTACGTAGGAGTTTGTGGATCGGCGTGGAATATTGCACGCCGAGAAGGGGTCATTGTTCAACGCCGATTGACATCATGCGAGCAGACTTGATTTCGAGTTCGTCCCATATCTGCCCCTGGTGAGCGTGTCACTAGAGCATGCCGCTCCGCCGGAGGGTATCGTTCACCTGCTGTACCTTGCTGGCACGGCCGGCTGACTCAAAATCCCTGGAAGACCATATCCAAGGCTTTGGTGATGTCGGCGAAGCTCTGGGAGAGGTTGGCAACCGGGGCTGCCAAAATCGACACCGGGACGGCGGCAAGAAATTGGCTGACCATGACAACTGTCATGCCGTCGATCACAAACAACGGATTGAGCCATTGGGCGGGGACCGGTGCAAGGTTGGTCGGCAACAGGGGGACCACGACCCGGGTGTTCAGGCCATCAAGCAGATCGGTCTGCGTGTCCAGCAGATAGCCCGCTCCCTCCGGGTTCGGGTAGACGTCATATTTCGCCATCAGAATTGGCGGTAGCGGTCGAGGGGCAGGCCATGGGTTTCCACCCACCGATTGGAGCTTTCCATGGCACCGGCGTTTTCCCGCCGCCATTTTTCCCCCTTGGTTTTGGCGATTTCCCGCCGCAGGCCCAATTCGGCGGCCTGCGAAAGATTGACCTTCAATTCCCGGGCTTCCGCCAGAAGTGCCGTGTCCAAAGACAGATTGGTGGGCTTTTTGCGGGCACGCGCATTGGGCATCACATTCTCCTTAGGCTTTTATGAGCATATATCATGCGCATGTTTTTGTAAATTGCCTGCCCGTACCGAATCACAAGCATCTCTGCAACCCAGGCCGCAAAGCCCGGCCGAGGCATTCGCGTACTATGCCCGGGTGACGATCAGCGAGGCGTTCTGGCCGCCAAAGCCGAAGCCGTTGACCTGGACCACGTTCACCGGCCCCTCGGAAGGCTGGCGCGTGACCACCTCGAATTCGGCCTCGGGGTCGACCTCGGTGGTGCCGGCGGTGGGCACGAAAGCGTCGATCTCCATGCTTCTCAGCGCCGCCATCAAGTTCATGGCACCGGCCGCCGAGACCGTATGGCCGACGTGGCCCTTCACCGACGCCACGCGCAAGGTGGTGTCGCGCTCCCGGTGCAGGCTGTTGATGGCGCGGATCTCGGCCGTATCGCCGATCGTCGTGGCGGTGCCGTGGGCAACCACGCCGTCGACGTCCGCGGCCCCACCGGGCAGGCCGGCGTCCTTGATGGCCATTTGCATGGTCATGGCCTCGTACTTGCCGTTGGGCTCGGGCGACGAGGGGTGGGTGGCATCGGCCATCTGACCGTAGCCGCGAATGTAGCCATGTACATGGGCACCACGCTTGGCAGCGTGTTCTGCGCTTTCCAGAATCACCACGCCGGCGCCCTCGCCGCCCATGATGCCGTTACGCTTGATGTCGAAGGGCAGGCAGGCGAGCGCCGGATCGGGCTGGCGCGTGTACATGCCGTAAAGCCCNGCCGANAGNGTGNNGATCANGGANCGGGCNCNGTCGCCNCCNCCNGCGATGATGACGTCGGCCTGNCCGGCATTGATCATGCGCGCCGCCACGCCCATGGCNTCGACCGACGAGGCGCANGCCGTCGANACCGTCAGCAACGGCCCGTGCAGGCCCCAGCGCAGCGAGATCTGACCGGCCGCCATGTTGGGCCAGGCCATGATCTGCAGNTTGCGCGGCACGCCTTCNATTCCCCGTTCNTCGTAACCCTGCTGCGCCTCGCAAAGGCTTTCGGCACCGCTCTGGCAGGTGCCCATGACGACNCCGGTGCGGAAGGGGTCGAATTCGTCGATGCCCGAGGCTTCCACCGCTTGCACGGCGGCGGCGATCAGGTACTGGGCGAAGGGATCGGTGCCGGCCGCCACCCGTTCTTCCATCCAGTCCAAGGGCTCGAAGCCGTCGACCAGCGAAATCCAGACGTTCTCCATGCCCTCTTCGTTGTTCCAGGGNGTCGGNCCCACCGCGGCCTTGGCCGCCATTAGGTTGTCACAGAATGTCGAGACGTCCTGGCCGATCGAGGAGATCACGCCCAGGCCAGTTATTGCCACCGGTTCCATGTTTGCCTCCCAGGGTTCTGATTCAGGTCACTCCGGACCCGCCGCCCCCGTTTCATTGACAGAACTCTAGCGCTATCGGCGCCGGCTGTCACCGCGCCGGCTTGATCAAGAGCCCTTGTCCCGTGGGCAGCTCGAGGATGGGCACGCCGATGCCCTGGGCCCAGGCCTTGAGCGCCTCGTGCTGCTCGCGAAAGACGCGCAGCGCGTAACACTGCATGACCACTACGGCGCCCGGCGTGAGGCGTTCCCAGATTGTCTCCATGGCCGCCACCTCGGCCGCCGCCGAAACCATGTCGAGGTGGACGAAGGCGATGCGCTCGGGGCGCTCAAGGGGGATCGATGCGGGCACGCTTCCTGGCACGATATCGACCTCGGCACAGCCGGCAAAACGCTGGCGCACGATCTCTTCGGCCCGGCCNTCGTATTCATGTTCCGAGACNAAGTGTTCGTTGCGCATGCCCTCGGGCGTCCCGGCAAAGGTATCAAACAGAAAAAAACGTCTGCCTGTGGCAGCGAAGTCGACGTAGTCGTAGGCCACCCGGGCGCTGTAACCGAGATAGGCGCCGAATTCGACGAAGTCACCGGCGCAGGCCAGCGCCTGTTCGGCCCCCCAACAGAGTGTGTGGAAGCGCCAGGAGCGGCGGAACTGGTAATCGCCGTCCTCGGGCCGGTGGGCACCGACCAGGGCCTTGAGAAAACGCGGATCCTCGATGAAGCCCATCGTCCGGGACGTCGCCACCAAACCGTCCCCGACGTAGATCGAGCGGTAGGGTGTGTTGACTTCGTGGCCGTAGATCTGGGCGAGGTGCTGGAGCACAGCCTCCAGCTCATGGAACTTCTCCTCGTCCGGCATGCCCTGCCAGTCGAGGCTGAAGTGAAGGTCGTCCTCGTTCATGCCGGATCGGGCAGGCCCACCACGGCTTCGATCTCCACCTTCATGCCGGGCACCGCCAGGGCCGAGACTTCGACCANGGTGCTGGCCGGTTTGGCGCTGCCGAAATACTTCTGGCGCACCGGGTTGATCTTGGCCCGGTCGTCAACGTCTGTGAGGTAGACGACGACCTTGAGCACGTCGGCAAAGCCGGCACCGGCTTCAGTCAGGGTTTTTTCCAGATTGACGAAGACCTGCTCGGTCTGGGCCACCACGTCATCACCGCCGACCAGCGCCGTGTTCTCGTCGACCGGCGCCATACCCGATATGAACAACAGATCGCCCCAGCGCACGGCGTCGGTGTAGTGACTNATCGGGGGATTGAGACCGGGGACGGCGTATTCCTGACGTTTCGACACTGGGAACCTCCGTTGCAGAAGAGGCAAGAGCTTAGCAGCAAAGTTGTCGCGAATCCCGCTAGGCCTTTAGACTGGNGCAGCATTTCATAACGAGAGCTGTGGTCATGGGCCTGACGTCCGTACTGGTCGCCAATCGGGGCGAGATCGCCATCCGTATCATGCGCGCCGCCGCCGAAACGGGCCTGCGCACGGTCGCCGTCTATTCCGAAGACGATGCCCAGGCCCTGCACACCTGCAAGGCCGACGAGGCCCGGGCCCTGGGCGGTCACGGCGCCGCCGCCTATCTGGATGGCGAGCAGATTATCGCCATTGCCCGCGAAGCAGGCTGCGATGCCGTCCACCCCGGCTATGGCTTTCTCAGCGAGAACGCCGGCTTTGCCGAACGCTGCGCGGCNGCCGNCCTCACTTTCGTNGGNCCCCGGCCCGAAACCCTGGCGCTCTACGGCGACAAGGGCCGGGCGCGGGGCCTGGCCGAGAGCTGCGGCGTGCCGCTGCTGAACGGCACATCAGGGCCCACCAGCCTCGACGAAGCCGGCGATTTCCTAGCTGCCCTGGGTCCCGACGGCGCCCTGATGATCAAGGCGGTGGCCGGTGGCGGCGGCCGCGGCATGCGCCAGGTAAGCGAGCCTGACGAGCTCGATGAGGCGTACCGACGCTGCCGCTCGGAAGCCGCCAAGGCNTTCGGCAACGACGCCGTCTACGTCGAGGAGTTCCTGGCCCGGGCGCGCCACGTCGAGGTCCAGGTGATCGGCGACGGAAAAGCAGTGAGCCAACTCGGCGAACGCGAATGCAGCATCCAGCGCCGCCACCAGAAGCTGGCCGAGGTAGCACCATGTCCCGGCCTCGACGCCGGGCGGCGGAGGGAAATCGCCGGCGCCGCCGTGACTCTCGCGGAATCCGTGGATTTCCTCAATCTGGGCACCTTCGAGTTTCTGATGACGGATGATCGCTTCGCCTTCATCGAGGCCAACCCCCGTCTTCAGGTCGAACACACTGTAACCGAAGCCGTGACCGGCCTCGACTTGGTCAAGCTCCAGTTCGACATTGCCGCCGGGCGCACCCTGGCCGAGTTGGGTCTCGAACAGGCTGATGTGCCAGCGCCGCGTGGCTTTGCCATCGAACTGCGCATCAACGCCGAATCCCTGGCCCCGGACGGCGCGCCGCGACCGGCCAGCGGCAGCCTGACGGCTTTCGAGCCCCCCTCAGGTCCTGGCCTCAGAACCGACACGGCCGGCCACCTGGGCCACCGCATCAACCCCAATTTCGATTCTCTGCTGGCTAAACTGATCGCCCATTCACCCGCGCCCGACTTCGCCGACGTGGTGGCCAAGGCCTACCGCGGGCTGTGCGAGTTCCGCATCGAAGGTGTGGCCAATAATCTCGGTTTTTTGCAGAACCTGCTGCGGCACCCGGAATTCCAGGCCGGCCGCGGTCACATCGGCTTTGTCGAGGAACACCTGGCGGCCCTGATCGACCGCAGCGCCGAGCATCAGCGGCTCTATTACAAGCCTCCCGCGCCGGCGCCGTTGGCCGGTGCCCGCATCGACCAGAACGATCCCCTGGCGGTGCTCGATCACGGCAAGAGCGAAGGTCCCATGACGGCCCCCACCGCGGCCCCAATGGCCGCTCCCGAAACGGCAATTTCGGGTCCCGAAAACACCGTCCCCATCATTGCCCCCATGCAGGGTACCATCGTCAGCCTCGGCGTCGAGGAAGACGACCCGGTGCGAGCCGGCCAAGCGCTGTTGGTAATGGAATCGATGAAAATGGAGCACGTTGTCGAGGCCACGGAGAGCGGCCAGGTGCGTCAGTTCGCAGTAGCGGTCGGCGATACCGTTTACGAGGGCCACCCGCTGGCCTTTGTCGAGGTCGGCGAAGTCGAAATTGCGGCTCGTGAGGAGACGGCCGAGATCGACCTCGAGGCCATCCGCTCTGACCTGGCCGAGGTGATCGAGCGCCACGACATAACCTTGGACGATGCCCGCCCCGCCTCCGTCGAACGCCGGCGCAAGACCGGCCAGCGCACGGCGCGGGAGAACGTCGACGAGCTTTGCGACGAGGGCAGCTTCGTCGAATACGGCGCCCTGGTCGTCGCCGCCCAGCGCCAGCGCCGTAGCGTCGACGACCTGATCGCCAACACCCCGGCCGATGGCCTGATCACCGGCATCGGCAAGGTCAACGGCGAACACTTCGCCGATGCCGAAGCGCGCTGCGTGGTGATGTCCTATGACTACACCGTGCTGGCCGGCACCCAGGGTTTCAAAAACCACTACAAGAAGGACCGCATGTTCGAGCTGGCGGCGCGGCAGGGCCTGCCGCTGGTCTTCTTCACCGAGGGCGGCGGCGGCCGGCCCGGCGACACCGACTGGCCCAGCCCGGCCGGCCTCGATTGCATGGCATTCAATCTGTTCGGCCGGCTTTCGGGCCAAGTACCCCTCGTGGGCATCAACTCGGGCCGCTGCTTCGCCGGCAACGCGGCGCTGCTGGGTTGCTGCGACGTCGTGATAGCTACGAAAAACTCCTCCATCGGCATGGGCGGTCCGGCCATGATCGAGGGCGGCGGCCTGGGAGTCTTCCGGCCCGAAGAGGTGGGGCCGATGGACATCCAGGTGGCCAACGGCGTGGTCGACATCCAGGTGGCCGACGAGGCCGAGGCGGTGGCGACAGCGAAAAAGTACCTCTCCTATTTCCAGGGACCGATCGGCGACTGGGAGTGCGCCGATCAGCGCCGCTTGCGCCACGCTATCCCCGAGAACCGCCTGCGCATCTACGACGTACGCCAGGTCATCGAATTGCTGGCC
>NZDS01000092.1 GCA_002690215.1 Rhodospirillaceae bacterium | reverse complement strand
ACCTGGTACTCCCACCGTATGGATGATGTTGCGATGCTGGAGCTGGGGGTCCGCCAATACCGCGGGGATATCGCGGATTTCCGCTACCGGGATGGCCTCGGCGCCGAGTTTTTCGCACCACTTGGCTGTACTATCCGATCTCAAGGCGACGGCCATTTCCTGCCACACCGCGTCGTGATGCCGTCTTCGGCCTTCATTGTCGGTGGTCGCGGGATCGTCAAGCACCGCTTGGCAACCGATTGCGCGCAACGTTCTTTGGGCATCCTTTTCCGTCAAGGCAGTGATCTGAATATAGCCGTCGGCCGTGGGATAAACATTTTGGGTTGGCAAACCGAGCGGCGAATTGTTGCCGTCCAGGCCGGCCACTTTGCCGCTCACCAAGTATTGGGCATATTGGCATTGCATCATGGACATGGCGGTATCCAGCATCGAAACGTCGAGATACTGCCCCATGCCCGTGGCGAGTTTCCGGTAAAGAGCGCTGGCAATGGCAAAGGCCGTGGTGATAGCGGTCGGCACATCTACAGACTGAAAACCCGTTCGCGTTGGACCGGTGGTCTCGTGGCCGTTCATCGACATCATGCCGGAAGCCGCCTGTATCGCCCCGTCATAGGCGCCGGCGCCGCGCATCGGCCCCCGTTGGCCATAGCCGGTAACCGAGCAGTAGACGATGCTTGGATTGATCTTTCTCACATCCTCATAGCCGTAACCCAGTCGTTCAATGGCGCCGGCTTTGAAATTTTCCATCATGACGTCGGCACCATCTAGCAAACGATGGATGATCTCCCTGGACTTCGGATGTTTCAGATCTAACGCCAAGGAACGCTTGCCAACGTTGGTGGTCATGAAGGCTGGCGACATGCCGTATGGTTCGGTCTCATCCGCCGTCAACATCTGGCGCAGTTGATCGCCGCGGTCCGGGGATTCAATCTTGATGACGTCGGCGCCCAACATGGCCAAGAGCTGTGACGCATGAGGTCCTGCCAGGACTTGGGTAAAATCGATAACCTTGAGGCCGAAAAAGGCTAGCGCCATGGTGTAACTATTCTTTCGGTCCAGATGATTTCCGGGACATTTGCTAAGCGAAAAGATTTCAGATGTCAGATTGACCGACATCTCCCAGGTACCCTCCAAACTCATGATGATGCTACTGAACTTGTATCGCTGGGGGAAGACTCTGTCCTTCTCGACCCATCTAGGGCCGGCGCCGGCACTGGGCGAGGCCGACCAAGAAATGCTCTAGTTCAGCTCGACGACAATATTGCCATAGCTATCCAACTCGGCATTGGTGCCGGGGGGAAGCAGGCAGGTGGCATCGTATTCTTCCACGATCAGCGGGCCGTCGCGGCGTTCGGTCAACTGTGCTCGTGCGATGACGTCGGTTTCCAGCCAGCCCGCTTCCGTACCGAAATAAGCCAGCCGGCGGGTCGGAGCGGCCGGGTTTTCTTGCGCGGGCAAGTTCAGGCGATCAGGAACCGGATCGTTGTCGGGCAGGCCCAACCCGATGAGCTGCGCCGTGACCAGCACCACCGGCTCTTCCGGGCCGGCGCGATGACCGTAGGTACGCTCGTGTTCCTGGCCAAAGCGCTCTTCCAATTCAGCAATCTTGGCGCCGTCGAATTCGCCATCGGGGGCGGGCACCGACAATTCGAAAATTTGTCCCTTGTAGTGCATGTTGGCGCTGCGCGTGATCGATATCTGCCGTTCTTGGAAGCCATCGCGGGCGAGCTGCGCCCGGGCTTGCGCCTCCAGATCCCGCCATGCCGCCGTCAACGTCGCCGGGTCGGTGTCGCGCAACACGCACATCAGGCTGCGCGAGAAATGGTGTTCGACGTCGGCGTACAAGAGTCCGAAAGAGGAAAAAAGCCCCGGCGACGGAGGAACCACGATTTTGCCAATGCCCAAAGCCTGGGCCATGCCGGCGGCAAACAGGGGGCCGTTGCCGCCAAAGGCAAACAGGGCGTAGTCACGCGGATCGCGGCCGCGTTCGCTGGATATCGCGCGGATGGCCCGGATCATGTTGGAGGCTACGATCTGATGCGCACCATACGCGGCATGGGCCAGGTCCAGATCCAGGGTATCGGCAACCTCCTTCTGAAAGACCTGGCGGCAAGCCTCGGTCTGAAGCGGCAATTCGCCGCCAACCAGGAAATCGGGATTGAGGTAGCCCAGGATGACATTGGCATCCGTCACCGTCGGCTTGGTGCCGCCACGGCCATAGCAGACCGAGCCCGGATCGGCACCGGCGCTTTCCGGACCGATTTGCATCGAGCCGCCGGCATCGATCCAGACCACCGAACCGCCTCCGGCGCCAACCTCCGCCAGATCGATGGCCGGTAATTTCAACAGGTATCCCGCTCCGGTCAGCAACCGCGACCCCATCAGGATGTCGCCACCAACCTGATAATCCAGGCTGCGCGTGAATTCGCCGGCTTCGATCAGTGACGCCTTGGCCGTGGTGCCGCCCATGTCGAAGGTGATGATGTCGGGCAAATCGAGCTTGCGGGCCAGGGCTCGGGCGCCGACGACACCGGCGGCCGGGCCGGATTCGATGATGTTGGCCGGCTTCTCCGCTGCCGCCCGGGCGCTGACGATGCCGCCGTTCGACTGCATCGGCATCAGCGGCGCCTTGATGCCGATGTCGTCGAGCGCCCGCATNAGGGTCTCCAGATAGCGGGCCACGATGGGCATNACGTANGCATTGATCACCGTCGTCGAGGTGCGNTCGTACTCCTTNATTTCCGGCAGCACATCGAANCTGATGCAGTGNGCGAGGTCGGGNGCCAACTCGGCGATGATCTCNCCAATGGNGCGCTCATGGGCCGGNTTGGCGTAGGCGTTGATCAGGCANACGGCNATGCATTCGACGTNNTCGGCCAGCAGCGCCTGGACTTTGCTGCGGGCCTCGGCGGNATCCATCGGCGTCTGGACCGNGCCCTTGTCGGTGATGCGTTCGCTGACGGTGTGGCGCAGGTAGCGAGGCACCAGGGGCGGTGGTTTNTCCCAGTGCAGGTCGTANAGCCTGGGCATGCGCAGGTTGCGGATCTCCAGCACGTCGCGGAACCCCTCGGTGGTGATCAGCCCGGTGCGTGCGCCCTTGCCCTCCAGGATGGCGTTGGAGGCCACGGTGGTGCCGTGCAGGATATCCGCCACATCCCCGGCATNCAGTNNGGCGTCGGCCAACACATGCGAAATGCCGTCGACGATGCCGCGGGCGTAATCGTCGACCGTGGACGGCACTTTCTTGGTGTGCATGGTGCCGTCGGGACGAAGAAAGACGATATCGGTGAAAGTGCCACCGATATCGACGCCGACGCGGAAGTTTTCCATGAGCTAGTCCGCAGCCTTGGTTACGTCGTCCCAGGCGATATCCGGCACTTGCCCGCGCTCCTTGTCCAGCCTGGCACGTAGCGCCTCGGTGGCCGCCGCGTCGACGCGCCAGGCGGCGCCGTCAACCACCACACCGTAGTCGGCGGCGGCGGCCTGGAGGCTGACCAGCTCGTTGCGAACGTCCGCCAGCACCTTGGCAGGATCGCGTTCCAAGGGATCGCCCCAGCCCCCGCCGCCGGCCAATTCGTGGCGCAGGACGTCGCCACGGCGGAAGGTGATGTTGAACTTCGACGGCAGCGGACGGTTCTCGGTGTGTGGATTGAGGTAGTTGGCCGAGGGACGTCCCGGGCCGCCGCCATAGAGGCCGTAGGGCCTGATTTCCCGCCGGTCGGAGCGCACCTGCAGCACCGCCTCGCGCTCCAGCAAACGATATTCGCGGCGGTAGGGCGCGCCGCCGCGGTACTTTCCCGGTCCGGCCCGGTCGGGCAGGAACTCGTAGCTCAGGATCTGTATGGGCTGTTCGGATTCGATCACTTCCACCGACTGCGAGGCCATGTTGGCAAACATGTTGGTGTTGCCCTGCAGGCCGTCGGCCCAGGGCCGTCCCCCCCAGGTCCCGCAGGCAAAATCCACATAGATGAAGGACTTGCGCGCATCGTCGTAACCGCCAATGGAAACGCCGGTGTTGCCGCCGTCGGAGGCCGCAAAGACGCGATCGGGCAGCATCACGGCCAGCGCCCCGAACATGCAGTCGCCCATACGGAAACCGGTCAGTCCGCGCGCTGCGCAGGCACCGGGTAGCACCATGTTGGTGATGGTCCCCGGAGGCGCCGTCACCTCGATGGCCCGGAACAGTCCCTCGTTGGCCGCGATCTCACCCGGCAACACGGAGCGGATGGCGGCATAGGATACGGCCTTGGTGAAGGAGAGCGTGGCGTTGATCGCCCCCTTTACCTGTGTCGAGCTGCCGGTCCAATCGACGCTTATCGACCGGCCTTGCTTGCGCAGGGTGACAAAGAGCCGGATCGGCCGGCCCAGCTCGATGCCGTCGTCGTCGATCCAGTCCTCGAAGCTGACCTCGCCGTCCGGCAACTCGGCGATGGCGGCGCGGGTCAGGCGCTCGGTATGGTCGATGGTTTCGGTCATGTAGATATCGACCAAGGTTTCGCCAAAACGTGCCAGCAGGTCGTTGAACTGGCTCTCGGCAACATGGCAGGCGGCGAGCTGGGCCCGCAGATCGCCGAATACCTGTACCGGAATGCGCACGTTGCGTTCGATCAGGGCCCAGAGCGTATCGTTGCGTTTGCCGGCCTCGAACAACTTCAGTGGCGGGATGCGCAGACCTTCCTGGTAGATCTCGGTCGAGTCGGAGGCATTGGACCCCGGTACCCGGCCACCGACATCAGCGTGATGGCAAATGACCGCAGCGAAGGCGATGCGCCGGCCTGCGGCGAACAGCGGCTGGAACAGGAAGATGTCCGGCAGATGCATACCGCCTGCGAACGGGTCGTTGATCATGTAGATATCGCCCGGCACCATGTCAGCACCGTATTGGGCCATCACCCCCTCGAGCGCCGTCGGGATGGAGCCCAGATGCAGCGGTAGCGTTAGCCCCTGGGCCACCAATTTGCCCTCGCCGTCGCAAATGGCGGTGGAAAAATCCATGTTGTCGCGCAGCACCCCGGAATAGGTCGTGCGGCAGATCGTCACCGCCATCTCGTCGGCGATGGCATGGATGGCATTCTTAAAGAGTTCGAATTCTATGGGATCGTATGAAGTGCTGCCGGTCATCACTACTGGATCATTATCCTCCCAATTTAAACATGGTCTCGGGAATGAACAGAATGATCTGGGGGAAAGCCAGCAGGATGGCGACGTTGATCAGGTCGACGCCGACGAACCAGCCGCAGCCGCGGAACATGTCGCCCATCTTGACGTTGGGCGCGACGCCCTTGAGCACGTAGACGTTGAGGCCTACCGGCGGCGTGATCAGGCCGATCTCGATCATGCGCACCACCAGCACCCCGAAGACGATGGGGTTGATGCCCATTTCCTTGACGGCCGGAAGGATAATGGGCACCGTCAGCAGCAGCATGCCGATGCCGTCGAGGAACATGCCCAGCACCAGGTAGAGCGCCAGGATACCGATCAGGATCACCATCGGCGGGAACCCGGACCCCACGATGTTCTCGGCCAGTACCGCCGGCATGCCGGTGAAGCCCAGGAAGTGGACGAAGATCAGCACCCCGGCGACGATGGCGAAGATCAGCGCAGTGGTGCGCGCCGTCTCCATCAGGGCGTAGCGGAACTTGGCGAAGTTGAGGCGCGGCAGGGCCAGCAGCATCGCCCCGCCGGCGCCCACGGCGGCGGCCTCGCTGGGTGTGGCGATACCGGTGTAAATCGAGCCCATGACCAGGATCACCAGCACGACCATCGCCCAGATGCCCTTCAGCGAGCCGAAGCGTTCGGACCAGGTGATACCCTTGATGGGCGGCCCCAGGGCGGGGTTGAACTTGAAGCGCAGCACCAGCATCAGGGAATAGCTGAAGGCTTCCAGCAGCCCCGGCAGGAAGCCCGCCAGCAAGAGCGCACCGATCGATTCCTCGGCGATGAAGCCGTAGATCACCATCAACACCGAGGGCGGGATCATGGTCGCCATGGTGCCGCCGGCGGCGACGCAGCCGGTAGAGACCTTGTCGTCGTAGCCGTAGCGCTTG
>NZDS01000091.1 GCA_002690215.1 Rhodospirillaceae bacterium | reverse complement strand
CGGCGGGAAAGTTCCTCTGCGGCTTGCTGGCCGAGCGCATCGGCATCATCCGTACCATCTTGCTCACCGAACTCCTCACCGTGGCCGGTATCCTGGTCCTCATCCCCATTCCCCTACCAGCCACGCTGGTTCTTCTTCCCCTGGTGGGAATCGGCCTCAACGGCACCTCCTCGGTGCTCTATGCCACCATTGCCGACTTCGTGGTGCCGGAAAGGCGCACGCGCGGCTTCGGCCTCTTCTACACCCTGGGCAGCGCGGCCAGCGCTCTGTCGCCGGCCGCTTTCGGCCTGCTCAGCGATCAGGCGGGCGTAACCACGACCCTGGCCGCGGTGGCCGCCTCGATCCTGCTGATCCTGCCGCTCAGCTATCTCTTGCGCCCTTCCCTCGCGGCCGCCGCCGACGATGCAGCCGCAATGGCGCGAAAGTGATGCAAGGGACATCGGGGAACTGATACTATCGGCAACCAGAACCGCGAAATCATCGGCGACGGTTGTTGCCGGTAACAAAAATCGCGGAGGCAAAGTCGAAGCACGGTATCGAGCGCCAACTGGGCTTCGTCGCTAGGGAGGGGACAGGTGCCGAGACTGCTCGAGATCGAGGATCTCAAGACGCAGTTTTTCACGTCCGCCGGTACCGTACGGGCGGTCGACGGTATATCTTATGGTGTCGACGCTGGAGAGACGGTGGCGCTGGTCGGCGAATCGGGCTGCGGCAAGTCGGTAAGTGCACTTTCCATCCTCAGGCTCATTCCCGACCCACCTGGCCGGGTGGTGGGTGGCAGCATCCGTTTCTTCGGCACCGACCTGCTGCACTTGAGCGACGAAGAAATTCGCGAGGTGCGCGGCCAGCGCATAGCCATGGTGTTTCAGGAGCCCATGACGTCGCTCAACCCCGTGCTCTCGATCGGCCTGCAACTCACCGAAACTCTGGAACAGCATTTGGCCATGGCGCCTGAAGCGGCCCGCCAGCGGGCGCTCGAGCTTCTGGGCATGGTCGGCATCTCGGATACCGAACGGCGCCTCGGCCAATATCCCCATCATTTCAGCGGCGGCATGCGGCAGCGGGTGATGATCGCCATGGCGCTTTGTTGCGAGCCACAACTCATCATCGCCGACGAGCCCACGACGGCGCTCGACGTGACCATCCAGGCGCAGATCCTCGAGCTGATGAAAGATCTCACCAAACGCCTCGGCGTGGCGCTGGTCATCATCACGCACAATCTAGGCGTAGTGGCCCGTTACGCCGACCGGGTCAACGTCATGTACGCCGGCAAGATCGTCGAGCAAGGCAGCGCCGCCGACATCTACCGCGAGCCGCGCCATCCCTACACCGTGGGCCTGCTCGGCTCGGTACCGCGGCTCGACCAGCCGCGACGCAAGAAGCTCGATTCCATCGACGGCCAGCCGCCCGACCTGGCCCGGCTCGACGACGGCTGCGCCTTCCGGCCACGTTGCCGTCACGCCGTCGAGCGCTGTAACGGGTCGGTGCCGAACCTCGAATCCGTGGGCAACGGCCATCTCGCGGCCTGCTGGCGCCTGAATGAACTGGCGCAATCCGAGGCAACGTCATGAGCGCGGCCGCCGGCCAGGTGCTGCTCGAGGTGCGGGATTTGCGGATGTATTTTCCGGTCACTGAAGGAGCGCTGATTCCCCGCAAGGTGGCGGACGTCAAAGCCGTCGACGGCATCAGCTTCCAGATTCACAAAGGCGAGACCCTGGGTCTGGTGGGCGAATCGGGCTGCGGCAAGACCACCACAGGACGCTGTATCCTACAGCTCGACCGCGCCACCGGCGGGGAAATCCTCTTCGCCGGCGTCGACCTAGCCCACCTCGACCAGCGGGCCCTGTCACCCTATCGACAAAAGATCCAGGTGATCTTTCAGGATCCTTATTCCTCGCTCAATCCGCGCATGAAGATCGGCGACATCATCGGCGAGCCCATGAAGGTGCACGGCATCGAGCCGAGTCGCGAAGGCCGTCGGGAGAGGGTCAAGGAATTGCTGGCAACCTGCGGGCTGCCGGCGAGAATGGCCGATCGGTACCCGCACGAGATGAGCGGCGGCCAGCGCCAGCGCGTCGGCATCGCCCGAGCCCTGGCTCTGAATCCCCAATTTATCATTTGCGACGAGGCGGTGTCGGCGCTGGACGTGTCCATCCAGGCCCAGGTCATCAACCTGCTCGAGGATCTGCGCGACGAATTTCATCTTACCTATCTTTTCATTTCGCATGACCTCAGCGTGGTGCGCCATCTCAGCCAACGCGTGGCGGTGATGTATCTTGGCAAGATCGTCGAGTTGGCCGACTGCGACGTGCTTTACGACGAGCCGCAACATCCCTACACGCGAGCCTTGCTCGAGGCCGTCCCGGTGCCGGATCCGGCGGTGGAGGGGGCGCGGGCGCATGAGGTCGTGGCGGGCGAAGTGCCTAGCCCGATGAACCCGCCAAAGGGATGCGTCTTTCACCCCCGTTGCCCGCTGGCCATCGAGAGCTGCCGCACGCAGGCACCGGATTTTCGTGAAACCCGTTCGGGCCACTGGGTGGCCTGCAGCGAAGTTTGAGCGTCGGCGGCCCTGGCTGCCGTCCGCCCCGTAGAGTGTCGTTGGTAGGAGGAGCGTTGTTCTGAGAGAAACAAAGAAAAGTCAAAAAGGGAAGGAGTAACCGAAATGCGAATCCCGTTTTCGAAACTCGCGATCTCGTTGGCCGCGGGCCTGGCCTTGGCGCTCGGTGCGGTCGGGCCGGCAGCGATGGCAGCCAAGAAAGGCGGCGTTCTCAGATACGTGGTGCCGGCGGAGCCGCCGAGCTTCGACGGACATCGCGAGACGACGTTCGCGCTGATCCATCCCATCGCACCCTTCTACAGCGTGCTGATCCGGGTCAATCCGGACAATCCAGGCTCGCCAACGGATTTCGTTTGCGACCTCTGCACCGAGATGCCCAAGCCCACCGATGACAACAGCTATATCTTCAAGATCCGCAAGGGCGTCAAATTCAGCGATGGCTCGGCGCTAACGGCCCACGACGTCGTTGCCACCTTCAACAAGATCATCAATCCGCCGGCCGGTGTGGCCAGCGCTCGCAAGGCTTTTTATGTGATGGTCGACAGTGTCACCGCGACCGACGATCACACGGTGAAATTCAAGCTCAAGTACCCCTCCGGGGCCTTCATTCCGGCCTTGGCCAACCCCTACAATTTCATCTATGCCAAGAAAGTCCTCGACAAGGACATGCACTGGTATGAGAAGAACGTGCTGGGGTCGGGACCGTTCCGCTTCAAGGAACGCCAGGCCGGCGCCCTGATCAGCGGCGTGCGCAACCCCGACTATTACCATCCCGGCAAGCCCTATCTCGACGGCTTCGAGGCCATCTTCGCCAAGAAGCAGTCGCTCCGGGTTCAGGCCGTGCGCGGTGACCGGGCAGCCATCGAATTCCGTGGCTTCCCACCCAAGAGCCGTGACGATCTGAAGAAGGCGCTGGGCAAAGACCTTACGGTGCAGGAGAGCAACTGGAACTGCGTTCTCATCGCCTCGCCGAACCATAAGAAGAAACCCTTCGACGATCCCCGTGTGAGACGGGCACTGAGCCTGGCCATCGATCGTTGGGGCGGCTCGCAGTACCTGTCGCAGATCGCCATAGTCAAGGCGGTCGGTGGCGTGGCCTTTCCGGGCCACCCCCTGGCAGCGACCAAAGAGGAGTTGCAGAAGATTGCCGGCTACTGGCCCGATATCAAAAAGTCTCGGGCCGAGGCCAAGCGGCTGCTCAAGGAAGCCGGTGTGCCCAACCTCAAGTTCACGCTGCACAACCGTGGCGTCGACCAGCCTTACAAGATCGTCGGCACCTGGCTGATCGATCAATGGCGGCAGATCGGCCTGCAGGTGGAACAGCGCGTACAGCCCACCGGACCCTTCTACGCCACGCTCAGGAAGAAGAAGGACTTCGACGTTTCCATCGACTTTAATTGCCAGGCCGTGGTCAATCCGCTGCTCGACGTGGCCAAGTTCATCTCCGATGACGTCTCCGGCAACAATTACGGCAGCTACCAAGACCGTGAAATGGACAAGATGTTCAACGCCATGAACCAGGCCGGAAGCGTCAGCGAACAGCGCGCCATCATGCGCAAGTTCGAGAAGCGGGCGCTCGACGAGCAGGCCAACGCCTTCATTACACTGTGGTGGTATCGCATCATTCCACACAGGTCCTACGTCAAAGGCTGGAAGATCAGCCCCAGCCATTACCTAAACCAGGACCTGTCAGGGGTTTGGCTGGAGCAATAGCCCGATCCTGACCGTTTGTTGAGACCATGGACTCCCCGCCCGTAAAGCGCTCGGGCGGGGAGTAGAGGAGCCATGTACCAGTACATCGTCAAACGCATCCTTTTGATGGTCCCCACCTTGTTTGGCGCGGCCGTACTCGTGTTCTTTTTGCTGCGCCTGATACCAGGCGACATTTGCGAACTGAGGATGGCCGGCACCGGCGGCTATTTCGACAAGGAAGCACTCGACGTCTGCCGGGCCGAGATCGGCATCGACCAACCGATATTCATGCAATTTCTCGATTTCATCTGGGGCTTCATCCAATTCGACCTGGGCACCTCGATGTGGACCAACCGGCCCATCGGCGAGGAGATTGCGCTGCGCTTCGAACTCTCGCTTCAGGTCGCCATCATGGCCACCATTACGGCCACCGTGATCGCCATTCCACTGGGCACCATATCGGCGATCAAACAGGATACCTGGGTCGATTACGTGGTCCGCATCTTCAGCATTGCGGGCATCGCCATGCCGTCCTTCTGGCTCGGCATCCTCATCATCCTGGGGCTGCTGGTCTCGACCCAGGCCCTTTGGGGCACGCCCTGGATGCCGCCTATCCAATACGTGCCGCTGTGGGTGGATCCCTGGCAGAACCTAAGCATGCTGATCTGGCCGGCCGTGGCGACGGGCTACCGTTATTCCGCCGTGGCGACCCGCATGACGCGTTCGGCGCTGCTCGAAGTATTGCGTGAGGACTACGTCCGCACGGCCCGGGCCAAGGGCCTCAGGGAAAAGCTCATCATCAACCGCCATGCCTTGAGAAATGCGCTCTTGCCGGTGGTAACGGTAATCGGCATCGAGTTCGCCTTTCTGATGGGCGGGCTGGTCGTCACCGAGCAGGTCTTCAACCTCAACGGACTGGGCAAGCTGTTCGTCGAAGCGGTTACCAACCACGACTACACCCTGACCCAAGCGCTGGTCATGGTCGTCGTCACCGTTTTCGTTCTGACGAACTTCGTGGTCGATATTCTCTATGCCTGGCTCGACCCCCGGATTCGCTACACCTAAAAGGACAGCTTGCCCGTGACCTCCGAAGTTCAAGTCGAAGCCGAATTCGAGGAATACGCCGAGAAGGCACCGCTGACGACGGTCGTGCTCGAGCTGATGCGCCGCAAGCCTTTGGGTGCGGCGGGCGCCTTGATCGTCATCGTCATGATCCTGATGGCGGTCTTCGCCAACCTGTTGACGTCCTACGACCCGACGGCCAACTCGTTCGCCGAAATGCATGCCGCTCCCAGCGCCGAGCACTGGCTGGGCACCGACCAATTTGGCCGGGACCTGCTGTCGCGCATTATCCATGGCGCCCGCACCGCGCTCTTCGTCGGTTTCGTCTCGGCCTTCGTCGGCGCCTCACTGGGCCTCGTCCTGGGCGTCGGCAGCGCCTATTTCGGAGGTCGCATCGACCTCATTTTCCAGCGCGTGATGGACGTCTTCATGGCCTTCCCGCTGATCATCATGGCGCTGGCCGTGGTCTCGATATTCGGCACCGGCACCCAGAACGTGATCATCGCCATAACCATCCCCTTCATCCCCCGATGCGCCCGCGTGGTGCGCTCGAGCGCTTTGGCGATCCGTGAAATTCCCTATATCGACGCCGCCCGTGCCTGTGGCTTCAGCCATACCCGCATCATCCTGCGCCACATGGTGCCTAACGTCATGGCGTCTTTTTTGATTATGGTCACTGCCTTCGTCGGCCAGGCCATCCTGCTCGAGGCCTCGCTCTCCTACCTCGGCCTCGGTGTGCAGGAGCCGACACCGGCCTGGGGACTGATGCTGCAAGGGGGCGCCGAGGAATACGCCGAGAGCGCACCTTGGATCGCTATTTTCCCGGGCCTAGCTATCAGTCTTGCGGTATTCGGATTCAATCTGTTCGGCGACGCCGTGCGGGATACGCTGGATCCGCGACTGCGCTCGGACTAGCGCGCCAAGCGTCCCTCACTGGCGAGGAGGTCTCGACCTTGCGGCGTCACGGATACGTATGTGCCAATGCCGTCTCGATGCTCTCGGGCGACAAGGCCTCGATCCACCGCGTCCTCCCAGATCGTGAGGTCGGGGCATGAAGTGCGCCAGGCTGCCATTACCTCGTCGTAGGGTCTGGGTTCAGTGGCCAGCCACTCCACGAGATCCAATATCAATGGGTCCTTGCTTGTCGTCATATCTGGATATTAGCCTGAATTTCCAATCCGGTCAGGGCTGGCGGAAAACCCCATGAAGCATCCCACCATAGGTCCCGATGATTTGGTGCACGCCCTGACGGACGGCAAGGAGATCGCCTTTCTCGACGTGCGGGAGGAAGGCGAATATGGCCAAAGTCATCCCATCCTGGCCGTCAACCTTCCCTTGGGTCGCCTTGAGATTCCGGTGCGGGATTTGCTACCCAGACCCTCGACGCGGATAGCCATCGCCGACGCGGGCGGCGGCGAGGCGGAGCGCGCGGCGGAGCTGCTGGACAACCTCGGCTATAGTGATTTGGCCATCCTGAAAGGTGGTCTTGCGGCCTGGAACGAAGCCGGTCTGGAGCTCTACTCCGGCGTCAATGTTTTGTCGAAGACGTTCGGCGAATGGGTCGAGCGCCACTTCGCGACGCCGAGCCTCTCGGCCGAAGAGCTCAAGGCGAAGCTGGAATCGGGCGCCAATCTGGTCATCCTCGATAGCCGGCCCTGGGCCGAGTATCGCAACATGAATATTCCCTCGGGCATCAACGTGCCCGGTGGCGAACTCGTCTATCGGGCCATGGACATGGCGCCTGATCCCGACACCCTGGTGGTGGTGAACTGCGCCGGCCGCACGCGATCGATCCTCGGCGCCCAATCGCTCATCAACTCGGGCCTTGCCAATCCCGTGGCGGCGCTTCGCAACGGCACCATGGGTTGGCACCTGGCCGGCCTCGAGCTGGAGCATGGCGCCGAGCAGAGCTATGGCGAAGTCTCGCAGCCGGCTTTGACCTGGTCGAGGCAGGCGGCTGAAGACGTGGCCGATCGATTCGACGTCGGCATCGTCAATAAGGCCACCCTCGAAGACTGGCGGGCCGACCCCGATCGAACGCTATACGTGCTCGACGTACGGTCGCCGGAAGAATACCGGAAAGGGCATATCGCCGGCTCGCGGCCGGCGCCCGGCGGTCAACTCGTGCAGGCTACCGATGACTACATCGCGGTGCGCAACGCCCGTATCGTTCTCGTCGACGATACGGGTGTTCGAGCCCCTATGGCCGCCAGCTGGCTCAAGCAATTGGGTTGGACGGACTGCTTCACGTTGCAAGACGGGCTTCAGGGCACGCTGGAAACCGGCCCGTATGTGTCGGAGGGCACGCTGGCGGCTTCTTGCGACCCCATCTGGATCTCGGCCAGCGATCTGAAGGCGCGCCTCGCAGGGGAAGATCTGACGGTAATCGACGTTGGCCCAAGCCCAGACTACAAAAACAGCCACCTGCCCGGCGCTTGGTGGATGGCGCGTGCCAAGCTTGGCGCCGCGATCGGGCGTTTGCCGGAGGCCGACACTTATGTCATCAGCGGCGCCGACCCCTATCTCCCGGTCCTCACGGCCAGCGATCTCTCGAAGATGACCGACGCCATGGTCATGGTCCTCGAAGGCGGCACCGAGGCCTGGCGCGAGGCCGGATTCCCGCTCGAACAGGGGGATACCCTTCTGACCAGCGAACCGGTGGATGTCTACTACCGGCCCTACGAGCACGGCGGCGCGGTAGAGGATGCCATGCAGGGCTATCTCGATTGGGAACTGGCGCTTCTCGATCAACTCGCCCGGGACACAACTCTTACTTTTCCGCGCTTCGGCAGGTGATCACCGGGTCACGGTGACGCTCCGGCTTGCCGCCCATTGGTCGCCCAACTCGGTCAACGTCGCTTCGTCGAGGTGTTGTCGGGCCATGCCAAACAACACCTGCTCTTCTTTCTGAAAGTGGCCATATGCCAGATCCAGAAACTTGCCAATCACTGACCGCAGGGCGGTGATGTTGGTTTCCTGCTTTGCGGCTTCAAGGAGATCGTCGATCTGGCGATGTTCGGCCCGCATCACGGCAAGTGGCCCCATCTGCCCAAGGTGGGGCTCCAGGCGGGGGAACAACAAATCCTCCTCGATCCGGGCATGCCAAACGACGAGCCTCTCTAAGACGGCGGCCGCGCCGTGAATATCCCTGATATCGTCGCTTTTTTGGATCGTCTCGCGCACGTATTCAAACAGCTCGTATATGACGGCGTGTTCGCCCAGCAATGCATTGGTCAGTTTCATGATTGCCGCTCCCCCCTCCTCATCAATAATTCCAATGATAATGGACAAAACCGGGTGACATCCTTGCCTGTGGTCAAGGCTGAAACGATCCCGATACACGCAGGGGCGCGTCACCGCCTCGCAGATCGCTTCCGCATCCGCCGCGTCGTTCTTGTTGCGCTTGACGTAGGGTTTCACGTAGCGCGCCGGCATCAGACGCAC
>NZDS01000090.1 GCA_002690215.1 Rhodospirillaceae bacterium | reverse complement strand
CAACGCAGTTGATCTCGGTATTTGCCTTCTTTTCGGCCCAGGGCATCAGTTCGCCGATCAAGTCGGCACCAATCAAGTTTACGTATTCGCTGGCCACGCTGCCCTTGCCGGCCACCACGTCAGCCTTGCCGCTGAGCCCCGCCATCAGCGCTCGCACCGAGCCGCCCGAGCCCGCAAGATCACCGTTGGCATCGGCGCGCAGCACCAAAAGATCGGTTATTTCGAGATCCTTCAGCAATTTGCCGACGTCGAGGGCCTTGACCTTGTAGCGGGTCGAGACCCGGGGTGTGCCGGCCAATTCGCTTAGGGCCAGCCGAGCGCTGAGTTGGGCTTTTTCCAGACGGGCCTTCGAGAGCTTGAGCTCGGCCTTGCCGCCGGCGTTACTCAACTTGAGCACCAGGTCGTTGAGCACCAGCTTGCGCGCCTTGACGGTCTTGGCGCTGAGGCTGAGGTCGATATCGACCAGGGACAGTGCATCGAGTGGCAGAGGATCGTCGGGAAAAACCCGATCGCCCTTCTTGGCCGACTCTGCAGGCTTGGCCGTTTTGGCTGGCGCTGTCGGCATCAACGGCGTCAGGTCGATCAGATTGGCTGCGAGCTTGCCCGCCACACCGGGCCGAGGGCCGGAGAGGTCGAGTTTGAGCGAACCGCCAAGGTCACTTCCTGCCAATTTGAGTGCCAGACCGTCGAGCGCCACTGCGGCCGGCAAGCCCTTCAGCCCGGTCTTGAGCGCATAGGGGCCGCCCAGCGGCAATTCAGCACCCAGCACGGCGCCGAGAGCCTTGAGGTCTTGGCCCGCCACCTCCAGTTTGAGGTCGAGGCCCGCCCCTTCCATGGGCTTGGCGATACTGCCCACGACCTTGATCTTGGCCCCGGCGGCCTGCAGTTCGAGGTCTATCGGATAGGGTGCCGAGGTATCCATGAGGCGCTCCGGCGCGCCGATCTGACCCGAGCCGCTAATGATCTGGCCGGCCAACGAGACGGCAAAGGAAAGGGCTATCTTGCCGGCCTCGGCAGCCTTGGCCTCGAGCTTGGCAATATTGATTTCGCGGCTCTCTTTGCTTTGACCATCGCGCCAAAGGATCTTGATATTCTTGACCAGCACGTTGTCGACCTTGGGCAACGCGCCGCTGCCCGCCGCCGCCTCTCCGGCCTCGCCGCCAGCCTTGCCAGCGGTGTCAAAGACCCAGTTACCCTGCCCCTTGGTGTCGGTTTCGAGGATCAGTTCGAGACCGTCGAGTACCAGCCGTTTGACCTCGATATTGCCCGAGATCAGCGGCATAAGCGCCACTTCAGCCGAAAAATGCGCCAGCCTCGCCATCTCGGGCCGCGAACCCCAGGCGGCATTTTTGAAGCTCACCTGGCGCAGCGTCAGCGACGGGCTCAGCGAAAGTTCGAGATCGAGGTCGCCAGCCATGACCAACTCGCGGCCCGTGGCCTCCTTGACCTTTTCGGCCACCAGACCCTTCATGTCGTTGAAATCGAGCGATGCCAGGACGGCGCCCAAAGCCACCACGGCAAGCACCACGAGGCCGCCTACGATGGCGGCGATTTTGCCCACTGTCATCGACTTTCCCCCTTGATCTATCCGCTCTCGATGCCGATCTCTGCCGGCAGCGCACGCATGTCGTCAATGATGACCTCCGCCCCGGCCGCACGCAAGGCCGCGACAGGGTGGTAGCCCCAGGAAACGCCGATCGCCCGAACCCCCGCCGCCCTCGCCATCTCGATATCGAAAGTGGTGTCGCCGACCATGCAACTCAAGGTCGCCTCACTGCCAGCCTCGGCCATGGCACGTTCGAGCATCGCCGGATGCGGCTTGCCGGGCCCCTGATCAGCGGTCTGCAGCGTCACGAAGCGGTTCTCTAGGCCGTGACGTCCAAGCGTCGCCCGCAGGCCACTGAGGGACTTTCCCGTGGCCACGCCGGCCAGCACCCCGGCCGCATCGAGCCGGTCAAGAGTCTCGACAACGCCACCGTACAGCGGTTCCGAGACCCTTTGCTCGCGATGGAGTTCGGTAAAGGCCCGGCGATAGCCCTCGACCAGTTGGGTCAAGGTCTCTGCACCAGCTTCGGGAACCAGGTTGGATATCGCCTGATCCAGCGAAAGCCCGACCTGATGGCGGACCAACCGGGCTTCGGGGGGCGCCAGGCCGTGGGCCGCAAACGCGTGCTCCATGGCCGCCACAATGGTTGCTTGGCTGTCCACCAAGGTGCCGTCGCAATCGAAAATCACGAAATTCACCAATCCCCACCACCTCTCCTAACCACCTGAAATATGGTAATTTTTCCCTGCGACAATTTGCCACAAAGACGATCCCGTGCGAGTGGTTTATAACCGAATCACCATGTGACGGACGCAGTTCCGTCACCTTCGTACCGAGGGCACGCCTCCCCGTCCCGGGTACGAAGACGAAGTACAAGTAGTACAAGACGCGTACGCTTAATGTCATCCTTCGATCAGGGGTCGCCCCTCTCCCCCCCGGGCTACCCCGACGCCCCGGCGGGCCGCACCAGCGGTTCGCCGGGGTTTCGTTTGGCGTTAGAGCACTCTAATCTGGGTCGGCGGTCGCGAACTGACTGCCTGATCAAGGCGCGACAACTTATCGCGGCCGAGGCTAGAGATTCAGTCCTCGGTGGCGAAGGGGTCGCTTTCGTCACTCGGATCGAAGCCAAAAAACTCGAAGGTTTCAGCCATGTGGGGTGGCAGTTCGGCGCGTAGGCTGGGAAGTCCGTCAGCCTCGGGCAGCGCCAGCTCCCGGGCGTGGAGATGCAAACGCCGCGAGAGCCCCTCGATGAAGGCCTGTTGCCCGCCGTATTTGCCGTCACCCAGGATCGGCGTGCCCAGTTCGGCCAGGTGAACGCGAAGCTGGTGGGTGCGGCCGGTCAGCGGCTGCAGGGCTAGCCAGGCAGCCCGCCGGCCAGCGTGCTCCAACGTGCTGTAAAGTGTCGTTGCCCGGCGGCCCTCGACGTCCGGCACTACCTGCTCACCGCGTCGGCCGGGCTGCTTGGCCAAAGCCATATCGATGCGCCCGGCGACCGGTTTGGGCTGGCCGACGACGACGGCCCAATAGAGCTTACGTGTTTCCTGGCGGCGAAACAGCGCCGTCAGTCTCCGCGCCGCCGCACCATGCCGGGCCAGCAGCAGGACCCCGCTGGTGTCCTTGTCCAGGCGATGCACCAGTCGCGGCCGTTCGTCCGCCTCGAAGCGCAACGCTTCGAGCATGGCGTCGAGGTGCCGGGCGGTGCGGCTACCGCCTTGCACCGCCAAGCCCGGCGGTTTGTCGATAGCTATTAGCTCATCATCACGATAGAGCACCCGGGCGCGCAGCTCGGCGGCATCGGCCGCGGCCACGGGTGGCGCTGACTTCGCAGCGTGCGGCCGCCCTCCACCCAGCGGCGGCACCCGAATGGTCTGGCCCGCCGCCAACCTCAGCGAACCCTTGGCACGGCCGCCGTCGACCCGCACCTGGCCGCTACGCAGCAGCTTCTGCAAACGACCGTGGGCCAGTTCGGGAAAACGTTGGCGAAACCAGCGGTCCAGCCGGCGCCCGGCATCGCCATCCTCGACGGTGTGCTTGGTGACGCCGCGTTCAGTCATCCTCGCGGCTCTTTTGCTCGCGCAGGTTCTGCCAGTACTGCAGCCGCTTGGCCACCTCGCGCTCGAAGCCGCGTTCACTGGGACGGTAGAAGCGCTGGCGCGGCAGTTCCTCGGGGAAGTAGTCCTGGCCGGAAAAACCCTCGTCGCTATCGTGGTCGTACTGGTAGCCGGCACCGTAGCCCAGGTCCTTCATCAGCCGCGTCGGCGCATTGAGAATGTGCTTGGGCGGCATCAGCGAGCCCGACTCGCCGGCCGCCCGGTTGGCCGCCCCCAGCGCCTTGTAGAGTGCGTTCGATTTGGGCGCCGTAGCCATGAAAACGACAGCTTGGGCCAGCGCCAGCTCACCCTCGGGGCTGCCCAGAAACTCGTAAGTTTCCTTGGCCGCCACGGCCTGCAGCAGCGCCTGGGGATCGGCCAGACCGACATCCTCGACGGCAAAGCGCACCAGCCGCCGGGCGATGTAAAGCGGCTCCTCGCCGGCCGTCAACATGCGCGCCAGCCAATAGAGCGAGGCATCGGCGTCCGAGCCCCGGAGCGACTTGTGCAGCGCACTGATCAGGTTGTAGTGGCCTTCCTGGGCCTTGTCGTAGACCGGCGCGCGTTTTTGTACGGCCGCGACGAGAGCTGCCGTGTCGAGCTCGGTGCCTGGCTCCAGGGCAAACAATTCCTCGGACAGGTTGAGCACGTAGCGGCCGTCACCGTCGGCCATGGCGCGCAAAGCCCGGCGGGCGTCTTCGTCAAGCGGCAGTCCACGCTCCTCGGCAGCCTCGGCACGGACCAGCAATTCTTCGAGCGCACCGTCGTCGAGGCGGTTGAGCACCAGCACCTGGCAGCGCGACAACAGCGCCGCGTTGAGCTCGAACGAGGGGTTCTCGGTGGTGGCGCCCACTAGCACGATGGTGCCGTCCTCGACGACGGGAAGGAAGGCGTCCTGCTGCGAGCGGTTGAAGCGGTGAATTTCGTCAACGAACAGCAACGTGCCATGTCCGTCCTGGCGCCGGGTGCGAGCCGCGTCAAAGGCCTTGCGCAGATCGGCAACCCCCGAGAAGACGGCTGATAGCTGAGTGAAGTCGAGCCCCGTGTGAGCCGCCAGCAGCCGCGCGATGGTGGTCTTGCCGGTGCCCGGGCCGCCCCACAACACCAGCGACGCCAAACGCCCCTGGGCCACCATGCGGCCGATCGGCCCTTCGTCGGCAAGCAGATGGTCCTGACCCACCACCGCCGCCAGGCTGTCCGGCCGCAGGCGCTCGGCCAGCGGCGTCGGAGCTCCGTCGGCCAGCCCCGCCGCCTCGAACAACGTGCTCACCCGCGAACCTCGATGGAGAGCATCTGGTCGTTACGCTTGAGCACGAAACGCCATTGCTGCTTGCTGCCCTGTAGCGCCGCGGCAACGTCGGTGACGCGGCCGATGTCCTGGCCGTTGATGCGTACCAGCACATCACCGGGCCTGAAGCGGAGCCGACTGGCCGGGCTGCCCCGCGGCACCTCGAGCACGATGACGCCGCGGCGGCTGCTGTCGAGGCCCAGTTCTTCTGCAAAGGCCGGCGAAAGGTTGCCGATGGCCACTCCGGCCAAAGGCGAGGCAGCGGTCAGGCGAGTGACGTTGCGGGGCGGTTTTTCGGGTGCCTTGAGCAGCGCCACCTCGAGATCGAGCAGTTCCCGCTGACCCTGGCGCCGCACACTGAGCCGGGCGCTGCCACCCAGCGGCCGGGTGGCGATGCGGAAGTCGAGGCCGGCGGGATCGTTTACGGCCTGGCCATTGACCGCCAGCACGATATCGCCGATGCGCAGGCCCGCCACCGCCGCCGGCCCTTGGGGATGGACCTCGTTGATCAACACGCCGCCGGGGCGGTCGAGGCCGCGGGCTTCGGCGATCTCGGCGCTGACGGGCTGACCCGAGGCGCCCAACCAGGGGCGCACCAGCTTGCCACCGCGGCTGGCACCCTCTACGACCACCCGCACCATGTTGGCGGGAATGGCAAAGCCGATGCCGATGGAGCCGCCGGACTTGGAAAAGATGGCCGTGTTGATGCCCACCAGACGGCCGTCGAGGCCGATCAACGCGCCGCCCGAATTGCCCGGGTTGATGGCCGCATCGGTCTGGATGAAAAAACCGAAATCGGCTACCCCAACACGGGTGCGGGCAAGCGCCGAAACAATTCCGCTTGTCACCGTCTGACCGACACCAAAAGGATTGCCGATGGCCAGCACCAGATCGCCGACCTCCAGTTGGTCGGAATCGTGAAACTCGAGATAGGGAAAGCTCTCTTTGTCCCCCGGGCCCTCATGTTTGATGCGCAGCACCGCCAGGTCGGTTTTTTCGTCGCTCAGCACCAACTCGGCGGCAAACTCGCGGCGATCAGCCAGCGCCACGATGATCTCGTCGGCGCCTTCTATGACGTGATGGTTGGTCACCACCAATCCCTCGCCGCTGACCAGCACGCCTGAACCCAACGAATTCTGGATACGCTCGCTGGGCCGGCCGAAGGGCGAATTCTCACCGAAAAAGCGGCGGAAAAAAGGATCCGAAAGGAAGGGCGAGCGGAACACCGTGCGCACTACCTTGCGGGTGTAGATGTTGACAACCGCCGGCGCCGCCTGACGCACCAGGGGGGCAAAGGAGAGCTCGATCTGGCTCTGCCCGGTGGGCAGCTTCTTGCCGGACTGGGCCAAGCCCGGCGGGGCCAGTGCGGTGAAGCCGAGGAGCAGAGCCAAGAGCGCGACAAAAAGGGCAGCCCGCCGGGCTGCCCGTATGCATCTTCCTGACGGTCGGCGGGCGCTCACGCGGCGGCCGCCTCCTCCTCCTCGTCGAGACCCGGCACGGGGCCGGAATCCTGGCCCTTGGCGTCTTCGTCGCGGTCGACGAATTCGATCACCGCCATGGGCGCCGAATCGCCATAGCGAAACCCGGCCCGGAGCACCCGGGTGTAGCCGCCCTGGCGCTCGGTATAGCGCTCGGCCAGAGTGGAAAAGAGTTTCTCGACGAGCTTGGTATCAGGCACCTGGCTCAGCGCCTGGCGCCGGGCGTGCAGGCCGCCACGCTTGCCCAGCGTCACCAGGCGCTCGACGAAACGTCGCAGCTCCTTGGCCTTGGGCAGAGTCGTAGTGATCTGCTCGTGCTTGATCAAGGCCGCGGCCATGTTGTTGAACATGGCCTTGCGGTGGCTGCTGGTGCGATTGAGCTTGCGCCCTTTGTTGCGATGACGCATGGACCACTCCCGAAAGTTTGGCGCGAGTCGCGCTAAAACGGCTCCTCGAGCTTCTTGGCCAATTCCTCGATATTCTCGGGCGGCCAGTTGGTGATTTCCATGCCCAGGTGCAGCCCCATCTGAGCCAACACTTCCTTGATCTCGTTCAAGGACTTGCGCCCGAAGTTGGGGGTCCGGAGCATTTCGCCTTCAGTCTTCTGGATGAGATCGCCGATATAGACGATGTTGTCGTTCTTGAGGCAGTTGGCCGAGCGCACCGAAAGCTCGAGCTCGTCCACCTTACGCAGCAAGTTGCGATTGAACTCGGGCTCGTCCTTCTCCTCGACCTTCTCCACGAAGGCCGGCTCCTCGAAGTTGATGAAGAGCTGCAGCTGATCCTGCAGGATACGGGCGGCATAGGCCACCGCGTCCTCGGGCACCACGGTGCCGTCGGTCTCGATCTGCATGGTCAGCTTGTCGTAGTCGAGGACCTGGCCGGCGCGGCTGTTGTCAACCTTGTAGGAGACCTTGCGCACGGGGCTGTAGATGGCATCCACCGGGATCAACCCGATGGGCGCGTCCTCGGAGCGGCTGGTGGCGGCCGGGACGTAGCCGGTGCCGCCGTTGACGGTCAGCTCCATGGTCACCGTAGCGGCCTCGTCGAGGAAGCAGATGACGAGCTCCGGGTTCAGCACCTCGATGTCGTGCCCGGTGTCGATCATCGCCGCCGTCACTTCGCCCGGCCCCTCGGTGGTCAGCGTCATGCGTTTGGGTCCCTCGCCGTTCATCTTCAGCGCCAGACCCTTGAGGTTGAGGACGATGTCGGTGACATCCTCCCGCACGCCCGGGATGGACGAGAACTCATGCAGCACGCCGTCGATCTGTACCGCCGTGACGGCGGCACCGTGCAGCGACGACAGCAGCACGCGCCTCAGCGAATTGCCCAGCGTCAGGCCGAAGCCCCGCTCCAGCGGCTCAGCCACCAGGGTAGCCGTGCGCTCGGACTGAACCGACGGCTCGACGATCAGCTTGTTGGGCTTGATCAATTCCTGCCAGTTTTTCTGGATCACTCGATCACCTTCGTGCGTTCATGGCGCCGAGACCTGCCTTAGCAATGAGGCCCGGGCGCGCTACGGAATTTCAAATCATTCAACCGATGGCTGCGCCATCGGAGTAACCTGCAGAGCTAGACCCGGCGCCGCTTGGGTGGCCGACAGCCGTTGTGGGCAATCGGCGAGACGTCGCGAATCGTGGTCACCACGAACCCCACCGCCTGCAGCGCCCTGAGCGCACTTTCGCGCCCCGAGCCGGGTCCCTTCACCTGAACCTCCAGGGTTTTTACGCCATGTTCCATGGCCTTGCGGCCGGCATCCTCGGCGGCCAGCTGGGCGGCGTAGGGCGTCGATTTGCGCGATCCCTTGAAGCCCTGCTGCCCGGCCGAAGCCCAGGCGATGGCATTGCCCTGGGCATCGGCAATGGTAATCTTGGTATTGTTGAAGGTGGCATGGACGTGTGCCACCGCCGACGTAATGTTTTTGCGCTCGCGGCGCTTCACCCGCGTCGTTTCTTTCGCCATTGTCGGTCCTTAAGTGCCAAGCCTGGGGGTGCGTTGCCGGAAATCGGCAAGCATCCCTATTTCTTCTTTCCTGCGATGGGCCGCGCCGGACCCTTGCGGGTTCGGGCGTTGGTATGGGTACGTTGGCCGCGCACCGGCAAACCGCGCCGGTGACGCAAGCCCCGATAGCAGCCAAGATCCATCAACCGTTTGATGTTCATGGCATGCTCACGCCTGAGATCGCCCTCCACCATGTAGTCTCGGTCGATGATCTCGCGAATTTGGATGGCCTCGGTTTCGCTCAGGTCGTTGACCCGGCGCTCGACAGGGATGCTGGCCTTTTGGCAGATCTCCGTGGCCTTGGTGCGACCGATGCCATAGATGTATGTGAGCGCGATCTCCACCCGTTTGTTGCTGGGGATGTTGACGCCTGCTATTCGAGCCACGCCGGGCCTCCTCTTTGCATTCCAAAACGGCACGGTCCAAAACGACACCGGCCAAAACGACAAAAAACACCCCCGCCCGGCACAAGGGCGTCCATGGGGCATCCATTTTCTAAGCCGCTGGAAGGTGGGGGATTATTAGGAATTTGCCTCCGCAAGTCAACCATCTAGGCAGCCCTCACCAAGGCATTTATTTCAGCCGTGACGCTATCGATGGCAGCCATGCCGTCGACCGGCCGGAGAATCCCGCGCCCTTCGTAATAGGGCAGGATCGGCGCCGTCATGTCATGGTAAGCAGTCAGCCGGTGGCGCACGGTTTCGGCGTTGTCGTCGTCGCGGCGGCTGAAGGTACGGTCACCGCAATCGTCGCAACGACCCGGGTTGCGCGGCGGCTTGAAGCTGTCGTGATAACCGGCACCGCAGGCGGCACAGGTGAAGCGTCCGGAAATGCGTTCCACCATGGCATCGTCATCGACGGTAAGGGAGATGACCGATCTCAGCGCCAGGCCCTTTTGCTCGAGCATGGCGTCAAGCGCCTCGGCCTGAACCAGGGTGCGGGGAAAGCCGTCGAGGATGAAGCCCTGGGCGCAATCGGGCCCGGAAATGCGCTCCGAGATCATGCCGATTATGATGTCGTCGGGCACCAGTTGGCCCTCATTCATGATCTCGGCCAGCTGGGTACCGATTTCGCTGCCGGCCTCGACCGCGGCGCGCAGCATGTCGCCGGTCGAGAGCTGCTTGAGGCCGTGGTTTTCCTCGATACGGCGGGCCTGGGTGCCCTTGCCGCATCCTGGGGGTCCCAAAAGAACGATATTCATCGCGACCGCCCCCGCAATTTGGATTTCTTGATCAGGCCCTCGTACTGATGGGCTAGCAGATGCGAATGTACCTGCCCCACCGTATCCATGGTCACCGTCACCACGATCAGCAGCGAGGTGCCACCGAAGTAGAAGGGTACCGAGTACTGCGATATCAGGATTTCGGGCAACAGGCAGACGGCCACCAGGTAGGCCGCGCCAACCACCGTCAGCCGGGTCAGCACGTGGTCTAGGAACTCGGCCGTGTTGCGCCCGGGCCGGATGCCGGGGATGAAGCCACCATATTTCTTCAGGTTGTCGGCGGTATCGGCCGGGTTGAAGACGACGGCGGTATAGAAGAAGGCAAAAAAGACGATGCCGGCCGTATAAAGGCCGAGATAAAGCGGCTGGCCGCGGCCCAGCAGCGCCGTGATCGAGGTCAGCCAGTCGGGACCGCCAGCGGCCCCGAAGTTGGCCACCGTCATGGGCAGAAGCAGCAGCGACGAGGCGAAGATCGGCGGGATCACGCCAGAGGTGTTGAGCTTCAGCGGCAGGTGCGAGCTTTCACCGCCGAACATCTTGTTGCCCACCTGGCGCTTGGGATACTGCACGATGATACGTCGCTGGGCGCGTTCCATGAAAACGATGAAGGCAATGACGCCGACCGACATCACCAGCAGCACCAGAATGAACAGCATCGACAGCGCGCCCGTGCGGCCCAACTCCAGCGTACTGGCCAGCGCTGACGGCAGGTTGGCAACGATGCCGGCGAAGATAATCAGCGAGATGCCGTTGCCGACGCCGCGGGCGGTGATCTGCTCGCCCAGCCACATCAGGAAGATGGTGCCGCCGGTCAGCGTGATGACCGTGGTGGCGCGGAAAAAGACGCCGGGCTCGATAACGGCGCCGCCGGACGAGCCGCTCATGCCCTCGAGGCCCGAAGCGATGCCGTAGGCCTGTACCGCCGCCAGCACAACGGTGCCGTAGCGGGTGTACTGGTTCATCTTCTTGCGCCCGCTCTCGCCTTCCTTTTTGAGCTGTTCCAGGTGCGGCGACACCGTGGTCATCAGCTGCATGATGATGGAGGCCGAGATGTAGGGCATGATATTGAGGGCGAAGATAGTCATGCGCCCCAGCGCACCGCCGGCGAACATGTCGAACATGCCCAGGATGCCGCTCTGATTCTGCTTGAAGATTTCCTGCAGCACCACAGGGTCGATGCCGGGCAAGGGAATGTAGGTGCCCAGCCGGTAGATGATCAGGGCAGCCAGCGTGAACCATATGCGCCGCTTCAGCTCCGTTGCCTTGGCAAAGGCACCGAAGTTGATGTTGGCGGCGAGTTGTTCGGCGGCAGAGGGCATGGTCCCTCGCGATCAGCTTCCTGTGTCTTCGGCGGCCGCTTTGGTCTTTGCGGCCTTGGCGGTCTTGGCGGACTTGGCGGACTTGGCGGCTTTGGCAGACTTAGACGCCTTGGGCGGGCTTTTCGGCCGGGCCACCGGCCCCACCACCGTAACCTTGCCGCCGGCCTTCTCGACCGCCGCCAAGGCAGTCTTGGAAGCACCGGAAACCTCGATCTCGACCTTGGCCGTGAGCTCGCCCTTGCCCAAAAGACGCACACCGTCTCGCATCTGCGTCACCAACCCTGCTTCACTGAGTAGCGCCATGGTCAGCGGCTTCTTGGCGTCTAACTTGCCGGCATCGATGGCGGTCTGCAAGCGGCCGATATTAACCTCGGCGAATTCCTTGCGGAAGATATTGTTGAAGCCGCGCTTCGGCAGGCGCCGGTAAAGCGGCATCTGGCCGCCCTCGAAGCCCTTCAGGGCGACGCCCGAGCGCGAGTTCTGGCCCTTGTTGCCGCGCCCCGCCGTACGCCCCTTGCCCGAGCCCGGGCCGCGACCGACACGGGTTCGCGACTTGGCCGAGCCAGGCTTTGGGGAAAGCTGATTGAGTTTCATCGCTCTATTCCTGTTTGGCCCCACATGGACCTCTGGCCGGCGGCTCGGCCTAGCTGGTTTCCTCAACGACGATCAGGTGCTTGACCTTGTTGATCATGCCACGCACCGACGGCGTATCTTCGAGCTCGCGGCGGCGATGCATCTTGTTTAGGCCCAGTCCGATCAGGGTCGCCCGCTGGTCGCTCCGCCGCCCGATGGGGCTGCGCACCTGACGCACGGCTACGGTTTTCTTGGCCTTGGCCATGACCTACTCCTTGGCCTCTTCGCTGGTCTGACTGCGCCGGCCAACGATGTCACTGACCTTCTTGCCGCGCCGCGCCGCCACCGATCGCGGCGACATCACGCCTTCCAATGCCGCAAAGGTCGCCTTGACCATGTTGTAGGGATTGGAGGAGCCAATCGACTTGGTCACCACGTCCTGCACGCCGAGTGTCTCGAAGACGGCGCGTATGCGACCGCCGGCGATGATGCCGGTACCAGCGGGAGCGGCACGCAGATGCACGCGCCCTGCTCCATAGCGGCCGCTGACGTCATGGTGCAGCGTGCGGCCCTCGCGCAAAGGCACCCGGATCATGTTGCGCTTGGCTGCTTCGGTTGCCTTGCGGATGGCTTCCGGCACCTCGCGCGCCTTGCCCTGGCCGTAGCCCACTCGGCCCTTGGTATCGCCGGCCACCACCAGGGCCGCGAAACCGAAACGCCGGCCACCTTTCACCACCTTGGCGACGCGGTTGATGCTGACCAGCTTGTCGACGACTTCGCTTTCGCCACGGTCGTAGGAATAGGAATTGGCCATCGCGTTGCTCCTGCCCTCAGAACTTGAGGCCGGCCTCGCGGGCCGCCTCGGCCAGCGCCTTGACGCGGCCATGAAAGAGATTGCCGCCGCGGTCGAAAACCACCACATCCACGCCGGCCGCCTTGGCCCGTTCGGCGATCAGTGTCCCGACCCGGGTCGCCGCCTCGGCATTGCCCCCGGCCTTCAGTTCGGTCCGCAGA
This sequence comes from Rhodospirillaceae bacterium, assembly GCA_002690215.1. Taxonomy (GTDB): domain Bacteria; phylum Pseudomonadota; class Alphaproteobacteria; order UBA2966; family UBA2966. The sequence goes on along the minus strand of NZDS01000090.1, from coordinate 7,976 downwards.
TCCTTGTCGAGGCTCGAGGCAGCAACCAGCGTGCGACCCTCTGTGTCGTCGATGATCTGGGCGTAGATATTCTTGCTCGAGCGGAAAACGCTGAGCCGCGGCCGGCCACCGGCAGCGTTGCGCAGCCGGTGACGGTTGCGCCGCTGGCGGCGTTGGTAGAGTGTTCTGGATTCGCTCATGGTCCTACTTTTTCTTGCCTTCCTTGCGGAAGACATGCTCACCCAAATACCTGATGCCCTTGCCCTTGTAGGGCTCGGGCTTGCGATAGGCGCGGATCTCCGCCGCCACCTGCCCCACCTTCTGGCGGTCGACCCCCGACACCTTGATCGCGGTCGGCCGCTCGCAGGCAATCTCGATACCCTCGGGAATGGCATGGTGGATTTCGTGGCTGTAGCCAAGCTGGAGATTGAGCACGGAACCCTCGACGGCGGCACGGTAACCCACGCCGACGATTTCGAGCTCGATGCTGAAGCCCTGAGACACGCCGGTCACCATGTTGTTGACCAGCGAGCGTTGCATGCCCCACATGGCGCGCACGCGTTTGGAATTGCCTCGCGGCAAGACCACGACGGCACCGTCCTCCATCTTGGCATCGACCTCGTCGACCAGCCGCAGCGCCAATTCGCCCTTGGGGCCCTTGGCCTGCACCTCCCGCCCGGTCAGCTCGACCTGGACGCCATCGGGCAGAATCACCGGTTTTTGTCCAATGCGCGACATCGGTTCGATCCCTAGAGCACGCTGCAGAGCACTTCGCCGCCGACGTTGGCGGCCCGCGCCTCGCCGTCGGAAAGCACGCCCTGCGGCGTCGACAGAATGGAAATGCCGAGACCGTTGCACACCCGAGGCAGGTCACTGATCGCGGAATAGACCCGCCGGCCCGGCGTCGACACGCGGTCGATGGAGCGAATCACCGGCTCACCGTCATGATACTTGAGCTCAATCTGCAGCTCGGGTTTGCCGGGCTCCGGCTCAAAGCGCTCGAAGCCGCGGATGTAGCCTTCGCGCTTGAGCACCTCGAGCACGTTGGAGCGAAACCGCGAGGCCGGGCTCGACACCGTGTTGAGGCGCGCCTGCTGGCCGTTGCGGATGCGGGTTAGCATATCGCCGAGCGGATCGGACATCGTCATAACGTGATCTCCCTTACCAGCTCGACTTGACCATGCCGGGGATTTGTCCCCGCGAGGCCAGCTCGCGCAGCGCGATGCGCGACATTCTGAGCTTGCGGTAATAGCCGCGCGGCCGGCCGCTCAGCTCACAGCGATTGCGTACCCGGCTGGGGGCCGAATTACGCGGCAACTCGGCCAGCTTAAGCCGCGCCGCGAAGCGCTCCTCCTGAGGTACCGTCTCATCGCAAGCGATGGCCTTCAGGCGGGCTCGCCGGCCGGCATGCTTGGCCGCCAGTCGGGCGCGTCGGTTGTTGCGTTGGATGGCGCTCTTCTTTGCCATGCAGATTCTCCTTAAGGCGCGCAGAGCGCCCCTACTCCGTGAACGGCATACCGAAACCGGCGAGCAACTCGCGGGCCTCGGCATCGGTCTTGGCTGTGGTGACGATGACGACGTTCATGCCGCGGATGGCATCGACTTTGTCGTAATCGATTTCGGGAAAGACGATCTGTTCCTTGAGGCCCAGCGCGAAATTGCCGTGGCCGTCGAAGCTCTTGGGCGAGATGCCGCGAAAATCCCTGACCCGTGGCAGTGCGATGGTGATCAGGCGGTCGAGGAATTCGTACATGCGGGTGCGCCTGAGCGTCACCTTGCAGCCCACCTCCATGCCGTCACGCAGCTTGAATGCGGCGATCGAACGGCGCGCCTTGGTGACCATCGGNTTCTGNCCNGATATGGCGGTCANGTCCTCGATCACGTGGGGCATGATCTTGTTNTCNCGCGAGGCTTCNCCGACGCCCATGTTGAGAATGATCTTCTCGAGCTTNGGCACCTGCATGACGTTGGNGTAGCCGAANCGCTCNCGCATTTCGGGNTTGATGACGCCNTNGTATTGCTCTTGCAGCCGGGCCATGGCGCTGGTTCCNTAGAGATCGATGACCTCGCCGGAGCGCTTCGCATAGCGCACCTTGCGGCCGTCTTCGAGAAAGCGGAAGCCGACGCGGGTCGGCTGGTTGTTCTTGGGGTCGAGGTGAGCCAGGTTGGAGATGTGNATGGCACTCTCCTTCTCGACNATNCCGCCGGGATTNCCGGCCGAGGGGCGGGTGTGGCGCTTGACCATGTTGACGCCCTGGACNACGGCNCGCTCNTCNTGGCTGNGNACCTTGAGCACGTTGCCGCGCTTGCCTTTTTCGCGGCCACTGAGGACGATCACCTCGTCGCCCTTCTTGATCTTGAATTTCTTCGCCATCACAGCACCTCCGGTGCCAGCGAGATGATCTTCATGTGCCGCTTGGCCCGAAGCTCGCGCGTCACCGGACCGAAGATGCGGGTGCCGATGGGCTCGCCCTGGGGTGTAATCAGCACCGCGGCATTGCGGTCGAAGCGGATGGCGCTACCATCTGTGCGGCGGATTTCCTTGGCGGTACGCACCACCACGGCGCGGTGCAGATCGCCCTTCTTGACGCGGCCGCGCGGGATCGCCTCCTTGACCGTCACCACGATGATGTCGCCAACCGAGGCCGACTTGCGCTTCGAGCCCCCCAGCACCTTGATGCACTGGACCCGGCGGGCGCCCGAATTGTCGGCGACTTCAAGATTTGTCTCGGCTTGAATCATCGTCTCTTACCTTCTCGACACACGTCCGGCCTATTCGCCGGCCACCAGCTCCCAGCACTTGAGCTTGGAAACCGGCCGGCACTCACGGATGCGCACCTTGTCGCCCTGCTTGCAGGCGTTCTCGGGATCGTGGGCGTGGACCTTCTTGGAGCGGCGGATGAACTTCTTGTAGAGCGGATGCTTGATGCGACGCTCGACCTGCACCACGATGGTTTTGTCGTTGGCATCGCTGACGACCACTCCCTGTAAAACACGTCTGGGCATAGCGAACTCCTACGACGTCTGACTTGGTTGGCTACGCACCACTGTCTTGATGCGGGCTATGTCGCGCCGCACCTGGCGGCGGCGCGCGGTGTTTTCGAGCTGTCCGGAGGCCTGCTGGAAGCGCAGATTGAAGGCCTCCTTCTTGAGCTCCAGAAGCTGCTGCTTGAGCTCGTCGGCTGTCTTGCCCCTGAGTTCTTCGACCTTCATCAGTTCGCTCCCTCGCCGATGCGGCTGACGATGCGGGTCTGCATGGGCAACTTGGCGGCGCCGCGGCGCAAGGCCTCTTCGGCGATGTTCGGCGTGACGCCACCGAGTTCGAAGAGAATGCGGCCCGGCTTGACCCGGCACATCCAGTATTCCGGCGATCCCTTGCCCTTGCCCATGCGCACTTCGGTCGGCTTGGTCGTCACCGGCACGTCGGGGAAGATACGGATCCAGACCCGGCCCGAACGTTTGATGTGGCGTGTTATGGCCCGCCGGCAGGCCTCGATCTGGCGCGCCGTGACACGGCCCGGGGCCTGTGCCTTGAGGCCGATGGTGCCGAAGGTCAAGGTCGTGCCCCGCGTGGCATTGCCGTGAATGCGGCCCTTGTGGGCCTTGCGGAACTTCGTGCGTTTGGGCTGCAACATGACGGGTTAACCTCTTGCCCGAGCCTAGCGTTGGGTCAGTTGCTGCTGTTCGGCCAGCAACTTGTCCTGGGCCATGGGGTCGTGAGCCATGATCTCGCCCTTGAAGACCCATACCTTGACGCCGCAGGTGCCGTAGGTGGTCAGCGCCGTGGCCTGGCCGTAGTCGATATCGGCACGCAGCGTATGCAGCGGTACGCGGCCTTCGCGGTACCATTCGGTGCGGGCGATCTCGGCGCCGCCCAGACGGCCGCCGCAGTTGATGCGGATGCCCTGGGCGCCCAGCCGCATGGCCGACTGCACGGCCCGCTTCATGGCGCGGCGAAAGGCCACCCGGCGTTCAAGCTGCTGGCAGATGTTCTCGGCCACCAAGGTGGCGTCGATCTCGGGCTTGCGGATCTCCATGATGCTGAGATGCACTTCGCTGCCGGTCATCTGGTTGAGCGCCGTGCGCAGACGCTCGATGTCGGCGCCCTTGCGTCCGATGACCACGCCAGGCCGGGCCGAATGGATGGTGATGCGCGGCTTCTTGGCCGGGCGTTCGATGACGATCTTCGAGACCCCGGCTTGGGTCAGACGTTTTTCCAAGAACGTGCGGATGCGCAGGTCCTCGTGCAGCAGCCGGCCGTATTCCTGGCCTTCGGCGTACCAGCGTGAGTCCCAGGTCCGGTTGACGCCGACGCGCAGACCGATCGGATTTACTTTTTGACCCATTAGGCGGTCTCCTCCTCGCGCTCGCGCACGACGATGGTGATTTGACTGAAGGGCTTGANGATGCGGCCGGTGCGGCCACGAGCCCGGGGGCGCCAGCGGCGCATGACCATGGTCTTGCCGACGCTGGCCTCAGCCACGAATAGCCGGTCGACGTCGAGCTGATGATTATTCTCGGCATTGGCCACGGCGGATTGCAGCAACTTGCGCACGTCGCCGGCGATGCGGCGGCGCTCGAACATCAATGTCGCCAGGGCCGCCGAGACGTTCTTGCCGCGGATGCTCTGGGCCACCAGATTGAGCTTTTGCGGACTGACGCGCAGCCGNCGNGCCANGGCCATGGCNTCGNTGTCGGCNAGCTGACGNGGNGTGGCTTTCTTGCCCATGNTCCTAGGCCCTCCGCGCCTTCTTGTCGCCNCCGTGNCCGGAGTAGGTGCGGGTGGGCGAGAACTCGCCGAGNTTNTGGCCNACCATGNTNTCGNTGACNANCACNGGGATGAANNTNTNGCCGTTNTNNACNNCGAANGTGNGGCCNACGAACTNGGGNAGGATGGTNGAGCGTCGNGACCAGGTCNTGANNACNNNCTTNNGCCCCGAATTGCGCGCATCTTCGGCTTTCTTGAGCAGATAGCCGTCGACAAAGGGGCCTTTCCAGACTGAGCGTGCCACGGAGCTCTCCTACTTCTTCTTGCGCGTGCGGCGCCGACGCATGATGTAGCGGTCGGTCTGCTTGTTGGACCGGGTGCGCTTGCCCTTGGTCGGCTTGCCCCAAGGCGTCACGGGATGGCGACCGCCCGAGGTGCGGCCTTCGCCGCCGCCGTGGGGATGATCGACCGGGTTCATTGCCACGCCGCGCACCGAGGGGCGCTTGCCCATCCAGCGCTTGCGGCCGGCCTTGCCGAGCTTGATGTTCTTGTTGTCGGGATTGGAAACGGCGCCGATGGTGGCCATGCATTCGGCCCGCACCATGCGTTGCTCACCCGAGGCCACACGCAACAACGCATAGCCCGCGTCCTTGCCCACGAGCTGCACGTAAGCACCGGCAGCGCGGGCGATCTGGCCGCCCTTGCCGGGCTTCATCTCGACATTGTGAATGATCGTGCCGACCGGAATGTTACGCATCGGCATGGCGTTGCCCGGCTTGACATCGACCCGCTCGCCGGCGATCACGATATCGCCCGGACGCACCCGCTGAGGCGCCAGGATGTAGGCTTGCTCGCCGTCCTCGTAACGCACGAGCGCAATGAAGGCAGAGCGGTTGGGGTCGTATTCCAACCTTTCCACAGTGCCGGGCACATCGAACTTGAGGCGTTTGAAATCGATATTGCGCAGGGCGCGCTTGTGGCCACCACCGATACGCCGGGCAGTGATGCGACCGGCGTTGTTGCGGCCACCCTTGCGCGCCAGGCCTTCGGTCAGAGCCTTGACCGGCTTGCCTTTCCAGAGCGCCGAGCGGTCGACCAGGACCAATTGGCGTCTGGACGGCGTGGTCGGCTTGTAGGTCTTGAGCGCCATTCCCCTAGATCCCCGTCATGATGTCGATGGACTGGCCTTCAGCCAGCGTCACCATGGCTTTCTTGTAGCCCGCCCGCCGGCCGGGAAGGCCGCGGAAGCGTTTACGCTTGCCCTCCTGGTTGAGGGTATTGACCTTCTCCACCTTGACCTCGAAGAGGCCCTCGACGGCGGCCTTGATTTCGGGCTTTGTGGCGTCGCCGGAGACCCGGAAGGTGACCTGGTTGTGCTCCGAACCCTGGGTCGACTTCTCCGTCACCACAGGACTGCGGATGATGTCGTACATTCGTTCGCGCGAGATTTCGGCGGTCTTCATTTGAGGCGCGCCTCCAGCCGCTCCACCGCCGCCTTGGTCAGCACCAGGGTGTCGCGGCGCAAAATGTCGTAAACGTTGGCGCCTTGAGCCGGCAGCACGTCGATGTCGGGTAGGTTGGCAGCAGCGCGGGCGAAATTGGCGTCTACCTCGGGCCCATCGATGATCAGTACCTTGCCCCAGGTCAGCTTGGCCAGCTTGCCGGCCAGTGTCTTGGTTTTGGCGTCATTCAGCGCTGCCGCATCGAGGATCACCAGCTTGCCTTCCTGCTGCTTGGTCGACAGGGCGTTCATCAGGCCGAGCCGGCGCACCTTGCGCGGTAGCTTGATGGCATGACTGCGCACCACCGGGCCGAAGGTCACGGCGCCACCACGAAACTGCGGCGAGCGGCGGCTGCCGTGGCGCGCTCGGCCAGTGCCTTTCTGGCGATAGGGCTTGGCGCCGGTGCCGCTGACCTCGCTGATACCACGTGTCTTGTGGGTGCCGGCGCGGCGCTTGGCGAGCTGCCAGTTGACCACTCGGTGCAACAGGTCCGGGCGCGGCTCTAGGCCGAAAATGCCGTCATCGAGATCGATCGAGCCGGCGCTCTTGTTGTCGAGCGTGGTGACCTTGGCCTTCATGGCTAGGCGTCCTCCTGCTCGGCCGGCGGCTCAGCCGCTGTTTCGCTTGCGGCCTCGGGCTCGGGCGCGGCTTCCCCGGCGCCTTTGAGGCCGGCCGGAAAGGGCGCCTCTTCGGGCAGCACTTTCTTGACGGCATCGCGGATCAGCACCCAGCCGCCCTTGGAGCCGGGCACGGCACCACGGATAAAGATCAGGCCACGCTCGCCGTCGGTCTCGACCACTTCCAGGTTCTGGGTGGTGACCCGCTTGGCGCCCATGTGGCCAGCCATCTTCTTGCCTTTGAAGACCTTGCCGGGATCCTGGCACTGGCCGGTGGAGCCGTGGGCGCGATGCGATACCGAAACGCCGTGACTGGCGCGCAGGCCAGAAAAGTTGTGCCGCTTCATGGCCCCGGCAAAGCCCTTGCCGATGCTGGAACCAGTGACGTCGACGTATTGGCCGGGCACCAAGTGCTGGGCCGAAAGCTCGCTACCCACATCGATCAGGGCATCGGGGCTGACGCGGAACTCGGCCAACTGGCGGCGCGGCTCGACCTGGGCCTTGGCAAAATGGCCGCGCATGGCCTTGCTGACGTTCTTGACCCGCGCCTTGCCGACGCCGAGTTGCACGGCATCATAGCCGTGCACGTCGCTGGTGCGCTGGGCCACCACCTGGCATTCCTCCATGCGCAGCACGGTCACCGGCACATGGCCGCCTTCAGGCGTAAACAGCCGCGACATGCCGACTTTCTGGGCGATCAGTCCGCTTCGCATGACGCTCTCCGCTCTAGACCTTGATCTCGACGTCGACACCGGCCGCCAGGTCGAGCTTCATCAGCGCGTCCACGGTTTCGGGCGTCGGATCGACGATGTCGAGCAGCCGCCGATGCGTGCGGATCTCGAACTGCTCGCGCGATTTCTTGTCGATGTGGGGCGAACGCAGCACCGTGTACTTCTCGATCCTGGTGGGCAGCGGTATGGGGCCACGGACCTGGGCGCCGGTGCGCTTGGCCGTGCTGAGGATCTCGCTGGCCGACTGATCGAGCACACGATGATCGAACGCCTTGAGGCGTATGCGGATGTTCTGATTGACCATGGTCTACTCCGTCGGCTCGGCGCGCATGCCTAGCCCCTTCGCCCCCTTTATTCGATGATACCGGCAACCACGCCGGCGCCCACTGTGCGGCCGCCCTCGCGAATGGCGAAGCGCAGGCCCTCGTCCATGGCGATG
>NZDS01000089.1 GCA_002690215.1 Rhodospirillaceae bacterium | reverse complement strand
GTAGAACATCCTGATGTAGGAACCATAAAGCCCCTCAAAAAAGGAGCTGCTGAAAGAAGTGTAAGCCAACAACCCTGGACCAACGGCTTTGTAGAACGGCTGCAGGGTACCATCCTCCACGAACACTGGAGAATCGCCTTCAGAAGACGCTTCTTCACGACACGTCAACAACTCGAGCAGCCACTTCAGCGATTCCTGATCTACTATAACGACGAACGACCACACTTCGGCTACCGAACCAAAGGCCGTAGACCATCCGACATCTTCTGGGGAGCTAAAGGGAGAACCTAAAGTGTTAACACCATTACGACACTGGACAACCTAGTGGGGCGTCTCTACAGCATACGTGTAGATCGTTCCAATAAAACAAAAGGCAACGTCCGAGCCGGGCGGGTGTGGAGTGGCGGGCTATTTGGCTGGTTGATTCCCGGATTGTTTGAGCGGGATTTGTGCAGGTGTTCCGTTCCGATGGTTATGTAGGGACGGGAACGGAACGGGTCAAGGGATTTGGTTGGAGCCCTTGGAGCGTTGGGGTGTTGACGTTTGTGCAGAGAGGGTCCAGGCGCCGTTTGTGCGTCTGATCATGTTCTGCTTCCGGAGGTGGCGTAGGGTGGTTGTGAGGGACTGGTTACGGATCTTGAGCGTGTCTCGGAGCTGCGCCTGTGTCATCGGATTGGAGTGTCGGGTGAGCGTGTTGAGGACCTGCTGGTTGAGGTTGGTTTCTCGATGTTGGGATTGAGCCGCCGTGATTTGTAGGCGTGCCGGCTCCCCGTGGAGTTGAAGGGTGATGGGGTCGGGTGTTCTGGCGGCGCGGTGTTCGGCGGTCAGTCGGATGTGTTCATCTGCTTTCTTAAGGTAGAGGTTGGAGTCTCCCCAGGCGTGAAGGTCTGAGGAGCCGCGCAGTGCCTGTCCCGCGACGGGTCCGTTGCCCTTTCGGGTGTGGTGTACCAGGAGTATGGCGAGGTGGAAGCGTCGCTGGAGAGCACGGAGGTCTGCCAGGAGCGCTGAGATCTCGGTTGCGGAGTTCTCATCTGCGCGGTGGAGGCGTACGAAGGGGTCCAGGATGAGCAGTCGGGGTTTGTGTTCCTCGACGGCATCGGCGAGGCGTTGCTTGTCGGAGGTTGTGTCGAGCCTGAGTTGGTCGGTGAGGATGAGGAGCAGGGGGAGGTTGTCGAAGTCGACGTTTCGGGTGTGGGCGAGTCCCCGAAGCCGGTCACGGACCTGTGGAGGTGCGTCCTCTGCGGCGAAGAGGAGTACGGGGCCGGGATCGTGGACGGGGAAGCGTCCCAGGCAGGGGGTGCCAGAGGCGACGGCCAGGGCCATTTCCAGAGCCAGATAGGTCTTGCAGCACTTGGGGGCGCCGCCGATGACGCCCACGGCCTGGTGGGCCCAGAGGTCATCGATGAGCCATGCCGGATGGCCGGAAGGCTCNGGGGGTAGTTGGGCGACCTGCAAGACGCGCAGGGGGCCTGCCTGGGTGCGATGGACAGGCAGGAGGGTGTCGGCCTCAGGCTCTGGTGTCATCGAGGACCTCCTGGACGATTTCGTCGGTGAGCATCTTGGAGCGTTTTTCGAGTGCGCGCTGCATGGCGGTGGCCAGGAAGGCGCCGATGGCGCGAGGCGATCCTGCACAGGCGGCGTGGAGGCCTGCGATGGCTGTGGGTGCCAGGATGTTTTGCATGCCCACGGCGGTGAAGGCGTGTTCGACGAAGTCGGCGGCCTGGTCGATGTCGAGGGGCGGGATGCGCACGCGCACGGCCAGGCGTCCGGCGAGGGGTGCCAGCGCCGGGCGGGCGAGGAGGCGGGTGAAGCCGTCGGTGGCGACTAGGACCAGCGAGAGCAGCGTGCGGTTGTGGCTTTCGGCGAGCAAGCGCAGGAACTCGATACCCTCAACGGGGAGTTGCTGGACTTCGTCCAGGATGAGGACGGGGTGTGTACCGGAAGTGGCGGCGATCCTTTCGAGTCCTTCGGACAGGAGCTGTGCGGTTTTGCCCTTTCGGCCGCTGGACTCGAAGCCGAGGGTCTCTGCGACAGCGCGCAGCAGGTCGGATAGGCCCACGGGCTGTGCGACCAGGTAAAGGGTCCTGAAGTCGCGGGGGTTGAGCTGGGCCATCAACAGACGGCAGAAGGAGGATTTGCCGAGGCCTGCCGGGGCGGTGACGAGCACGTGCAGGCGGTTTTGAAGCGCGTTGTGGGCTTGCAGGAGGACGGCTTCGAGGCCCCCGGAACAGAACAGGGGCTCGGGCGCACAGGCTGGTGGAAAGGGGNGTCGCTTGAAGCCGAAGAAGGCTTTGAGGGTGGTCGTGCCGTTCATGGTCGTCTCCTTGTGTCAAGAAACAGGGAAGGCTTGCCGGATCGGGGCGTCGCGATCCTGAAGCGGACGGTAGAGCACACGGTTGAGGTCGCCTGCTTGCTCGCTGCGCGCAAGCAGGTCGGGGTTGTAGCGTACGAGCACGCGCTGGCCTACCAGCTCGGGAGGGACCTCCCAGAACCGGGAGGCCAGACGGAACGTGGCGTCGGCGTTGACGCGTCGCGTGGCGTCGATGAGGAAGAGGTCGTCCAGGGGGAGGTGTTCCAGGTAGCGCACGCCGTCGGGCAGGAAGCGCAGGTAGTAATCCAGGGGCGTGGTGGGCGTGCCCGTGATCCGGGACAGGGAGGAGTGAGGCCTGTCGTGGTACTCGGAAAGAAAGCGTGCCCACAGGGTCTGGACCTGTTTCAGCGTTGGGGACTGGGGCAGGCGGGGCAGCATCTGGAGGCGCACGGTCAAGAAGAAGCGCTCCAGGCGCGCGCACGCGGTGCGCAGGATCCGGGAGCGGTAGTTGGGCCCGTTGTCGACGAGAAGGCGATGGGGCAGGCCGCGTGCAAGGACCCCCTCGCGCAGGACGGGCATCAGACTTTGGACGCTGTCCGACAGCGTGAAGGCGGCAGCCATAATGGCGCGGGAGGCGTCGTCCAGGAGGGCGATGAGGTAGCTTCTGCGCTTCTTGCGCCGAGGTCCATAGACCTGCGGGCCGTGCATGGTGTCGGCCAGCCACAACACCTGCGGCATCCCCGGCGGTCTCTTGCGAAAGGCCTCCTTTGCGTCAACACGCTTGCGTCCCTTCAGCAGACGATACACGGGCTTCAGCGGTATGGGCTTGCCCAGTTCATGTTGGAGCCGTCGGTGGATGGCTTTGACGGTCCAGGCCGGATGTTCGGCGGACAGTTCCTCGATCCTGGCGACCGTATCCGTGTCCAGAGCACGGGAGCGTCCCCGGTCGGATCGGGCCTGGTTCTCCAGCGCGTCCAGACCGCCTTGCCGGTAGCGGCGGAGCCAACGCAAGAGGGTCTCGGCCGACAGCAGGACGGGCGCGCCGTCGGGACCGTGTTTGACTTCGGCGGAAAGCTGACGGGCCATCTCCGACAGCGATACGCCCGGCGCCCGGTGCAACAACGGCGCGATCAGCGAGAAGCGCCAAAGGGACAGCTCGGACTGCGGCATCGTTTGGACCTCCTTTCGGTATGGCCTAACGATACCGATCCTCCGATGGCGGCGGAATGGCCAGCTTCTGTTGGTGGCCGCGCAACGCGCCAGCGCACCAGGGATGCGACGACGAGCAGAGCGGGAGAATGCACGTGGGAACGACGGACAAAATCGACAGGAAGGGGGGATTCTCGAACGGGCGGCAGATGTAAGGTCGCTGATGGCAGGCGCACCTGCCGCCAAAGCAGGCGGCGTCCGACGGAACACCTTCAACGAAGCCGTGGGGGCTATCGAACGTAGATGCCGACAATACAGTGCTTGGGCTCGCGCTCCTTCCACACCCGGAAGAGCTCGGCAATCACCGCGCTCCCCTTCTGCGCCAGGGCTTCCAGGAAGGGTGCCGCTCCCCAGACGCCCTCGCGGCGCGGGAGGCGCAGAACCGACACCGCGCGCAGGAACCGGGCTTTGAGGTGGCGCAGCGTCCCTCGGGCAACACGTTCTGTCCGCGAAAGCGTGCTCAGGGCCACCCTCTGCACACACAACGCGTAGAGCCACCCAAGCACCAGCCCCGTCCTCTCGCCGCAATACGGCAGCAGCCCGTCGGGCAGTAATGAGAAGGTGCGTCGGGTGAGCTTGCACCGATAGCGCGGGATGGCCACTCTCTGGCTGGGATCTTCGACGTCGCCGGAGTAGCGTTCATAGCTGCCCCAGCCGATCCAATGCCGCGGCGCATCCGCAGGACAGTAGGGACATCGAGTGGGCAATACACAGACGACCGACCTCAAAGACGTACTTGATAACGGACCCCGTTCCATCACATCTTGTCCTCCAACCCAATGGCAGCCCACCACTTGCAGGAGGACAGGAAGAAAATGGATCTGGACGATCTGAGCAACAGCGTAATCGATGCGATCGAGGCAGGACAATACGACAAGGCTGAAGAGCTCTGCCAGAAGCTGCTCCAGGACTACTCCGACGTGTTCGACGGCTACGAACGCCTGGCCATGCTCAGGGAAGCTCAGGGACGCTTCCAGGAAGCTGCCGAGAACTACGACAAGGTGCTGGATATGATCAAGAAGAACCCAAACAACGTCGATCAGGATACGATCCAGTACATCACTGAGCTGCGGGACCAGGCCCTCGCTCAGGTCAAGGAATAACGAAAAACGCCGCGCTCCGCCCTTCCGGGCGGCCGCGCGGCCGCGCGCTTCCCTCACTCGCGCGCCACAACCTCAATCAACTCGGGTCAAATACTCCCGGAATCATCCTCCAATCCCGGTGCAGATACCGGGCCACTCCACAGGAGGTCTCAGCACTTCTACATGCCGGGAGCCCGCATGCGTCCCAGGGAACAAGAATAGGGGGCCAGCCCCTCCGGTTGGACCGGCCCCCATCTCGGAAAAAGCGCCACAAGGACGCTGGCAGGAAGGTACGCAACGTATATCGCTGCTGCAACAGCAAAGGAGAGGAGGAGTGAGGACGTGCAGGCTATCCCGTGAGATCGAGGACCGCTCCGGCGGGACTAAGGAGGATCTCCATACCCCTGCAGGTGAGCTGCTGATCATCCCCACGAGCTGACGTCCCTCGTCAGTTCACACAAAGGCCCCGGGGCTGCCCTCTCTCCCGCCCCCGGGGCCTCCTCCAACAGGTTGCACTGCTCACCCGGAATCTGTACACTAAGGATCCATGAAACTCTATCACCGAACACACGCCTGCGAGGCCATCCTCAGGGACGGTTTCAGGGACACCACAGACACCTATGGGATGAACCGCCCCTGCACGGGCGTCTGGCTCTCCGAGGAGCCCCTGAGCTTCTATGAAGGCGCCAAGGGTGACATGCTGCTGGTGATCGAGGTCCCAAGACGGACGGTAGAGGAATGGGAGGTCGTGGAGGAGGGCAAGCCCTACCGCAGATTCCTCATACCCGCCGAGATCGTGAACCGGCACGGCCAGCCGAAGGTGGTGGCCGAAGAAGAGGAAGAGCGAATCCTAGCTTCACTCTGGGCCGCACGAACCGAAGCCCGACTCTCAGCCATCTCTGCCGCAGAAAGAGAGAAACAGGAGGCGGAGATCGAGAAGCCAAGACAGAGCTCCGGGAAGGGGAAAGGCTGATCCGCCCCTTCAGTAGGGCCACGAGAGATCCCCCTGCGGCGCGTCGCCACGGAAGGCGGCTACGGCGTCAACCGGCTCCATCCCTGTCAGCCAGCACCCTCTGCACGGTCTCGTGGTCCTGCTCCCGAGACCGCCAGGGTGGGGCCACCTGTGTATTGCGCCGTTCACAACCCGTCAGACATGGTCACCGGTGGGGCGGCACCAAGTTTCTGCATCAGACCAACGACCTGCAGTCCTTCCTCTACCGCCAGGTCCGTCACTCCACCAGTCTTTCCTGCCCCAGTCTCTTGTCCTTCTTGTCCTTCTTCTGTTTTCGCTTTTCCTTGAGGCTCATCTGGGCCTTCTTCTGCTGCTCCCTTCTGGCTTTGTCTTTCTTCCCTTTGTCAGCCATGTCCGTCCCTCCTTAGACCTTGTGGCATCTGTGGGCGTCTCACGATACCGTGTTGTTGAGGTCCAAAGCACGACTTCCGGATTTGGTACGACATGCGGAAGCTCGGCTCAGAATAACACCCCTCTGGAGTTGGCCCGAACAGATCGAGCTGAACACTCCGATTTTGGTGTAGGGATTGCTTCCCGTCGCACAAATCCCGTCAGGTTGT
>NZDS01000088.1 GCA_002690215.1 Rhodospirillaceae bacterium | reverse complement strand
ACATATTGATTCTTATAGCATAATCTCCATCTCAGGGCATCGATTAACGAGTTCATCTGGGAAATGGGGGATAAAAACTCCTCGACTGTATCCAGGATAATCAACGCGTTTCATCGGGGCTTCCGAGTCAGTCCACCGCTCCGCCTTATGATTTGTGGGTCCCGACGAACGCTTCAGCGTCGTGGGCGATCTCCGCGAGGGGTTTGCCGGGTTTGTAGAGGGAGGAACCGATGCCGAAACCAGTGGCACCGGCCTGCAGGTAGTCGGCCATATTGCCGGCGTTGATGCCGCCGACGGCGATTAGCGGGACCTGCTGGGGCAGGACCGATTTGAGGGCTTTCACCGCGGCCGGCGACAGGACTTCGGCGGGAAACCGCTTGAGGGCGTCTGCACCTGCCGCCAGGGCGGCAAAGGCTTCGGTTGGCGTCGCCGTGCCGGGAACTGAGACAAGGCCCAAGCGCTTGCTTTCGGTGATCACTTCGGTGTCGCTGTTGGGCGAAACGATCAGCTTGCCATCCGCGGCTGCCACCCGGCCGACGTCCGGCACCGTGACAACGGTTCCCGCGCCGATCAAAGCGTCATCGCCGAATTGTTCGGCCAGCAGGGAGGTTGATCTGGATAAGGTGCCGCTTCGTGCCCATGACCGTTTGGGGTCACTTCTTGGGGTTATGGGCTCCGTTCCCCGCTCGTGTTTCCATCCCCGATCCTGAAAGCCTCGGCATCCCGCCGCCGCGTGGCGGCAGCCAGGGTCGCCAGGCCCGCGGCCACCAACAGGTATCCGGCACCCAGCGCGACGTGGCCGAAGGTGCCGGCAAGTTCCGGCGCCACCAACCGCGCCAGCGCCACACCAACCAGTGCCGTGGCGGTGCCACCCAGCCAATAGGCCTTGCGCTGGCGCATACGCCCGGTCATCGCAGCAACGTCACGTAGATACCGGCGATGACCGCCGATGAGATCACGCCTGACACTGAGGCCCCCATGGCCCAGGGCAAAATGACGGCGAACTTGTTCGCCTTGTGGACTTCCTTTTGTGCCACCTTGGCCGTGGTCGGGATGCAGCTGACGCCGGCGATGCCGACGACGGGGTTGAAGGTTTTGCCGCTGAACCACCAGACCAGATAGCCGCCGAGGATACCGCCGATGCCGGAGAGCAGCAGCGCCGTGATGCCCAGGAACAGCAGCACGATGACCTTGGGGTCGAGGATGGTGCTGGCTTCGAAAAGGACGCCGAGCAGGAGGCCCAGGAAGAACGTGGCGCCATAGAGCACGGGGCCCGAGATGAAATCGATGAAGGGCTGGACATTCGATTCGCGGATGATGACGCCGACGAAAAAGCCCATGAATAGTGGTGAGGCCACGGGGAAGAGAAGGCTAAGTATGACGCAGGTGACGATCGCAAACGTGATCTTTTCGCCCTGGCTGATGTTGGGGATCGTCGTCGGGTCCATCTTTATGCCGCGCAGATCCTTGGGCACCATCAGGCGCACCAGGTAGGGGTAACCGGCATATGCCAGGCTGAGATAGAGATACGCGACTATCGTGATGGGGACGAACAGGTCCTTGGCCAGCAGCAGCGAGGTATAGAGCACCATCGGCGCATCGGCGCTGCCCACCATGGCGATGGCGGCGGCTTCGTTGAAGGGCAGCCCCATGGCCACGGCGATGGGAAACGTTAAGACCGTGCCGAGCTCGGCCATGATGGCGATGATCATGCAGCGCACCGGCGAGATCAGCATGAAGCCGATATCCGAAAGCACGCCGATGCCCATGAAGATCAAGACCGCGATAAGGCCGTTGGAGAAGCTGAAGGTGTAGATGGGCTGCAGGAAATCGATCTGCAGAATCTCCAACAACTGTTCCGGCTCGCTGATCGTCGGGTCGATAAAGAGCGTTCCCATGGTGTCGGCAGAAAGGTAAAGGACGCCGGCGTTGACGGTCGCCATGCCGACCCCCATGGGGATCATGATCAGCGGCTCAAGCGTGCCGCGGGCGCCGAGATAAACGAAGGCAATGCCCAGTGCGATCAACGCGACGCGGGAGAAGGCGATTAGGGGATCGGACGCCAGCAGCGTGGCGATACCCTGAAAGATCTGCAGGAATTCGATTTCCGGCATGTCTATTCCGCCTCGGCCGTCTCGCCCGCCGCCGCGGCTGCCCGGGCGGCGACGCGCGCCTTTTGCCACTGGAAGCCGGCGAACAGCAGTTTGATGGCCCAGGCCACAGCCAGCGACACCGCCGCCGCCAGGGCATAGACGAAAAGCATCAACTTCACGGACTCAGCGAATGTTTCCATAACGAATCCACCCCTGCGGGGTTATTCGAGGACGATCAGGACCTCGTTGGCCTCGACCTTCTGCTTCTCGGCGACCTTGACCTCGGCGATGGTGCCGTCGGCGGGGGCATAGATCGGATGTTCCATCTTCAGGGCTTCGAGGATTATCAGCTCGTCCTCGAACTGCACCTGATCGCCGGCCTTGACGTGGACTTTCCAGATCTCGCCCGACATGGGGGCGGTGACTTCCGTGCTCATGGGATTCTCCTTGTTGCTTACCGACCGGCTAACCCCGGATGGTGCGGGGCAGCAGCATCTGGTGGACCGGCGTGATTGAATTGGGGTTCTGGTAGTTGGCTCCGGCGAAGGCCTGGATGTACTGGCGCAGGCCTGTAAGAGCGACGATTTCGTCGACGAAGCCCAACTTGGCGCAGTAGGCCGGGCGGGATTTGTCGTGATAGTCCTGGATCATCTCGTTCATCTTGTCTACCACCGGGCTGAGGTCGTTGCCGGCGTCCTGTTCCTTGACCAGGCGCCGGGTATAGGACGCTGCGGCGGCGGTTTCGCCGTGCATGACGTAAATTTCCGTGAGCGGCGTGCCCAAAGTGAATGCGTTGTTCTTGTTGGCCTGGGGGCCGCCCATGATGTAGTGCGCGGCCGCCGTGCCTTTGCGCAGGACCACGCACATCATGGCCAAGTCGCTCTTCTCGATGGAATAGATCAGGGCCTGGCCCAGGCCCAGCAGCTCGGCTTCCTCGGCCGCGTCGCCGACATCGATGCCGGTGGTGTCCTGCAGCCAGACGATGGGCAAGTTGTCGCGGCCGCACAGCGTGACGAATTCGCCCTGTTTGATCAGGCCCTGGCGGTAGTGCTTGCCGCCGACCCCGGGATAGTTGCCGTCGGCATAGTCGGGGTATTCGGGAAAGACGCCCTGGCGGTTGCCGATGAAGGCGACGGGCAAGCCGTCGATCTTGGCTATCCCGGCGAACACCTCGGGGCCGTAGTCGGGGCGGTATTCCATGAATTCGGAGGCATCGGTCAGACGGGCCAGGATCTGGACGGCATCGTAGGGCCGCTTCTGGGCTGCCGGCAGGATGAGGTTGAGGTCCTCGGCCGGATAGGCGGGCTCGGCCGGCTCAGCGACGCGGAACATGGCGGGATCAAAGGCCGGCTGCATGCGCATGTAGTCTTTGATGCCGTCGAGCACGCCTTGCTCGTCCTCGTGCACTTCGCGGAAATAGGCGGTCTGGTCGAAATGGGTCTCGACCCGGCCCGGTGGCTTGGCGCGGACTCCGCGCGAGGCCTCGACCAGGGCCAGGGCGCTTTCTACGTCGACCTCGCCGCGCGGGTTCATGCCGCCGACGATGCCGGCACCGCCAACCGCGATGTTGGCCTTGTCGTGGGCCAGCAGAATGGTCGGGCTGATACCCTGATAGCCGCCGCCGGCCGGATTGGTGCCGTAAATGGCGTTGAGGATGGGAATGCCCAGCCGGTTGAGCTCGGCGTGGCGGTAAAAGGGCGCGCCCGAGGAGCGCCGCCCGGCATAGACAGCCTCTTGTTCCATCAGCTTGACGCCGGAACAGTTGGTCAGCCAGACCAGCGGCACGTTGAGGCGCTTGGCCAGGTCGGTGACCATGAGGATGTTCTCGGCCTGGCCGGCTATCCAGGCCCCGGCCATGACCTTGTTGTCGAAGCCGATGATGACCGCCCACTTGCCTTCGATCTTGCCCAGGCCGTTGACCACGCCGGTGCAGCCTTCCTCGTTGTCGGTGGGATTGTAGAGCGAGTGCAGCGGGCACCAGGTACCTTCGTCGACGAGATAATCGAGGCGGTTGTAGACGGTCATGCCGCCGCGGTCGTGAATCTTCTGGGCGGGAATTCCGGCGTTGCGGACACGCTCTACTTCGGCGGCCAGGATCTCTTCCTGTTCCTTGATCAGCTCGACGTTTTCCTGCGAGCGCCGGATCTCACCGTCGCTCAGCGGCTTGCCGATATCGGGCATTTTTTCGAAGTAGGGACGCAGCGGCGTCTGCTTTTGCGGCATGGGATTCTTTCGCTTTCTCGTGAATTTCGGTGTCGCTGATGCCGCGTCTAGCGGTTCTCTTTATCACCCAGCGAGATGCCCGAGATGATGAGCTTTTGGATGTTGCTGGTACCCTCGACCACTCGCAGCGAGTGGGCGTCGCGCAGGAAGCGCTGCGCCGGATATTCGGTGGAGTAGCCGTAGCTGCCGAAGATCTTCATGCCTTCGCTGGCGGCATGGACGGCGGCCTCCGAGGCGAAGAGCTTGGCGATCGAGGTCTCAAACTGGTTGGGCAGGCCCTGATCCTTGAGCCAGGCGGCGCGGTAGACCAGCAGCCGCGCAGCCTCGTGTTCGGCCACCATGTCGGCGATCTGGGCCTGGACCATCTGGTAGGCGCCGATCTTCTGGCCGAACTGGGTGCGTGTGTTGGCGTAGTCGATGGCGGCCGCAACGGCGCCACCGGCGATGCCGAGGGCCCCGGCGGCACAGCCGATGCGGGTGTTGTTGAGCTGCCACATGCAGATCTGGAAGCCCTGGCCGACCTCGCCCAGCACGGAATCTTTGGGGATCTTGGCGCCGTCGAAGACGATCTCGCCGGTGGGGGCGCAATGGAGGCCGAGCTTGCTTTCGATGGCGGTCGTGGTGATGCCCTCGGTTTCCTTCAGATTGATGATGAAGCAGCTCATGCCCTTGTGCTTTTGGCTCTTGTCGGTGAAGGCGTACAAGAGCCCCCAATCGCCGACGTGGGCGTTGGAGATCCACATCTTCTGGCCATTGAGCTCCCAATGGTCGCCGCGGTCGCTGGCCGTGGTGCCCATGCTGGCGACGTCGGAGCCGGTATTGGGCTCGGTCATGGCGAAAAAACCGATGGTCTCGCCGCTGGTCCAGCCGGGAATGAAACGCCGCTTTTGCTCCTCGTTGCCGAACTTGGCCACGGTGATGGGGGGGCCGAGATTCTGCATGTTGAAGGGCACGCGCCAGGAGCCCGAGACCTTGGCGATCTGCTCGGCCAGGATGACGGATTCGAGATAGCCGAAGCCGTTGCCGCCGTATTCCTCCGGCAAGGCGCAAGCGAAGAAGCTGAGCTCGCCCATCTTCTTGAGCAGCTCGGGACGAAATCTGTGGTTCGCTTCGTCGTCTTCGAGGTCGGGCAGGATTTCGTTTTCGGCGAAATTTCTCGCCACGTCCTGCATCATCTGTTGTTCTTCAGTCAGTCCAAAGTGCATCTCGTGTTCCCGCGCGTTCGATTTGGCGCCTATTAGGCGGCTTGGGGGTCTTCCTGCAATTGCCGGCGCAGGCTTTCGACCTCATTTTCCAAGGCGGTGAGACGAAGCTGCACGACGTCGCGCATGCTGATCATGCCTTCCAGGCCATCCTCTCCTACTACCGGCAAGTGGCGCACGCCGTAATCGACCATGGTGGACAGCACCTCGGCCACCAGGGTGTCGGCGTTGCAGGTGAAGACGTCGGCGGTCATCAGGTCCCCGGCCGTCAGCACAAGGGCCTCGGCGCCGCGTTCGTCGAGCGCTTGCAGGATGTCGCGCTCCGAAAGGATGCCGTCAAGGTTCTTGTTGTCGTCGCTCACGGCGACGGCACCAATGCCCATTCCTGACAGCAGGCCAATCACTTCCCTGATGGATTGGTCCCTGCCGACGCAGAAGACGGCCGGTCCCTTGGACGCCATCAAATCTCTCGCAACCATGTCTCGTCTCCGGAAATACCACGGGGTGGATGCCGCCAGCCATCCTCGGCACTGCCGGGGGGGGCGGCAAAATGTGACGCGTCGTCACGTGGGCGTGGTTCTAAGCGATTGCGCCCCCTAGGCCAAGCCCAGAGTGTCAAACCTAAATCGGCTCCTCGACCATCTCAGGAAAGATCGGACCCTCGTAGGGGTGGTCGGCGGCGACCGCCTCGTCGAGTTCGACGCCGAGGCCTGGATCCGTCGGCGGGATGATGCGGCCGTCCTGCCATTCGAGCGGCTTCACAAGGATCTCGGCGTGGAAGCCGCCGAAGGTCTCGATGCTTTCCTGGATCAGGAAATTGGGGCTGCAGGTGGCGAGTTGGATGTTGGCGGCGGCCTCGATGGGACCGCAATAGAGGTGTGGCGCCATCTGAGCGTAGTGGGTTTCGGCCATGCCGGCGATCTTTTTGGCCTCGAGGATGCCGCCGACGCGGCCCAGCGCCGGCTGCAGGATGGCCGCTGCCTGGTCCTGCAAGAGGCGGGCGAATTCGTATTTGGTGGCCAGGCGTTCGCCTGACGCCACGGGGATCGAAGTATGGCGGGCCACGCGGGCCATCTCGACCGTGTTCTCGGGCGGCACCGGTTCTTCGAACCACAGCGGATCGAAGGGCTCCAGGCGCCGCGCCAGGCGGATGGCGCTCGACGTCGTCATCTGGCCGTGGGTGCCGACCAGCAGGTCGCACTCGCCGCCCACCGCCTCGCGCAAGTTACGTATCACCAGCTCGGCGTTATCCAGCGCCGCCAGCGAAAGTTGCCGCGGATCGAAAGCCGACATGGGCATGACGGGATCGAATTTGATCGCCGTAAAGCCCTGGGCGCGGTAGTGGGCGGCGCGCTTGGGCGCCATCTCGGCGTCGCCGAAAGCCTCGGCGATGGCCATGGCGTCTATTTTTTCTGTGGCGTCAACGCCTTCATCAGCCGATTGCGGCATGTCCTCAGGCGCCGGATAGAGATAGGTATAAGACCGCAACGTCTCGTGGACCCGGCCGCCGAGCAGGTTGTAGACGGGCTGCTCCAGCGCTTTGCCGACGATGTCCCAACAGGCCATCTCCAGGCCGCTCAGAACGCCCATCAGCGAAAGATCGGGATGCTGGGTGAAGCCCGACGAATAGACGATTCGCCACAGCCGTTCGATCTCGAAGGGATTGCTGCCGATAACGTGGCGCGCCGCCACGTCCTCGATCATGGCTGCCACCAGGTGGGGGCCGAAGGGCACACCGTAAACCTCGCCGTAGCCTTTGATGCCGTTGTCGGTGACGAGCTTGAGAAAGACGAAGTAGGGGCCGCCGCGATACGGTGGCGGATTGCCCACGACGTAGGTCTGGATGTCCGAGATCTTCATGACGGGCCGGCCTTCGATATGGCGCTATGCGACGATTGTCGCCGCGGCGCCGGCCGGCGGCAAGGGCAGGCTAGAGCAGGCTAACGAATGTAGTACCCGGCCACGCGCCAGGCGCCGCCGCTTTCGCGCATCGGCGTGATGGTCTCGACCGCTTTCTTCTTTTTGGCGAAGACGGTGTCGTATTGGATGACAACGTAGCTCCCGTCGGGCATGCCGGGCAGGCTGGTGGCGGTTTGGGCCGATCGCAGGCGGCGCGAAATGACGGCGCCCAGTGGCGTGCGCACGGCCTTCAGGGCCTTGATGAGATCGTCTTTCATGACGATCCCTTGCAAGTAGGTTGCCGCTCGCTCCCAACCCTCGCCGTAGTTGCCCCGGTCGATCAGGGCCAGCCACTGTTTGGCGGCGGCCTCGGGTGCACTGTCCGCAGCCGCCGCCGGCGGCCCGGCGAGCAGCAGGCAAAGGGCCGCCAGGACCGTCAGAAGGCGGACTCTCATTGCGCGGGCTTTTCGCTGGCCGCAGCGCTGCTCCCGACAACGCCGAGAATGATGGCCAGCAGGTGCAATACCGTGGGCACTAACGGCACCGCGCTGAGGCCCGGTACGAGATCGAAAACGGTGGCCAAAATGGGAAATATGACGAGCCATTTCTTGGCCATGAAGTTGCCGCGGAACCAGGTGATGGCAATAAGGATAACGAGGAAAACGAGTTGTACCGCCAGCAGGCCGAGACTGGCGCCGGCTGCCGCGTCGGCCTCGCCCTCGACCGCCAGGCCGATGCCTGTGGCGAAACGCAGGTAGGGCAACAGATAGGTCGGGATCATCAAGACTATGTAGAGAACCACGAAGGCAGCGGTGTTTTCGATGAACCTCATGGATTCCTCCGGTCGTGGCGGGCGCTAGGGAGTGGTGCCCGGGGACCGCAACGCTAACCGGAATTGGAAAAAATACGATTAACACCGGTCTTCAACCGCAGCGCTGGCGCAGCTCCTCAATGCCTGTCCGCAAGGCATCTTGCAGCAGCCAGAGATCGCCGGAATAGCAGATGAAGTCGAAACCCTGATTGTTCAGCGCCACACCCTCGTCAATACTGCGCACCATGCGTCCGAGGGATTTGCCCTGGGCCTGGCCGGCAGCCACGACCTTTTCCACTGCTGAAAGGAATTCCGGGTGTTCGAACTGGCCCGGAATGCCCAAACTGCAGCTCAGATCGAAGTGCCCGATCCACAGCACGTCGACCCCTTCGACGACGGCGATCTCGTCGACGTTGGCGATACCTTCCTTGGTCTCGATCAGCACCAGGCAGACGGTTCGCTGGTTGGCCGCCGTCAGTTTTTCCAATACCGGTCCCGGCGCATAGCGGTCGTGGGCGATGCCCAGCGCCACGCCGCGTGATCCCTGGGGAGCGTACTTCATGGCGTCGACGATGGCCCGGGCCTGGTCGGCGTTCGAAACCATGGGCAGCATCAGGCCCTCGGCGCCGGCATCGAGGAAGGTGGCTATGTGGTGGCTCGACTGTGACGGCGGCCGCACGAAGGTGGGCAGCTCGGCGGCTTCCATGTAGCGCAACACGCGCTTGACGGCGTCGATGCCGAAGCCCGAGTGCTCACAATCGACAAAGGCGTATTCGGCGCCGCCGGCTTTGAGAATGTGGCCGATGCCGGGGCTGTCGAATTCGAAGACACCTGTGCCGAACTTGGCCTCGCGGGTGTCGGCCATCTCACGCAGGGTGCTGTTGCTCATGACGGAATTGCCCTTTTCTGGCGCGTAAAATACCGCCCATGGACTTTAGCCGAATTGGGCCGATGGCGTCAGGCGTTTACCTCGGCCCGTCTGTCGGCCACTATGTCCGGCGGGGGGGAGTCCGACGGGAGGAGCTATGCAGTCAACGCTGCACACCGTCGAGCTCGTCACCATCGTCATGGCGCTGCTGTTGGTGGCGGCCGGTACCCTGGCGTTGAGCAAACGTATCAAGCTGCCGTTCACGGTGGCTCTGGTGCTGGTCGGCATCGGCCTGGCCCAGATCTTCGCCCATTCTCCGGGCTGGCTGGGCTCGTATGCCGGCTTCTCGGTGTCGCCCGAGGCCATTCTTTTTGTCTTCGTGCCGACGCTGGTGTTCGAATCGGCCTTCAACCTGGATGCCCGGCAGTTGCGCCACAACCTGTTGCCGGTGCTGACGCTGGCCATCCCGGGCGTACTGGTCACGGCCGGCCTGATCGGCGGACTGCTGTGGCTGGTGACGCCCCTGGATCTGGCCTCGGCGCTGGTGCTGGGCGCCATTCTCAGCGCCACCGATCCGGTCGCCGTGGTGGCGCTGTTTCGCCAACTCGGGGCACCCCTCAGGCTTACCGTTCTGGTCGAAGGTGAGAGCCTGTTCAACGACGCCACTTCGATCGTTCTGACGCGCATCCTGGTGGGCGTGGCCGTGGGCGGCTATTTCTTTACGCCGCTGGGTGCCTTCCTCGATGTCGTCACCTTCTTCGTGGTGTTCTTCGGCGGTGCCCTGGTGGGCTGGTTGGCGGCGCTCGGGTTCGGCTGGCTGCTGGGCCGGGTGCGCGGCGACGTCTCGATCGAGATCACGTTGACGACGGTGCTGGCCTATCTCTCGTTTTTGGTTGCCGAGGAAGTCTTCCACGTCAGCGGCGTGATGGCCGTTGTTTTGGCCGGCGTCACGCTGGGCGGCTGGGGACGGGCCAAGATCTCGCCTTCTGTGGTCGGCTATCTCGAGCATTTCTGGGAATATATGGCCTTCGTGGCCAACGCCCTGATTTTTCTGCTGGTTGGCTTGAGCGTCAATCTGGGCGCTCTTTACGAGGCCATCGACCTGTTGGCTTGGGTGCTGCTGGCGATGCTGTTGTCCCGCGCCGTGGTGACTTTCGGCCTGGTGCCGCTGGTCGGCCGGCTGCCCGGTGCCGAGCGCATCGACCGGGGCTATCAGGCGGTTATGTATTGGGGCGGCCTGCGCGGCGCCATCGGTCTGGCCCTGGCGCTCAGCCTGGGCGATTTCGTCCATGCCGAGCTTTTCGTGGCGCTGGTCATGGGGGCGGTGCTGTTCACATTGCTGGTCCAGGGATTGAGCATCGAGTGGTTGGTGCAGCGCCTGGGCCTCGATAAGCCGCCATTGGAGGACCGCGTGGCCCGTGTCGAGGGACTACTGGCGGCCATGCGCCGGGCCTGGGAGCGGGTGCCCGAACTGCGCCGCGGCGGCTTGCTTTCCGAACGCGTGGCGGACGGCGTCAACCAGCGCCTACAAAGCGGCATCGCCGGCCACCGCAAGGAGCTCGAGGCGTTGCGCGGTAGTGAGCTTGGTGCCGAGGTCGAGCGCCGGCTCTTCTATGCCCGTCTGTTCGCCATGGAGAAGCAGACCTACTACCAGCTTTTCGGCCAGGGCCATCTTTCGGAACATACCTACCGCGAGCTCTGCCATTCCGTCGACCTGCAGGGCGCCGAATTGCGCCAAGGCGGACGCCTGCCCGAAGCCACCACGCGGGTGCTGTGGACGCGCACTCTG
This sequence comes from Rhodospirillaceae bacterium, assembly GCA_002690215.1. Lineage (GTDB taxonomy): Bacteria > Pseudomonadota > Alphaproteobacteria > UBA2966 > UBA2966. The sequence continues at coordinate 9,863 of NZDS01000088.1, read as the reverse complement.
CACCAGGGTCTGACCCGCCTGGCGGAGCGCTTGGGCGGGTTTGTGGGAGGATTCTGGGGCCTGGCGGAAAAGCTGCGGCGAGACCGCATCGCCGCCGATTACGAGCGAGCCTGGGGCCGCTACCGGGTCAGCCGCCAGATCCTCGATCAGCTCGAAAACCCAGACTTCGCTGCCGGAACTCTGGGACTGGTCGACGAGGTCCGCAGCCAGTACCGGCGCTGGCATGATACCGCTCTCGCCACCATCGACGAGACCGCCGCCCAGTACCCCGAGTTCGTCAACCTGATGCAGCAACGCCTGGCCTGGCGGCTGATGCTGCAGGCCGAATCCGAGGTCATCCAGAGTGAGGTGCGGGCGGGCTCGATAGCAGCCGGCGTGGCCCATGAGATGCTGGCCCGCCTGGAGGACGAATCCCAGGCGCTCCGCGGCCGTGATGCCGCCGCGCTGGAGGCCGATCCCAGCGAACTTTTGCGCAAAGTGCCCTTCTTCTCCGAAACCCCGGAGAGCGAATACGCCCGCGTCGCAGGAGTGCTCAAGCTGCGCACCCTGCCGGCCGGCCAGGCGGTAATCCGCGAAGGCGCGCACGACCGCTCGCTCTTTCTCATTGCCCGTGGCGTGGTTCGGGCCTCACGCCGGGGCGGCGAGGATGAGGATGACCTCGGAACCCTGATGGCCGGCGATTTCATCGGCGAGATGGCACTGCTGCACGGCACTCCTCGCGCCGCCACTTGCCGCGCCGTCACACCCTGTTCGATCTATGAACTGGCCTTTCGCGATTTCGAGGCCGTGCGGACCGTCTGCCCGGCCATCCAGGCCGCTCTGGAGACCGCTGACGGCGAACGCCGCGACCCCAAGTGAACACTTCCCAGAGGGATCCCGGGCAACTTCCCGATCTCGAAATTCCCTATTGCTTGCCGTTGTCCGCTTTTTCCTTCTCCAGCGGGTGTTCGGCGACGCCGGGCGGCACCACGACGTCACGGCCGCGATAGAGGTCGAAAGCAATGGCTGGCAGCAAACCGACGATGGCAGCCAGCACGGCTACCCCTTTCCAGTCAAGATCGCCCAGTCGAATATGGCGGTGCAGGCGCCCCTCGCGCAACCTGACCAGAATCAGGAAAACGACGACGCTGCAGATCAACCACGTAACGAATATCACCATCCCTGCACCACACCGGCAAAGCTTCGAACGGGACGGCGGACTCTAGCAGGGAATCGACGCTTTTTGAAAGACCAGCGTCAGATTGTTGGCCGGCATCTCCACGACTTCCTTGGGCGCCAGTCCCTGGCCGGCCGCCTCGGCCGTTACCGCCTCGAGGTCACGCACACCCCAGGCGGGGTTCTTGGCCTTGAGCATGGCGTCGAATTCGCTGTTGCTCGGTGCCGTATGTTGGCCGTCGCGGCGGTAGGGGCCGTAAAGCACGACCTGGCTGCCGGCCGCCAGCAGCCGGCCGGCGTTCTGCATCAGCCCGCAGCACACCGACCAGGGCGCGATGTGGATGAGATTGATGGCGACCAGAGCCACAGGTGCGGTGTCGAGCTGCCAGGTCGTTTCGGCATCGAGGGTTAAGGGCTCAAGCAGGTTGCCGAGCCCGGCGTGCTTGCGCCAGGCGGCAATGCTGGACCGCATGGCCGGATCGAGGTCGCTGGGCTGCCAGATCTGTTCGGGTAGCGCGGAGGCGAAATGCACCGCGTGCTGGCCCGTGCCGCTGGCGACCTCCACTACCAGACCAGGTGCCAGTACTTTTTTCAGCACCTCCAGGATGGGCCCACGGTTGCGCTCGGTCACCGCGAAATGCAAGCGGCCGTCGGCCGCGCATGACTCGGGTTCAAATTTCTCGATGGACACGGTTGCCTACTTGCCTCGCGCCAGTTCCTTGATGATCGCCCGCACCTGGCGCAGAGCAAGCTTCTTCGGCGTTCCCGCCTTGAGGCGGGGATCGTAAAGCGTGCGGATCAGCACCTTGTCGATGAAGGAGAGCTTGGTCAGGCGATCGCGGGTATTGAAGATCGAGGGCGTCACCAGCGGGCTGTCGTTGGGCAGACCCAAAGACTGGGATAGCTCCTCCAGCAAACAGTGTTCGGTCAAGGCGAATTCGCGCTCTACGTTGATCACGATCATGCTCTTGACTAGGCGCCCGGGCGGCAGGTGGTAGGTGAGGAAAAAGCAGGTTCGTTCCTGCGCCAGGCGGCGGATTACGCGCTCGTTCTTTTCCAGCAAACGGGCTGCCTTTAGCATGCCGTCAGGTTTGCTGAACCAGATGATCAGCTCCTCGCCCGGGGCCTTGCCGGGAACCTCTTTGAACTCGATGCGGCTGTAGCGCGTCAGTGCCTTGGTGTGGCGTTGGATGATGGGCCGGAATGTCTTGGCATCCTTGGTCAGGCCAGCGAGTTTGTAGCGAATCGGGCCTTGCCACTTGCGTACGCTTTGATGCGCGGCAACGCCGTCTATCTCGCTGCCGAAGGCGATGATGGAGAAGTATTCCACCAGCTTGTCGACGCTGGGGCGGGCCTGCGCGGTGCCCGACATAAAGGCCAGGGGCAGCAGAAGCGCCAGTAAGGTTTTCGGCTTCACTTGCTGGCCTCGCCGTGCCGCGCTAGCCAGGCTGCGGCGTCCTTGCGTGCTTGGGCCCGGGTGGCATCCGGAGTCTCTTCCTCCAGTGCCGTGCGGGCGGCATCGGCGTACATGCGAATGGCAAAGCTCCTGGTCTGGTCGAGCACTATGTACCAGAAATAGGCACGACCGGGGTCGCGGGCCACTCCCTCGCCCTCGGAATAGATCTCGGCCAATTCCAGCCGGGCCGAAATGTCGCCGCCCCGTGCCGCCTGCCGGTAGAGCTCGAGCGCCCGGGCGGTATTCTTCTCGACACCACGGCCATCGAGATAGAGGCGGGCCAACTGGTGCTGGGCATCGGCATCGCCGGCCGCCGCCAACTGGCTAAGCTCGGTCGCCGCGGCCTTGTGGTCGCCGCGCGCCAGAGCAGCCAAAGCCTCGGCCGTGCCGGCAGTGGCAGTTCCGGTCGCCAGCCCTATCAGCAGCGCCAGCAGGGCGCTTTTCACTCCTCGTCGCATGGCTCCAGGCTAACCCGCAGTCGTTCTGGAAACCAGCCACCCTTGCCGCGGCGAAAAGTGGCTCTACTTGCCTGGTTGGGCGGGGCCAGAGGCGAACAACCTGTGGGGGGTAGGCATGAGAATCCTGAACCAGCTGGCGGGGATGTTGTTGGCCACGATGATGGCCGCGTCGGCAGCCCAGGCGGCGCCCGAGCGGGTGCGCCTGAGTGGCGAAATCATCGATCCCTGGTGTGCCATCACCGAGATCATGGTGGGGCGGGGCAGCGCCCACCACCAGTGCGCCATCTGGTGCGCCGTCGGCGGCATACCCGTCGGTCTGATCGCCGATGACGGCGAGATCTACATCATCATGAAGTTCGAAACCGATGATAGCAGCGTGGCCAACCCCGGTCTGGTCCAGGTGCAAACCAACCGCCTGGTGGTCGAAGGCGATCTCTACCGCCGTGATGGCCTCAATTATTTGGCCGTGCACAAGGTGGTCGATGACCAGGGTATCGTCATGGTCAATCACGAAGACGTCGGCATCCAGCCGTTCGGGGAGTAGCGATATGGTGGAACGGGGAACCTTTCTTGGCGCCGTTCTGGTCCTGCTGTTGGGGCTGAGCGGTACCGCAAATGCCGCCAATAGCTGGGGCCTGCCGGCTGAGGAGAAAGTCCGTTTCGAGGCCCGTGTGGTCGATATCCTGTGCGAGCTTTCCGGCAACTGCCCGGCCCGGTGCGGTGCCGGCAAGCGTCAGCTCGGGCTTTTGCGCGACGACGGCACGCTGGTGCTGGCCATGAAGAACGCCGGCATGTTCAGCGGCGCCAGTGACGACTTGCTGCCCTTTTGCGGCCGGCGCATCGTCGCGGACGGCCTCTTTTCGACCAATTTTGGTGTGCGCGTTTTTGCACTCCAGTTCCTCAAGCCGGTGGACGGCGAATGGAACAACGCTCGCCAGTTCATCCGCAACTGGTCAAAGACACGCGGACTCAAGATCACGGACCCCAAGGCCAAATCCTGGTTCCGCCATGACGAAAAAATCAAAGCGGTGATCGCGGAGCAAGGTCCGACCGGCCTCAAGGGGCGCAATTAGTTTTCCTCTGCTTGCGTGGCTGCCAGGCCGCGCTACGGCTAACCGACAGCCATGGCGAGCGCTGGAGCCGACGCCTGAAACAAGTGAGATTTTCCGGGGCTTCCACCGGAGTTTCCGTGGTTTCCTTGTGTTGGGCCACGAGATGTCGCATGATCGCGGTGAAGCAATAATATTCGATCGGTCAATTCATCTGATCGATAACAAAAACCCGCTTGCAGGGAGGGACCTATGGATAAACTGGACACGCTCGAACGGCTGTTCGGGCAAGGTAGAATTTCGCGCCGTGACTTCATGTCGCAGGCGCTGGCATTGGGCGCCACGACCGCTCTGGCCACCTCGCTGGCCGGCCGTGCCATGGCCGCCACGCCCAAGAAGGGCGGCCATTTCCGTTTCGGCTCGGCGCATGGTTCGACCACCGATTCGATCGATCCGGCGACCTTCGAGAACGCCTTCAGCCAGTTCTTGGGTTATGGCATCCGCAACCATCTGATGGAGGTCGACAACACCGGCAAACTGGTGCCCGAATTGGCCGCAGGCTACGACGTCTCCGACGACGCCACGACCTGGGCTTTCAAGCTGCGCAGGGGTGTCGAATTCCATAATGGCAAGACCATGGATTCGGGCGACGTGGTGGCTTCGATCAACCACCACCGCGGCAAGGATTCCAAGTCGGCAGCCAAGAAGCTGCTCGAGCCCATCGTCGAACTCAAGGCCGACGGCAAGGATACGGTGGTGATCAAGCTCAAGGCCGGCAACGCCGACTTCCCCTACATCATGAGCGACTATCACATCGCCATCATGCCGGCCGCGGGCGACGGCGTGGACTTCAAATCGGGCGTCGGCACCGGTGCCTTCTCGCTGGAGAACTTCGAGCCCGGTGTGCGCGCCAAGATGAAGCGCAATCCGAACTACTTCAAGTCGGGATACGGCAACTTCGATTCGGCGGAGATGATCTCCATCGCCGACGTCACCGCGCGAACCAATGCCCTGACAACCGGCGAGGTCGACGCCGTAGACAGCGTCGATCTCAAGACCGTGCATCTCTTGAAACGGCGCAAGGGCATCCGCATCGAGGAGACCAGCGGCACCCAGCACTACACCTTCTGCATGCGCTGTGACACGCCACCTTTCGATAACGTCGACGTGCGTTTGGCCCTGAAGTATGCCCTTGACCGCGAAGCCATCATCAAGACGGTGCTGCGTGGCCACGGGGCACTGGGCAACGACCATCCCATCGGCCGTTCCAATACTTACCATGCCGGTGATTTGCCTCAGCGCCAGTACGACGTCGACAAGGCCAAGTTCCACCTCAAGAAAGCCGGCACGCCCAACCTGAAGGTCGATCTCAGTGCCGCCGATGCGGCCTTTGCCGGCGCCGTCGACGCCGCCGTGCTTTACAAGGAACACGCCGCCAAGGCCGGTATCACCATCAATGTGGTGCGCGAACCCAACGATGGCTACTGGTCCAACGTCTGGATGAAGAAGGGCTGGTCAGCCGTTTACTGGGGCGGCCGGCCGACCGAGGACTGGATGTTCTCGACGGCCTATGCCGCCGATGCCTCCTGGAACGACAGCTTCTGGAAGCACGCCCGCTTCAACTGGCTGCTGCTGGCGGGACGTTCCGAACTCGACCAAAAGAAGCGCCGCGCCATCTACGTCGAGATGCAGACCATCGTGCACAACGATGGCGGCGTGGTCATACCGATGTTCGCCAACTACGTCTTCGCCATGGCCGACAAGGTCAAGCACCGAGACAAGATGGCGGCCAACTGGGGCCTCGACGGCAACAAGGGCCTGGAGCGTTGGTGGATGGGTTAGGCAGCGCCAGGATATTCTAAGCGCTTCCTAAGAGGATGAACAAACTTCTGACGATGGTGGCCCAGCGCCTGGCGCTGGGCCTCCTGACTCTGTTCATCGTCTCATTGATCATCTTTCTCGGCGTCGAGCTCTTGCCCGGCGACCTGGCCCAAGCCATTCTTGGCCAGGCCGCGACGCCGGAGACGGTGGCCGCCTTCCGCCGCGAACTCATGCTCGACCTGCCGGCCCCCGAGCGCTATCTGAGATGGCTGGGTGGCATTCTTCAAGGCGATCTCGGTCGTTCGTTGGCCAACCAGCGCGAAATCAGCGAGCTGTTTGCCACACGGATCGGCAACACGCTCTTTCTGGCTATCATGGCGGCCCTTATTTCGGTACCTCTGGCGCTGACGCTGGGCACCATGGCGGCGCTCTACCGCAACTCGATATTCGATCGTCTTGTCAACATCGTGACGCTGAGTTCGATTTCCTTTCCCGAATTTTTCGTCGCCTACATTTTGATTCTTTTCTTTTCCATTCACACCGGGATTTTTCCCTCCATCTCCAACATCAGCGACGATCTGGGGTTCTGGGAGCGCACTTACCGCTGCACCTTGCCGGCGCTGACACTGACGCTGGTGGTGGTTGCCCACATGATGCGCATGACCCGGGCCGCCATCATCAATCTGCTGGCCAGCCCCTATATCGAGATGGCCAACCTCAAGGGCCTGGCGCGCTCGCGGGTCATCGTCAAGCATGCGCTGCCCAATGCGCTGGCGCCCATCATTAATGTGGTGGTCATCAATCTGGCCTATCTGGTGGTCGGCGTGGTGGTGGTCGAGGTGGTGTTCGTCTATCCCGGCCTGGGCCAGCTGCTGGTCGATTCGGTATCCAAGCGCGACATCCCGGTGGTGCAGGCCACCAGTCTTTTCTTCGCCGCCGCCTATGTGCTGCTCAACCTGACCGCGGACGTGTTGTCGATCGTCACCAATCCGCGGCTATTGCATCCGAGGTAGCGCCACCATGGCTTTTCTCAAGCTTCTTGGCACGGCGCCGTGGAGTGCGCGTTTCGGGCTTTTGGTGATTCTGTTCTATGTGATTCTGGCGTTTTTCGCGCCGGTGCTGACACCCTACGGCGAATCCCAGATCGTGGCTGGCGAGTACGAGCCCTGGAGCGGACAGTTCCTGTTGGGCACCGACAACCTGGGCCGCGACATGCTGACACGCCTGATCTTCGGCGCCCGCAACACCATCGGCATCGCCTTTCTCACCACCTGCCTGGCCTTCTTCGTGGGCGCGGTGTTGGGTTTTTTGGCGGCCGCCGTGGGGGGCTGGACCGATCAGTTGCTGGGCCGTCTGGTCGATATCGGTATGGCCATCCCGGCCCTCATCTTCGCGCTCTTGATCCTGACCATCGTCGGCACCTCGATCCCGGCCCTGGTCATCGTCATCGGCCTGATCGATTCGACCCGCGTTTTCCGCATCTCACGCGCCGTCGGCATGAACATCGTGGTGATGGATTTCGTCGAAGTGGCCAGGCTGCGCGGCGAGGGGCTGTGGTGGGTGATCCGGCGCGAGGTACTGCCCAATGCCATGCCGCCCCTGGTGGCCGAGTTCGGGCTGCGCTTCTGTTTCGTCTTCCTTTTCATCAGCGCGCTCAGCTTTCTCGGGCTGGGCATTCAGCCACCGACCGCGGACTGGGGCTCCATGGTGCGCGACAACGCCACGCTGATCACCTTCGGCGACATCACGCCGCTGCTGCCGGCGGGTTCGATCGCGCTTCTCACCGTCGGCGTCAATTTCGTGGTCGACTGGTTCCTGCACAAAACGAGTGGACTCAGGGATGAGCACTAGTGAAGCGACGAATGGGGGCACGGGTGCCACAGGTACCGCAGGTACCAAGGGCGAAATTCTGCTCGAGATGCGGGGCTTGCGCATCGAGGGCCAGGCCGACGAAATCTGGCAAGGCATCGTCCACGGCATCGACGTGGTGCTGCATCGCGGCGAGGTGCTTGGCCTGATCGGCGAATCGGGCGCCGGCAAGTCGACCATCGGCCTCGCCGCCATGGGTTTTGCCCGGCCCGGCTGCCGCATCTCCGGCGGCTCCATCATGTTCGACGGCATCGACCTGATGGACAGCTCGGAAGGCGCCAAGCGCAGCCTGCGCGGCGTCCGCATAGCCTACGTGGCGCAGAGCGCCGCGGCTGCCTTCAACCCCGCCCACAAGCTGATCGACCAGTTTACCGAGGCGCCGGTGCAGCACGGCGTCAAGCCCCGGGCCGAGGCCGAGGACGACGCCAAGGCGCTCTATTTCCGACTGCAACTTCCCGATCCCGAGGGCATCGGTTACCGCTATCCCCACCAGGTTTCGGGCGGCCAGTTGCAGCGCGCCATGACCGCCATGGCGATGTCGTGCCGGCCCGACCTGATCGTTTTCGACGAGCCCACCACGGCACTCGACGTGACCACCCAGATCGAGGTGCTGGCGGCCATCAAGGACGTGGTTCGCCAATTCGACACCGCCGCCATCTACATCACCCACGACCTCGCCGTGGTGGCCCAGATGGCCGACCGCATCATGGTGCTGCGCCATGGCCATCTGGTGGAGGAGGGCAACGCCCGCGAGCTGATCAGCAATCCCCAGGAGGAATACACCGGCCAGTTGCTGGCGGTGCGCGAGTTTCGCAAGGACGAGGTGGCGTCCGTCGGCGATGAGCTGCCGGTCTTGCAAGTGAAGAATGTCACCGCCAGCTACGGTGACGGGGTGACGGTGCTCGACGGCGTCGATCTCGAGATCCGGCGCGGCAAGACGGTGGCCATTGTGGGCGAATCGGGCAGCGGCAAGTCGACGCTGGCGCGGGTCGTAACGGGGCTGTTGCCGCCGCTCGAGGGCCAAGTGCTGTTCAAGGGTGAGATTTTGCCACCGGCCCTGAAGCAACGCCAGCGCGACCAGTTACGCAAGTTACAGATGATCTACCAGATGCCCGATACAGCGCTTAATCCGCGCCAGCGTGTGCGCGAGATCGTCGGCCGGCCGCTGCGCTTTTATCTGGGCTTGCGCGGGGCCGAACGCGAGACCCGCATCCGCGATCTTCTGAACATGATCGAGCTCGAGCCCGACGATTTCATCGAGCGCTATCCCGGCGAGCTTTCGGGTGGCCAGAAACAGCGCATCTGCATCGCCCGGGCGCTGGCGGCCGAGCCCGAGTTGATCATCTGCGACGAGGTCACTTCGGCGCTGGACCAGTTGGTGGCCGAAGAGATCCTCAAGCTGCTCGATCGCTTGCAGGAGGAATTCCAGGTCTCCTACATGTTCATCACCCACGACCTGGCCACCGTCAAGGCCATCGCCGACGAGATCGTGGTCATGTTGCAGGGCCGGGTGGTGGAGCAGGGCGGGCGCGAGGAAGTGCTGACACCGCCGCACCACGAATACACCGAACTTCTGCTCTCCTCGGTGCCCGAGATGGACCCCGACTGGCTTGACCGCGTCCTCGCCGATCGCGCTCAACAGGCGCGCATGGAGCGCTGAGAGCAGGGGGTGGAGACGCCTGGCTTCCGGACAGAACGTCGATCATCGCCTTCTGCAGATACAAAATCTGCTCTCCACGTCTGCCCTTCGATGCCTACACTTGATGGCAGAAAGTGTGACGATGGTCACTGGTGGTAGCGCATGGTGGGTGGTAGTGTCCCTAGTGGTTTTGGGAAAATACCTAGCCATATCTAGTTTGGGGGGCCAGGGCTAAGGGAGCGGGGATGGCAGCCGTCGAAAGGGCGTCGGCCGGTACGCATCCGAGTCAATCGAACGACGCTGCTGGGACGCCAGGTGCCTCCCAGACTGTCCGTCATCAAAACATTCGGGACTGTTGAGCCTATTTCTTAACGGAGGATCTGGCTCATCTTGGTTTGATGTTAAGCCGCTTGTCG
>NZDS01000087.1 GCA_002690215.1 Rhodospirillaceae bacterium | reverse complement strand
CCGTCAGAGGGGATCTGGGAACCGGGAAATTCCAGCTTCAAGCGGCGGTCAAAATCGATCCGAAGTCCGTCCCGTTTCGATTCACCCATCGGGTGTGCCATGCCAACCACTCCATCAACTCCTCAACATATTGATTCTTATACCGAAGTTTTCATATGAGTATGACGTAAAGCATTGATAGGAAAGAACATTCCTGTTTTTGACTGCGCCTCTACTGGACACAAATCGGCTTGACGCCGAGTAGCGCGAAGGCCCTGTTCTGCAAATCTGTGGGTGTTGCGGTGAGGGTGAAGCTGTAATCCGGGTTGATCGGGGTGCTGACGGTGTTGAGGGTCAGGGTTGCCAGGTGGCGCAGGAGGTCGCGCAGGGAACTGATCGGCGCGCCCTGGTCGGTGCTGTGGCGGGAGCGTTTGCGCTTGGTCGCCGGCGAGGGTTCCATGGGCTGGACGATGGAGGAGCGCCCGGCTTGGGCGGCGGCTTTGTCGTGCTCGGCATAGAGGATCGGCGCCAAGCGCTGGCGCATGTGCCATTCGACATGATAGGCCAGCATGCATAGGAAGAGGTGGGCGCGGACCCTGGGCTCGAGCCAGTGATGGAGCGGGCGGATCTGCAGGTCGACGGACTTGAGGCTGCGGAAGGCGCGCTCGACCCGGGCCAGGGACTTGTAGCTGGCGACCAGTTGCTCGGCGCTCATGGCCTCTTTGGGCAGGTTGGAGCGGATGACATAGAGGCCGTCGAGCCGGGCCTCGGCCTCGATCGCCTGTTGGCGGCGGCGATAGCTGAAGCGGTCGTCGGTGATGGTGATCTCGAAATGCTTGGCCATCTTGTGCTTGTCGATGAGCTTGCCGACTTTGAGGCCGATCTCGGCCTTGCCGCGCAGGGGGCGGCGCTGGCGCCTGGTGGCCCTGGCGATGGGCGAGAGGGCGCGTTCCGTGGCGGCCAGGAGGTCCTGGCGCCGGCGCGCCCGTTGCCTGGCCAGCGCGGCGTTGCGGCAAACCACCAGGCGCTGGCCGGGATAAGCGGCTGCGGTGATCTCGGCCAAGTCGGTCTGATCGTCGAAAAGGTCGAGCTGCAAGGGGCCTGCATCAGCGCCATCACCCTCGACCAGGGCCCGGATTTGCGCCGCTCTCAAGGCCGTGATCCAGTCGAGCCCGGCGGGTTCCAGGTCCTCGCTGATGCGCGCGCTGGTGATCATGCCGCGGTCGCCGACCAGGACCACGCGGTTCAACCCGAAGCGCTTCTTGAGCTTGTCGATCTGGGCCGAAAGCGTCGCCGGGTCGCCGCTCTCGCCGGAGAAGGCCTCGATGGCCAGCGGGCAGCCATGGCGATCGCAGAGCAGGCCGTAGACGATCTGCAGCCGGTCACCACGCCTGTCGCGGCTATAGCCGAACTGAGCCAGTTCGCAACAACGCCCCTCCAGATAGGACGAGCTGACGTCATAGAGCACCAGGGTGCCGTCACTCAGGTGCTTCTTGGCCAGGCGCTTCTCGAGGCGATCCTGGCGCTCGCCCAACCAATCCAGGGCGGCATAGATCTCCCGGGGCTTGATGGCCGCCACACCTTCCCCGGCCAGACCCAGCACCAGGCCCAGGGAAGAGCTCGCCGTTTCCAGCGAGAGCGCGCGCAAGGTGGAAAGCTTGGAGCCCGGCGCGATGACCCGGGCAACGATCATCGCCAGGGCCAAATCCTTGAGCCGAGCCTCGTCCGCATCCAGCTTGCCGCCGGCCAGCAAGCGCTCCAGCCCGATCTGGCGCAACACCCCCAGCACCGCCGAGACGTGGCCGTGCGGCAGGGAACGCCGGATCTCCAAAGCCTCCCCGGCTTCGGCAAAGGCCACCCCGCCTTTCAGTAATACGCGCAGCCCCTGCACCACCGGCATCGGCAGCTTGGAAAGGTTGGCCAGAGTGCGCTTTTTGACCTTGCCGCCTTCGCGCCAGCTCTCGCGCAACAGCACGGCCGGTGGGGAGGTTCGATTGGGTACGATCTCAATGAACATAACCGCAGCGAATCAGAGTTGATTCTCATTGTCAAGGCATATTTACATGGACACAAATACGCGGAAAAACCCCTATTCTTTCAATCAAATCAACGCACTAAGGGCTTTTTGCGTGAAAACTTCAGACTAGAGCAGTTCAGGATTGCTGGCGATCATATCCTACATGCCTGAAGAAGTTGGAGCATTCTTGAGGCGTGAAACTACCAGTCGTGAGAAATCTGTGTGGCTTATATGAGTTTAGCTCAAGTGTTAGAGTCGTTCAAAGACCAATGAAAGTTCAATGCCGCATTGTGCTAGATAAGTACAGATTGGCAACAGCTGGTGGTGGAACAGCTTTGTTTGAGGCAATGGAGAAATCTTATCGCGATGGAATGACTAGAGAAAATATTTCGGTTGTTTTAATTGTATCAGATGGGCGTCCAAGTGATAGCCCAGGTCCAAGTTTAAAGCGTTTTTCAGAGAGAATTCCAACGTTTGTATTATGGGTCGGGAACCATGTTCAGGATTATATTTCTGAATACTCGACCTCTCATGCGATCGCAAACAGCGGTGTCCATGGAGTGCTCAAGGATTTTTTCAACTCAATAGCCTTTAGCGTACATAGTCATCAGGTTCTAATTATCAAGAACTGATCTTCGTCGGATCCAGTTGGGCGTCTGGCGTGGAAAAAATTTGTTTTGACAGGCATTACAGGATATTTCGATACGCCACAGTTGTATTTTTTTTCCTAATCAATGTCTTCTCTTTTCCTCGTTTTTTTTTGAATTGGTGAGACGTACCTTACAGTCGGTTTTCCCGGCCATTAAGGTACGTGTCCCGCTTCCTCAAACGGGTTCAATACCTTGGCACCCAGCCCCGCTACATCGGCATCGTTGCGGGTTATCAGCGTCATTTGCTGCACCTTGGCGGTCGCGGCCAGCAGACCATCGATCACCGGGATAGGACGTAGCGCACTCATACGGCCCCATTCGTCCGCCGCTGCGCTGTTGATCGGTAGTATTCGATCGCCAAAGGCGGTGTCGACTTCTCGCGCCCAGGCTTCCAGCACTTCCGCTTTCGCCGGGTCGCGCCCTCGCACCAATTCAATGCCCTTACGGATCTCACCAAGGACGNGGACGCTCAGATAGAGATCGCCATCATCGATCGAAGCATACCAGGAAGCGACGTTGGTGTTGCAGCGAGCGCCTTTGCGAACCTCGGAGACGATATTGGTATCGATCAGAAAACTCACAGATCAACCGCTCTTCCAGTATCCCCGCTTCGCTCTAGATCGATACCTTCCAACGGCGCAGCCGCAAGAAGCGCTTTGAGCCCTTTGGCCCGGGGCTCAACGAAACGCTGACGCAGCGCCGCTCGCGCTTCGGCTTCGTGAGCCGGATCGGTGAGTGCCCGGGCGACGCTACGCACAAGTGCCACATCTTCCTTGCGCACTTTGACTTCGACACGGACCATTCCCTGGCGTCTCATGCGGCGGCGGTAATTGCTGACTGCTGTCTTTCTGGTTCCAGCCATACCATGCCTTTCTCGATTTCCGGAAATGTTACCGGAAATGTTGTTTTGGCGCAATAGGTGAAAGTCGAAACAGCCTCCCACAACAAAAAAAGCGCCGCTCGAAGCGGCGCTTTCGCTGTTCGCTGGGGATGTCCTCTAGCGCGAGTAGTACTCGATCACCAGGTTGGGCTCCATCTGCACGGCGTAAGGCACCTCTTCGAAGCGCGGCACGCGCAGGAAAGTGCCCTTGACCTTCTTGTGGTCGACCTCGACATAGTCCGGTAGATCGCGTTCGGGCGAATCCAGGGCTTCCATGACCAGCGCCATTTGCTTCGACTTGTCGCGCACCTCGATGGTGTCGCCTTCCTGGACCCGGTAGCTGGGGATGTTGACACGGCGGCCATTGACCAGCACGTGGCCGTGGTTGACGAACTGGCGGGCGGAGAAGACCGTGGGCACGAACTTCATGCGGTAGACCACGGCGTCGAGCCGGCATTCCAGGAGTCCGATGAGGTTTTCCGAAGTGTCGCCGCGCAGCCGCGAGGCGCGGGCGTAGAGGTTGCGGAACTGGCGTTCGGTGATGTTGCCGTAATAGCCCTTCAGCTTCTGCTTGGCGCGCAGATGGATGCCGAAATCCGAGAGCTTGCGGCGCCGGGCCTGGCCGTGCTGGCCGGGGCCGTAGCTGCGCACGTTGACCGGACTTTTGGGCCGGCCCCAAAGGTTTTCGCCCATGCGGCGATCGATCTTGTATTTGGACTTCTGGCGTTTACTCATGGGACTCGTTTGCTCGCGAATTTCGGGGCTGTTGACAGGGCAACAAATCAAGGCGGCCACAGGGGAACCGCGGGGGAACCACGGGGGAACCGAATGGCCGCCTATCGGCCGCGGGTGTAGCCCAACACCGGCCGCTTGTCAATTGCCGGAGCGGCGGCGCGACCGCACCAATGCGGAGATGACACCGCGCAGCGTGCGCACCTCCTGTTCCATCAGGCCGGCGCNCTGGAAGAGGTTGCGAATGTTNCGCACCATGGTCGGTCGCTTTTCCACGGGATACAGGAATCCGCTGGCATCGAGCTCGCTTTCCAGGTGCTCGAAAAAACCGATCAATTCCTCGCGGTTAGCCGGCCGCGTGCGGCCCGGCGGCACTTCGGGAGCGGGTTCGACGGTGCCCGCCCGGGCACACTCGTAAGCCACCAGCAGCACCGCCTGAGCCAGGTTGAGCGAGGCGAACGCGGGATTGACCGGCACCTCTACCAGGGCCTCGCACAAGGCCACGTCATCGTTGTCGAGGCCGGCGCGCTCGGGCCCAAACAGCACCCCGACGCGGCCCGGCTCGAGATCGCCAATAGTCGCAGCAAGTTGCGCCGGCGTCAGCGTTGCCTTGAGCATGTCGCGCCGTCTGGCCGTAGAGGCATAGACACGATGGAGATCGGCTACCGCTTCAGCAGTCGAGGCGAACACCCGCGCGCCATCGAGCACCTGGGTAGCACCCGAAGCCGCCTTGACCGCGTGTTCGCTGGGCCAGCCGTCGCGCGGCCGAACCAGGCGCAGGTCGGTGAGACCAAAATTCAGCATGGCTCGGGCCGCGGTACCGATGTTCTCGCCTAGCTGCGGCTTGACCAGCACGATGGCCGGGCCGCCCAGCCTGGCCTCACGAGTCCGGTCGGTACCGGCCATGGACGATTGCCCCTATTCGGCAGCGCCCGGATCGCCGGCCGGGGCGCCGTCACGGTAGAGCTTGTAGACAATGGAATCGTTGAGCGCCTGGAACGAGGCGTCGACGATATTGGGCGAGACGCCAACTGTGGACCAGCGCCGGCCCGCCGCATCGGCCGATTCGATCATCACCCGGGTAACCGCCTCGGTGCCCGAGGTCAGGATACGCACCTTGTAGTCGACCAGCACCAGATCCTCGATGTAGTCGGAATACTTGCCCAGATCCTTCCTGAGAGCGTAGTCGAGCGCGTTGACCGGGCCGTTGCCCTCGCCCAAGCTGAGGTGGCGCTCGCCGTCGATGTTGACTTTGACCGTGGCCTCCGAGACCGTGATCAACTCGCCGCGTGCGTTGTAGCGCCGCTCGACCAGCACCCGGAAGCTCTCGACCACGAAATACTGCGGCAGCTTGCCCAGCGCCCGCAACGCCATCAGCTCGAAGCTGGTCTCGGCGTCGTCGTAGGCATAGCCCTGGAACTCGCGCTCCTTGACCTCGGCCACCAGCTCGCCGATGCGGGCGTCCGAGGGATCGATATCAAGGCCGAATTCCTGCATCCGCATGATTAGATTGGCCCGCCCGGCCTGGTCAGAGACCAGCACGTGGCGGCGGTTGCCCACGGCCTCGGGCGGAACGTGCTCGTAGGTGCGTGGATCCTTCAGTACAGCCGAGCCGTGCAGCCCGCCCTTGTGGGCGAATGCCGAATCGCCGACGTAGGGCGCGTTGGCGGCCGGCGCCCGGTTGAGGCGCTCGTCCAAGAGCCGCGAAACATGTGTGAGATGCTTGAGGCCATCAGCGGCAATACCAGTCTCGAAGCGCTCGGCGAGTTCACGCTTGAGCATCAGACTGGGGATCAGCGAGACCAGATTGGCATTGCCACAGCGTTCGCCCAGGCCGTTCAGCGTGCCCTGTATCTGGCGTACCCCGGCCTTGAGGGCAGCCAGGGAGTTGGCCACGGCGTTCTCAGTGTCGTTCTGGGCGTGCATACCCAGGCGCTCGCCAGGTATGCGCCGGGCAACCTCGGCGACGATGTTCTCGACCTCGGCCGGTAAGGTGCCGCCATTGGTGTCACACAAGACGACCCAGCGCGCCCCGGCCTCATAGGCCGCCTCGATGCATTTGAGCGTGAACTCGGGTTTGGCCTTGTAGCCATCGAAAAAGTGCTCGGCGTCGAACAGCGCCTCGGCCCGCCCGGCGGTGAGGGCTATGGAATCGGCGATCAGATCGATGGCCTCGGCTTCTTCAATGCCCAGCGCCACGTCGACGTGGTAGTCCCAGGTCTTGCCCACCAGGCAGACGGCCGGCGTACCGGCGTTGAGCACGTCCATCAGGCCGGGATCGTTCTGGGCGCTGCGGCCGGGCCGCCGCGTCATGCCGAAGGCCGTGAACTGGGCCCGGTCCAGCTTGGGCGGATCGGCGAAGAATGCCGAGTCCGTGGGATTGGCGCCGGGCCAGCCGCCTTCGACGTAGTCGACGCCAAGGGCATCCAGGGCCTCGGCGATGAGGCGCTTGTCCTCGACGGAGAAATCAACGCCCTGGGTTTGGTTGCCGTCCCTGAGCGTGGTGTCGAAAAGGTAGAGACGTTCCTTGCCCATCATTCTCGCCGCCATTCGGTGGAGCCATCGGGCGCGTCTTCGAGCACGATGCCAGCCGCCGCCAGTTCGTCGCGGATGCGGTCGGCAGCGGCGAAGTCGCGCGCCTCGCGGGCCGCCCTGCGGCGGCCGATCAGGTCTTCGATGTGGGCGCTGCCTTCGTCGCCGTCGTCGCTGCCCTGGAACCAATTCTCGGCGCTACTGCCCAGCAATCCCAGTAGATCCGACGCGGCACGCAGCCCAGCCCCATCGCCGGCCGCCGCCAGGGCGTGCATCTCGGCGATGGCCTGGGGCGTATTGAGGTCGTCATCGAGCGCCGCCGCCACGCCGGGCGGAGTTTCACCGGCGACCGCGGTGCCGTCGGCCACGCGGTACCAGCGATCAAGGGTATGTTTGGCCTGGCGCACGCCATCACGGCTGAAATCGAGCGGTTGGCGGTAATGAGCCGACATCAGCGTCAGCCGCAGAGCCTCGCCGGGAAACTCCACCAGCAGCTCGTGCACGGTGAGGATGTTGCCCAGCGACTTCGACATCTTCTCGCCTTCGACAGTGAGAAAGCCGTTGTGAATCCAATACCGCACGAACTCGGTATCATGGGCGCAGACGCTCTGGGCCAGTTCGTTCTCGTGGTGGGGGAAGGTCAGGTCGCGGCCACCGCCGTGGATGTCGAAAGGCTGGCCCAAGTGCTTGCGGCTCATGGCCGAGCACTCGATGTGCCAGCCCGGCCGGCCGCGCCCCCAGGGACTGTCCCAGCCGGGCTGGTCGTCGTTCGAGGGCTTCCACAGTACGAAATCGGCAGGGTCCTTCTTGTAAGGCGCCACCTCGACCCGGGCGCCGGCGATCATCTCGTCGCGATTGCGGCCGGAAAGCTCGCCATAAGGCGGGTGCGAGGCCACATCGAAAAGCACATGCCCTTCCGCCTCATAGGCATGGCCGTTTGCTATCAACGTCTCGATAGTCTCGATCATCTCGGCGATATGGCCGGTGGCGCGCGGCTCGACATCCGGTGGCAAGGCACCAAGTGCCGCCATATCGTCGTGGTAGGCCTGGGTGGTGCGGGCGGTGACGCTGTCGATGGCCTCGCCGCTGGCCTCCGATGCCTCGATGATCCTGTCGTCGACGTCGGTGATGTTGCGCACGTACTTGACGTCGCCGTACTCGCGCTTGAGCAGGCGGTAAAGCACATCGAACACGACGACCGGCCGGGCATTGCCGATGTGGGCCCAGTCGTAGACCGTGGGCCCGCAGACGTACATGCCGACGCGGTCCGCCACCAGGGGTTCGAAAACCTCCTTCTGCCGCTTCATGGTGTTGTAGAGCGTGAGAGCCACGGGGCCGTTAACCTATTGAAAATCAAAAGTTTTTGCGCCCGGCCGCCAGCCCGGCCGTTTTGGCCGCCAAGGGGTAGCAGATTCCCGCCCCAAGGTCCACGACGGGGGAGCTGACCCGGGTTGATGAACGAGTTGGAGTTTTAAATCGAATTTTCCGATTGATCAATTGACATTTGTGATTGATCTTCATCCGCGGATGGCTCATAGTAGGGGCCTTCATCCAACGGCTCGGTAGCCTGGGAAAATCAATGATTGAGGCGGAAAAGCGCCACGGCAAGGTGGGCGTGACACCTATGTTGCGCTATCGCATTGCCGCAGCGCGGCGCACGGCCAGGCTTTCCAAGGCGCAGTTGGCCCGTCGTTTGGGCGTTCTGACCCGGGTGGTGGTCGACTGGGAACGCGGCGAGAAGCAGCCGGGCCCGTTTCAGATCAGGCGACTGGAAAGCGTGCTTCATCCCGGCTTCGGCAGGGCGCACATCTGGCTGCGGGGTGGCACGCAATCGCCTGATCCAGCGACTGCCGAGCCTTCGCCAACAGCCATGTCGGAGACCGTCCAGGCCTACCGCGAGAGGCGGACCAGTTGGTAACAGCCTGACCCGCTGGCCGGCCCTCCGGCCGCGCGGACCAAAGGAAAATCGATAGCCAAATCGGTGCCAGGCGGCGCCGAGCGTACGCCCTTTATGCCGCCGCGCTGGTGGTTTGAAAAAAAATGTGAGGACAGGAATATGCCAAGTTCAGCGAGCTTCGCGTCGACTAACGAGGGCAAACAGGATTTCGCCGGGATCTACAATCGGCCCGATGCCCGCACCTATTTCCAGACCCTGAAGCGGGTCGATTACGCCATACCTGAGGCCGCCAAACCGATCTTCAAGGGGCTGCTCGGCGATCTCAGAGCAAGGCGCAACGGTGGCGGCGACGGCGGCCTAAAGGTTCTCGATCTCGGCTGCTCGTACGGCGTCAACGCCGCCATGCTCAAATACGATTTCACCATGGAGGACCTTTACGGCTACTACGACCGCGGCATGGAACGCCCCTTCGACGAGGCCGTGCAGCAGGACCGGCACTATTTCGGCCGCCAGGACGAGGACCAGGAACTGAACGTCATCGGCCTGGACGAGGCCGACCGCGCCGTCGACTACGGCATTGCCACGGGCCTGCTCGACGATGGCGTCGCCGCCAATCTCGAGACCTCGCCGCTGGGCAACGGAGACGCCGAGAAAATCAAAGGCTGCGATCTCGTCACCTCGACGGGCTGCGTCGGCTACGTCACCGACCGCACATTCCGTCAATTGGTGTCGAGATTGAATGATCGCCCTCGGCCCTGGTTCGCCAACTTCGTGCTGCGCATGTTTCGCTACGAAGCCATCGCCGAAGTGCTGGCCGACGCCGGCTACGTCACCCGAAAGCTCGAGGGCCCGCTGTTTGCGCAGCGCCGCTTCGCCAACATCGAGGAGCGCACGGCGGCATCCGAGGCCATCCAGCAAATCGGGCTCGACCCCGAAACGGAGCTCATGAACGATCGTTACTACGCCGAGTTCTTTCTTTCCCAACCGGCCGACGAGGCCGACAGCTTTCCCCTCGAGAGACTGGCGAGTTGGGCACATGAAGCAAAGGGAGTTGAGGGACCGGCCGGCCAGCAACATCCCTAACAAAACCTTGAGGCGCCGATCCTATTCGCCCCATGGGTTTTGCGAAACAAAAGCGCCACAAAACCCTGAATTTGCTGACATTTTGGCGTAGTGCCGAAATACCTCCGACACACGGCGCCCCTATGGTGGACGCTGCCTCATAGCAGCGAGTTTCGAGACTCCTGAAGCAAGTTAGTGTCGGAGGGTTGATCATGTGGAAATATCTGGCTTTCGTCGGCGCCATGCTGGTCTTCACCACCAGCGCCTCGGCCCAGTCCGAGCAATCGGTCTGCGGCGATCGCAACACCTTCCTGGAGAAACTGAAGAGCTATTGTCAAAAGTTGGTGATGCGGATTTCAGGCGGCGCGTTCGATCAGCTTTTCTCCGTCCTTGAATTTGACGCCTCGGATGATCTCCACCAGTT
>NZDS01000086.1 GCA_002690215.1 Rhodospirillaceae bacterium | reverse complement strand
CTCCTTCTCCAGCTAACATCTTGAATCACAAATTATGACTCTTGGGAATCCCCTTGGTCGATTCGGCCTATTCACAGAACGCTCTAAACAGAAGATAGGGCGGGCCCGAGACAAAAAAAAGGGGCCGCCGAAGCGACCCCTTTGACTTCTTGCGACTTTTTGGGCTGGGTCCGCTTAGAAACCCATATCGCCCATGCCGCCCATACCACCCATGCCACCGCCCGGAGGCATCGCCGGCATGGCATCTTTCTTCTCCGGTACTTCCGCCACCATGGCTTCGGTGGTGATCAGCAGTCCGGCCACCGAGGCGGCGTCCTGCAGAGCCGTGCGTACGACCTTGGTGGGGTCGATGATGCCGGCCTTGACCATGTCGACATAGTTCTCACTCTGAGCATCGAAGCCGCGTTTGGTGTCGTTTTGCTCACTCAGCTTGCCTGCCACCACGGCGCCGTCGAAACCCGCGTTTTCGGCGATTTGGCGCAATGGAGCCTGCAGCGAGCGGCGCACGATGTCGACGCCCTTGGTCTGGTCGTCGTTCTCGCCGCTGACCTTGGCGAGGGCCTTCACGGCGTAGAGAAGCGCCGTGCCGCCACCGGGAACGATGCCCTCCTCGACCGCAGCTCGGGTCGAATGCAGCGCATCGTCGACGCGATCCTTGCGTTCCTTGACCTCGACCTCGGTGGCACCGCCGACCTTGATCACGGCAACGCCGCCGGCCAGCTTGGCCAGCCGCTCCTGCAGCTTCTCACGGTCGTAGTCGGAGGAAGTCTCCTCGACCTGCTGGCGGATCTGGGTGCAGCGGGCCTGGATCTCTTTCTTCTTGCCGATGCCATCGACGATGACGGTGTCATCCTTGTTGATGACCAACGTTTTGGCGCTGCCCAGCATGTCCATGGAGACGTTCTCCAGCTTGATGCCGAGATCCTCGGAAATCACCTGGCCGCCGGTCAGCACGGCGATGTCTTGCAACATGGCCTTGCGCCGGTCACCGAAGCCCGGTGCCTTGACGGCTGCCACCTTGAGGCCGCCGCGCAGCTTGTTGACCACCAAAGTGGCCAGGGCCTCGCCTTCGACGTCCTCGGCGATGATCATCAGCGGCCGCGACGACTGCACGACCTTCTCCAGCACCGGCAGCAAGGCCTGCAGATTGCTCAGCTTGGCCTCGTGCAGCAGGATGAAGGGATCCTCCAGCTCGACCACCATCTTCTCAGCGTTGGTGATGAAGTAGGGTGAGAGATAACCGCGATCGAACTGCATGCCCTCGACCACCTCGAGCTCGGTGGCCATACCCTTGGCCTCCTCGACGGTGATCACGCCTTCCTTGCCGACGCGCTCCATGGCCTGGGCGATGATGTCACCGATCTCGCGCTCGCCATTGGCCGAAATGCTGCCGACCTGGGCGATTTCGTCGGAGCTGGAAACGCTGCGGCTGCGCTTGCGCACGTCAGCAACGACGGTGCTGACGGCCAGATCGATGCCACGCTTGAGGTCCATCGGGTTCATGCCGGCGGCCACCGCCTTGTGGCCCTCGCGCACGATCGACTGGGCCAGCACGGTCGCCGTGGTGGTGCCGTCTCCGGCTTCGTCGCTGGTGCGGCTGGCCACTTCGCGCACCATCTGGGCGCCCATGTTCTCGAACTTGTCGGCCAGCTCGATTTCCTTGGCCACGGTGACGCCATCCTTGGAGATGCGCGGGGCACCGAAGGACTTGTCGAGCACTACGTTGCGGCCCTTGGGGCCGAGCGTCACCTTGACCGCGTTGGCCAGGATGTCGACGCCCTTGAGCAGGCGATTTCGCGCCTCGGCGTCGAATTTTACTTCTTTGGCTGCCATATTTCGTTTCCCCTTAACCGGCCAGAATGCCCATGATGTCGGATTCCTTCATGATCAACAGCTCGTCGCCGTCGACCTTGATCTCGGTGCCCGACCATTTGCCGAACAGCACCCGGTCGCCAACCTTGACGTCCAGGGCATGGATGTTGCCACCGTCGTCACGGGCGCCGCTGCCTGTTGCCAGCACCTTGCCTTCCATCGGCTTTTCCTTGGCCGTGTCAGGGATGATGATGCCGCTGGGCGTCTTCTCTTCTTCGTCGATGCGCTGTACCAGTACGCGATCGTGCAAAGGCTTGATATTCATCAACAACCTCCGTTGCCTCTGTTAGCTCTGTGATCAACAAGAAAGCCTGCCTCAGCCTGGGGCCGGGTGGCTTTGTTAGCACTCGGTATTAGTGAGTGCCAGGGATATATGGAATGCGCCCGGCGCTGTCAACCGGCAAGAATTGAACGGCGGCGAAAACGTTCGACATTGGCGGCATCGAGGCCGACTTCGAGATGAACATGTTCCCCGTCCTCATGCCGGCTCAGGACCTCGCCGTGGCGGTAGAGCCAGGCCAGTGTCGCCCCGTCACCGAGGCCGAGGGACACCTGCAAAACCTGGCTGTGGCATGACAGTTGATCTTCGAAAAGGCGCAAGAGATTTTCGCAGCCCTGGCCCGACAGGGCCGACAGCGGCACCACGTCAGCCTGTCCCTGGCTGCGATTTTCAATCTGCTGCAATTCGGCTTGGGCCAGGAGGTCGGTCTTGTTGAGCACCTCGATGAACGGACGTTCGTCGTTTTCGCCGATGCCGAGCTCACCGAGAACCGCCATCACGTCCGCCTTTTGGGCCTCGACGTCTGGGTGAGCGGCATCGCGCACGTGGACGATCAAGTCGGCCTCGAGCACTTCCTCCAGCGTTGCCCGGAAGGCGGCCACCAGCGTGGTCGGTAGTTCCGATATGAATCCCACGGTGTCGGACAGGATAAGACGCCGGCCGCCAGGCAGCGTGATGCCGCGCATGGTCGGGTCGAGGGTGGCAAATAGCTGATCGGCGGCCACCACCCGAGCCTCGGTGAGGCGGTTGAAGAGCGTCGACTTGCCGGCATTGGTGTAGCCCACCAGGGCGGCCACGGCAAAGGGCACCTTTTGGCGGCTGGCTCGGTGGAGTTGGCGAGTGCGTCGCACAGCCTCCAATTCGCGACGTATTTTCTCCAGGCGGCCGGCGATTTGGCGTCGGTCGGCCTCGATCTGAGTCTCGCCGGGGCCGCCCAGAAAGCCGAAACCGCCGCGCTGACGTTCGAGATGGGTCCAGGAGCGCACCAGCCGGCTGCGCTGATAGTCCAACGCCGCCAATTCGACCTGCAAACGCCCCTCTCGGGTGCGGGCCCGGGCGCCGAAGATCTCCAGGATGAGGCCGGTGCGGTCGATCACCTTGCATGACCAGGCGCGTTCCAGATTGCGCTGCTGGATCGGCGAAAGCTGGCCGTCGATGACCACCAGTGCGGCTTCGAGGGCACCGACCAAGCTGGCGATCTCGTCCACCTTGCCGCTACCGAACAGCGTTGCCGGGCGCGGCCGCGGCAGCGCTATGACCGCGCTTTCCACAACGTCCAAGTCAATCGCGGCGGCCAGTCCGCGGGCTTCTTCGAGGCATGCCTCGGGCTGGCGATGCGGGTTTTGGCGCCGTCGCAGAGCGGGATGCAGCACCAGGGTGCGGCCACCGGCGGTGTTCGCCGGCTCGGCCCGCCCGACGTCGGGATCAGTCTGCTTCAGCGTCTGCGACCTCGGCATGCTCGAACAACTGGATCGGTTGGCCCGGCATGACCGTTGAGATGGCATGCTTGTAGACGAGCTGGGCATGCCCGTCGCGGCGCAGCAGGACGCAGAAGTTGTCGAACCAGCTGATTACACCTTGCAGTTTTACGCCGTTCACGAGGAAAACCGTGACCGGAAGCTTGTTTTTGCGGACGTGGTTGAGGAACACGTCCTGAAGATTGTTTGATTTTTCGGCGGCCATGAAGTTTCTCGCAGATGTTATGGGGGCTTGCTGCCCGGCGAGCCGAGACCCTAGTGCAATTCCTGCCCGGCCACAACGTGCGGCGAGCGTAGCTGCTTCCCTCCCCTAATCGCCCTTCAACCACGCCAATGGCGCGGGCTGGCCAGCACGAATATGACGAAAAACTCGAGCCGGCCCAGCAGCATGCCCGCCAGCAGCACCCATTTGACTGCGTCGGGCATGGTTTCGTAAAGCGCCGCTCCAGGCAGCAGCGCCAAAGCCGGCCCAGCGTTGGCCAGGGCGGCAGCGGCGGCGGTGGTGGCATCGGCCATTTCCAGCCCCAAGCCGGCCAGCAGAAGTGACAGCAGGGCCAAGCCGAACAAATAGGTGAAGAAGAAGCTCCAGATGGCCAGCTTGGCGCCGTCGTCGATGACGTGGCCGCCATACGCCACCGGCACCACGCCGTGAGGGTGCGAGAGCCGGTCCAGCTCGCGCCGCCCCAGTTTGAGCAGCAGGAAGCCGCGAAAGATTTTGAGGCCTCCGGCGCTCGAGCCCGAACAGCCACCCAACAGGACCAGGAGGATCAAAAGCAATGGCACGAACAACGGCCAATTGACCGGCGCCTGGCTGTAGTAGCCGGTAGTGGTCAGCATCGACAGGGTGGCAAACAGACCATGGCGCAAGGCCGTCAGCGGACCGTGGCTGCCGCCCAGCATAAGCGCGGCAACGATGGCCAGCGCGGCAACGGCGGCCAGTGTCAGCAACAGCGGCAGCTCCGGGTCCTGACTCAGCGCGCCGCTGCCCCGACCGCTGAGCACAGCCCAGTGCAGCGTGAAGTTGATCGCACCCACCAGCATGAAAACGGCAATCACGGCCTCCGCCAGAGGGTTGGCAAAAGCCGTCAGCGAGCCGTCACGGGTACTGAAGCCGCCCGTCGACAACGTGCTCAGGGCGTGACAGACGGCGTCGAAGGCCGGCATTTCGACGGCCCATAACAACGCCGCGCAAAGTGCCGTCAGACCGACGTAGACCCACCACATGGTGGCCAGCGCCTGACGCAGATGATTGGGTCCGCTGAGCCTTTCGCCGTGCGGCACAGCGCTTCGGAAAAGCTGCATGCCGCCGGCGTCGTAAGGGGTCAGCACTACCATCGCCAGCAGTACCGCGCTGAGCCCCCCCAGCCACTGCAACAGAGCCCGCCACAGCAGTACGCTGCGCTCGATGATGTCGAGTTGACTGAGCACCGTGGCGCCGGTCGTGGTGAAGCCTGATACGGCCTCGAAATAGGCGTCGGTGACACCCGGAACCACGCCGATGAAATAGAACGGCAAGGCGCCAAAGGCGGGCACCAGCAACCAGATCAAAAGTGCCATGAGAAAGATCTCGCGGCGGCGCGGCAGCGGACGCTCACCCTGGGTGGCGATGATCAGGGCGCCACCGGCGAACACCGTTAGCCCTAGCGACCCCAGGAAGGTCCAACCCTGGTCCATCTCGCCGTAGCCGAAAGCCACCATGGCCGGCAGCACCATGGTGGCTGCGAAGGCCAGCAGCACGCTGCCCAGGGTGTGGAAGATGGGGGCGAAATACATGGGCGGCCGTTGTCGCCTGATCTGCGTCGCGTTTGACGCTTAGAAATATTCGAGGCGTACCGAGAACATCTTCTCCACCTTCTTCACCATGTCGGCAATGGTGAAGATGATGACCCGGTCATGGGGCTCGATGACGGTGTCGCCGCGAGGGATGATGACCTCGTCGCCGCGCACCAGCGCGCCGATGATGACGCCCGCTGGCAGGTTGGCCTCACGGATCGTCGTGCCGATCAGGGTCGACGTCTCCATGGCCTCGGCTTCCAGCACCTCGGCGACTCCGTCAGGCAACGAATAAACGCCCCGGATGCGGCCGCGACGGACATGCTGCAGGATGCGCGAGACGGTAATGGCACGGGGGTTGACTACCACGTCGATTCCCAGCGAGGTCATCAGCGGGCCATAGCTGGCATCGTTGACCAGTGTCAGCGCCCGCTGGCAGCCCTCACGCTTGGCCAGCAGCGAGGACAGGATGTTGACCTCGTCATCGTTGGCCACGGCGACGATGGTTTCGGTGGCGCGCACGTTGGCTTCGTCGAGGATTTCGCTGTCCAGGGCGTCGCCATGCAGCACCACGGTGCGGCCCACGGCCTCGGCAACTTGCTCGGCGCGCTCCTTGTTGGCCTCGATCAGTTTCAGCATCACCCCGGGTTGGGTGGCCTCGAGTTCCTGGGCCAAAAACAGCCCGACATTGCCGCCGCCGACGATGATGATGCGCCGGGCCTCGCGTTCCTCGTGGCCGAAGGCGGCCATGGCGCGATTGACGTGTTCTGTATCGACGACGAAATAGACCTCGTCGCCAATCGCCATTTCGTCGCTGCCGCCGGGCACGATGACCTTGCCCTCACGGATCATGCCGACGACCCTGATGTGGAGATCGGGAAACAGCTCGGTGAGCTGCCTCAGCGGTGTGTCGATGATCGGACAATCCTCGTCAAGGCGCACCGCAATCATGCGCACGCGATCGTCGGCAAACTGCGTCATGTCGATGGCGCCTGGTACCTGAAGACGCCTGAGTACCGCCCGGGCAATCTCGATTTCCGGCGATATGATGACGTCGATGGGCAGGTGTTCGCGGGAAAACAGATCCTGCCACATGGGTTGCAGGTATGCCTGGGCCCGCACCCGGGCGATCTTGGTGGGTACGTTGAAAAGCGCGTGCGCCACCTGGCAGGCTACCATGTTGACTTCGTCGGCAAAGGTTACGGCGACGATCATGTCGGCGCTGCCGGCACCGGCGGCGTCGAGCACATCGGGCCGCGCGGCGTGGCCGATCCTGGCCTGCACGTCAAGCTGGTCGCCCACCTTCTTGATCAATTCCGGTGACTGGTCGATGACGGTGACGTCGTTTTGCTCGCCGGCCAGATGGCGGGCGATGTTGAAGCCGACCTGACCGGCACCGCAGACAATGACTTTCATTTAACCCTACCTGGCATGGCATCCTAGCCGGCTCGCTGGCGCTGCGGCACTATAGCACTTCGAAGTTATTGGGAATCCCGCTAACCGCCCAATTCCTGAGGCCGATCGCTGGTGCTGACGCCCAGCGCCTTGAGCTTGCGATGCAGCGCCGAACGCTCCATGCCGACAAAGCCGGCGGTGCGGGAAACGTTGCCACCGAAGCGGGTGATCTGGGCGCTAAGATACTCCCGTTCAAAAACTTCGCGGGCCTCGCGCAACGGCAGCGACATGAAATCGGCCTCGCCATTGCTCGGCTTTACGCTGTCCATGGGCAGCGCGCCAAGCTCCGGCGGCAGCATGTCGGCTCGGATCGGACTGCGCACGTCGCCCGGTGCCATGATCAACAAGCGCTCGACCAGATTCTTGAATTCGCGCACGTTGCCCGGCCAATCGTGGGCCTGCAGCACGGCCATGGCGTCGTCGGCGATGCCGCGCGGCGGCCGGCCGGCTGCATCGGCCATCTGGCGCATGAAGTGGTCGTAAAGCAGCGGCACGTCTTCGCGCCTCTGCTTCAGCGCCGGCACCTTGATGGGCACCACGTTGAGGCGGTGAAAAAGGTCCTCACGAAAGCTGCCGCCGGCGATCCCCGCCATCAGGTCCCGGGTCGAGGCGCTGACCACGCGCACGTCGACTTCGATCAGGGCGCTACCACCGACCCTTTCGAAGGTTTGGTCCTGCAGCACTCGCAGGATTTTGGCCTGGGTCTCCAGCGGCATGTCGGCGACCTCGTCGATGAACAGCGTGCCGCCGTGGGCCTGCTCGAAGGTACCTACGTTGCGCGCCGATTGGTCGGCGTTGGATTCTGTGGATTCAATGCCGAAGAGTTCGATCTCCATGCGTTCTGGCGCCATGGCGGCAGCGTTGAGCACCACGAAAGGCCCTTCGGCACGGCGCGAGAGGTTGTGCAGGATACGCGCCGCCACCTCCTTGCCGACGCCCGCCGGGCCGGTGACCAGCACCCGCGATCCGGTCGGCGCCACCTTTTCTATGGCCTGGCGTAACGCCACTAGCGGCGGTGATTGGCCGATCAGCTCGTTGCCCGGGCCGATCCGCAATTTGAGCTCGCGATTTTCGCGGCGCAGCCTCGCCGCCTCGATGGCACGGGCCACGATGGTGATGAGGCG
This sequence comes from Rhodospirillaceae bacterium, assembly GCA_002690215.1. Taxonomy (GTDB): domain Bacteria; phylum Pseudomonadota; class Alphaproteobacteria; order UBA2966; family UBA2966. The sequence continues at coordinate 25,220 of NZDS01000086.1, read as the reverse complement.
GTCGGCCTTGAAGGGCTTTTCGACGTAATCATAGGCGCCGCGCTTGATGGCCGACACGGCGGTCTCGATATTACCGTGGCCGCTGATGATAACCACCGGCAGGTCAGCGTGTTCGGCACTGATCAGGTCTAGAAATTCGAGGCCGTCCATCTTGCTGCCTTGCAACCAGATGTCGAGCACCAGCAGCGACGGCCGCCGGGCGCCGATCTCATCCAGCGCCGTACAACTGTCACCGGCCACCCGGGTTTCATAACCCTCGTCTGCCAGAATTCCGGAAATCAGTTCCCTGATGTCCGCTTCATCATCGATGACCAGAATGTCATGTGCCATGGGAGGCCACCTCGCCGGGATGAAGGGGGGTGACGGGAGGGGTCTTTTCGGCCACGGCATCACGGTAGAAGGTGAGCCGGGCGCATGCCCCCTGCCCGCCCCCGGCGGTGCGATCCTCCAGCGCCAACTGGCCACCATGGTCTTCCATGATCTTGCGCACGATGGCCAAGCCCAGACCGGTGCCTTTGTCCCGGGTGGTGACGTAGGGCTCCACCAACCTGCCGCGCTGTTCCAGCGGCAGCCCGATGCCGTTGTCGATGACTTCGACGGCGATACGTCCGGAGCTCTCCTCAAGCTTGAGTTCGATTTCGCCGGCCACCGGAGTGCCGTCGCGATGCGCCCGTTCCTCGATGGAATCGGCTGAGTTCTGCAACAGGTTGGTTAGCGCCTGGGCAACCTGGCGGCGGTCACAGGAAAGCGTCAGCGATTGGTCGTCGAGGAAACTGCGATAGTTAATTTCGGGATGTGCCGCCTGCTGCAGGAACAGTGCCTGTTGGGCCAGGTCGGGCAGATTCTCGGTCTCGAACGAGGGCGCTGGCATGCGGGCGAACGACGAGAATTCATCGATCATGCGACCGATATCGCCGACCTGGCGGATGATGGTTTCGGTGCACTGGCTGAAGATGTCGGGGTCGCTGTGGATTTCATTGCCGTATTTGCGGCGCAGGCGCTCGGCCGCCAGTTGGATCGGCGTCAAGGGGTTCTTGATCTCATGGGCAATACGCCGGGCGATGTCGGCCCAAGCGGCAGTGCGTTGGGCCGAGACCAGTTCGGTGATGTCGTCGAAGGTGACCACGAAACCGCTGAGATCGGCGCCGGCGCCCTCTGCGGCGATCGAGACCAGCAGTGTATGAGGATTACCCTTGCGCACCACCGAAACCTGATCCTGAGCCACTCGATGAGGCCGCCGCCGGGCCTCGGCCAGCAACTCCGACATCTCCGGCAGGGCCTCGGGAAACAGCCGGCCGATCAGGTCGGGGGCGGCGGTTTCAAGCAGTTGCGTAGCCGAACGGTTGGGCAGCGTGATGCGGCCATCGGAGTCGAGGCTGATGACGCCGGCCGAGACACCCGAAAGCACGGCCTCGGTGAAGCGCCGGCGTTCGTCAAGCTGCTGGTTGGCGTCGACCAGTTCGCGGCGCTGCTCGGAAAGCTGGTCGGTCATGCGATTGAAAGCCCGGCTGAGGGTGGAGATCTCGTCGCCCTGTTGGCCCTCGGGCACCCGCACTGTGAGGTCGCCTTCACGCACCTTGCCGGCGGCATCGACCAGATCGGAAACCGGGCCGATCAGGCGTGTCGCCAGTGATAGGGCAAACCATACCGCCGCCAGCAGCAACAGCAGCACTGCGACGAAGAAAATGAAGGCGTAGGCAAAAGTGACCTGCCAGCGCTGGCGGTCCATGCGGTCGTAACGCGCCACCGCGCCCGTGGTGCGGGACACATGGCCCAGCACCTGGGGATCGACGTAGCGATCGACATAGAGGTAGCCGTTGACAATACGGTCGAGACGGACCAGCGCCCGTACCCGATCGTCGCCGCTCGCCAGCAGCAGGACGACGCCACCCGCCTCGGCCTTTTCGTAGGCGTCGTTTGGCACTCTGTCGAGTGGCGTGGTGAAGGAGAGCCGCGAGCGCGCCAGCACGCGGCCGTCGCGCTCGAAAACCACGACCTCATCCAGCCCGCGCTGCGTCGACAGGGCGGTCACCAGTTGGCGGAAGCGGGCCGGGTTGCGCGACAGCAGGCGGTCGGCCCAGTTGAGCTCCCTGGCCACCACCAGGACGTCGCCGATAATGCCTTTCTGATGCTCTTCGGTGTAGGCCCGCGCCACCTCGACCGATTCGTGGAGCGCCGTGCGTACGCGGTCGTCAAACCAAGTCTGCACGCCAATTTCGAAGAACAAGGCGGCCAGCACGGCAACCACGATGGCCGGCGCCACGGCGACGAGGCTGAAGAGGCCCACCAGATTGGTGCGCAGCCGCGAGCCGACACCGCCGCGGCGGCGTTCCAGCCACAGCCGCATCAACCGTGTCGCCACCACCACACCCAGGCCGACGACCAGCCCGATGTCGATCCACATCAGCGCCCCAACCATCCCGGCACCGGGATCAAACGCGGTCAGCGAGCCGGTCAGGGCGACATAGGTAAAGACGGCAAATCCGACGGCCGCTACGGCCAGCGTGACGGCCAGCTTGCGGCCCAGCGCAAAGCGTTGAACCCACTGACTCAAACGGCTGAACATTAGTCCTGGTCTCGGGTGGACGCGGGAAGACATGTGCTTGATTGAAGCTCTATCTGTTACGCCGGCTTTGGTCCACCGGCGTCTGACGGTGCCCCAAAGTCACGCAATTATACCATATTGTTGCAAATGTGCATCACTCATGGCCACGGGCCACAGGAATATCGAATTCGCGGATCTTCTTGCGCAAGGTATTGCGATTGAGGCCCAGCAGTTTGGCGGCTTGCAGCTGGTTGCCTCGGGTCGCCGTCAAACTAAGCGCAATCAAAGGCCTTTCCACTTCACGCAAAACCCGCTGATAGAGCCCGGTCGGTGGCAAGCCGTCGGTATGGGCCGAGAAATAGCGGCTCAAATGATTCTCCACGGCGGCCCCCAAGCTGTTGCCGGCGGCGTCGGTATCGCTGCCGTCGAGCCGCGCCTCGGCCAGTTCGCCTGTTATCACTTGTGGCCCTATCAGTTCCTCGGAATAGAGCGCCGCCAAGCGCCGCACCAGGTTTTCCAGCTCGCGCACGTTGCCTGGCCAGGCATAAGCCTGCAGCTTTTCCATGGCCGTGCCGTCAAGGACCTTTTCCGGCAATCCCTCGGCTGCCGCTTTGGTCAGGAAGTGGCGCACCAGGTCGGGAATGTCCTCGGGTCGTTCAGCCAACCTGGGCAGGCGAATCGGCACGACGTTGAGGCGATAGAAGAGATCCTCGCGAAAGAGCCCATGGCGTACCAACTGACGCAGGTTTCGGTTGGTGGCGGCAATGATGCGGACGTCGCTTTTGATGGTTTGGCGGCCGCCGACGACGGTGTATTCCCCCTGCTGCAACACCCGCAGCAGGCGGGTTTGGGCCTCGACCGGCATGTCACCGATCTCATCCAGAAAGAGGGTGCCGCCCTCGGCCTGCGAGAATCGTCCGATGCCGCGGCTGGTGGCGCCGGTAAAGGCGCCCTTTTCATGGCCGAAAAGCTCGCTCTCAATCAATTCGCGGGGAATCGCCGCCATGTTGACGGCCACGAAGGGGCCGTGGCGGCGGCGGCCGTAATCGTGCAGCGAACGGGCCACCAGTTCCTTGCCGGTACCGGAATCGCCGGAAATCAACACCGTCAGGTCGGTACTCATGAGCCGGCCCAGCAGCCGATAGATCTCCTGCATGGCCGGCGAGCGTCCGATAAGGGGCATCGAAGGCTCTTCGTCGGGATCCTCCGAGGGACCGGCGGATGTTCCTTGCGGTTGCTCAAGTGCCCGCTTAACTATAGCTACTAACTCATTGATATCAAAAGGTTTTGGGAGATATTCATAAGCGCCACGGTCGGCTGCGGTAATGGCCGTGAACATGGTGTTGCGGGCGCTCATAACGACCACCGGCAGCTCGGACCTGAGGCGTTTGATGCGTGGCAGAAGGTCGAGGCCGTTCTCGTCAGGCATGACCACGTCGGTGATCACCAAATCGCCGATGCCGTCGCTGATCCAATTCCACAAGGTAGCGGCATTGCCGGTGCAGCGCACTTCGTAGCCAGCCCGGCCCAACGTCTGGTCAAGCACCGTACGGATGGCTTGATCGTCGTCGGCAACCAGGATGGTGGCACTATTCATGGTTGTTCTCCGCGCCCTCGGGATCCGCGGTGACCGGTAGATTGAGACGAAAGACAGTGCGCCTTGGCTGGCTTTGGAATTCGATCAAGCCGCCGTGGTCGCGCACGATTTTTGCCACCAGCGCCAGGCCCAGTCCGGTGCCTGTGGCGCGGCTTGAGACAAAGGCCTCGAAGAGATGGGGCTGAAGCTCCTCGGCGATGCCCTCGCCGTTATCCTGGATGCTGACCTCAAGGGGCAGGTTGAGCCGGTCGCGGCTGCCCGGTACCGCCACCCAGACGCCTTGGCGGTAGGCCGTGCCCAGGGTGATCTCGGCGCTGCCGGACGGCGCTGCCTCGGCCGCGTTTTTGACCAAATTGAGCAGCGCCTGGATCAGCAGATCGCGGTTACCCAGCACCGGGGGCAACGAGGGATCGAAGTTCTCGATGAAGCGCACACCGGCAGCAAAGCCGCTGGCCGCCAACTCGCGCACGTGGTTCAGCACCTCGTGGATGTTGACCGGTCCGCGTTCGATGGGGCGGTCGTCGGAAAACATCTCCATGCGGTCGACCAGGGCACAAATACGGTCGGTTTCGTCACAGATCAGACGGGTCAGGGTGCGATCCCCCTCCGCCGCGCCCTGCTCCAACAGTTGCGCCGCGCCGCGGATGCCCGAGAGTGGATTCTTGACCTCATGGGCCAGCACTGCCGCCATGGCGATAATCGAACGCGCCGCGCCGCGGTGGTTGAGTTGGCGGTCCATGGTTTGCGCGATGGTGCGCTCCTGGATGGCGATCAGCACCGTATCCGGATCTTCGGCCAACGGTTGCATTTGTACGTCGACGGGCCGGGTGCCGAGACGCGGCAGGCTCAAATCCAAGCCGTACTCGACGACGCTGAGGCCGCGCTCGCGGACTTGGGAAATGAGCGTCACCACGGGGCTATCGAAGGCGAAGAGGTCGCCGATACCGCGGTTGCAGAGCGTTGCCCGGCCGGCCGCGAAAAAATGCTCGGCGGCCTGGTTGACGAAACGAATGCGATCGTCGGCGGCCACCGCCAGCACCGCCTGAGGCATGGCGTTGACGATAGCTTCGGCGCCCAGTTCGGGCGCCTCCTGGATATTGTCCTGGGTTTCGTCCAGGGATTCACTGAGAGCCTCGCTCATACTGCCCGGCGATCCAGCAGGCGACCGAAATAGTCGCTGATCAGGCGGCGCACGGTAGCGCTGTCGGCGCGGCCGTTGACTTCGGCACGAAAGGCCGCCGAGCCCGGTAGGCCCTTGGTGTACCAGCCGATGTGTTTGCGCGCCGTACGCACACCGATGTCGTCGCCGTAATGCTCCAGTACGGCCTCGAAATGCTCCAGCAGGATGGCCCGCTGCTCAGTCAGCGGCGGTGGCGCCGAGCGCTTTCCGGTGCGCAGAAAGTGCCCGATATGTGCCGGCAGCCAGGGTTTGCCATAGCAACCACGGCCGATCATCAGGCCATCGGCGCCGGATTGCCTGAGAATATCACGGGCATCGTCGAAACTGCGCACGTCGCCGTTGGCGATAACAGGGATGGTCACCGCCTTCTTGACCTGGGAAATGAAACGCCAATCAGCGCTGCCGCTGAACATTTGCTGACGCGTGCGGCCGTGAACCACCACCATGCGCACGCCGAGATCTTCGGCAATGCGCGCCAGTTCCGGGGCATTGCGGCTGTTTTCGTCCCAGCCGGTGCGTATCTTCAGGGTCACCGGCAGCTCGACCGCCGCCACCACAGCGGCAATGATGCGTCCGGCCAGCGCCGGGTCGCGCATCAGCGCCGAGCCGGCCTCGCCGCGCACCACTTTCTTCACCGGGCAGCCCATGTTGATATCAATGATGGCGGCGCCGCGATCGGCGTTGAAGCGGGCCGCCTCGGCCATCACCGTGGGCTCACAACCGGCCAATTGCACGGCCATGGGAAACTCCTCGGCGCAACTGCTTAGCATGCGAAGGGTTTTGCGCGAATTTCGCACTAGAGCCTGGCTGGCAATCATTTCCGAGACAACAAGGCCGGCGCCCTGGCGCTTGACCAGGCGCCGAAAAGGCAAATCGCTGATGCCTGACATCGGTGCCAGCATCACCGGTTCCGCGATGCGCACGGGGCCGACATCGATGGGGGCCAGATGGCCTATTTCGCTCATTGCCTGGGCAACGCCCTCAAGTGCCTAAGAATTGGGCAGAAAATACGCTGGCCGGGGCACCGATGCAATGGCGGGAATCGCTTATTTGGCGTCAAATCGCGCCCAAATATCCAAATATTCGTGCCAATCGACCTACTGACGAGATTTGGCGCGGTAATCCTGGGGCAGGAAAAAGAGGTGGTCCTGACGGGTTACCCGGGCGTGGCAATCGGCGCAAAATTCCATGTTCTCACCACCAGGACCCTTGCTGATGCCAAGAATGGAGCCGTCGGGCATGATCTGGCTGTAGCGCCAGTCGCCGCTCTTTGCGTCGAAGCCCGGCGCCATCTTTTCCATGATGAAAAGCGGTCCCGGCATGACCTGGCCGTCCTTGTTAACCGAGAAACTATCCTTGGCGATGATGGCACCGGGCGGCAATATGCCGGCCGACTCGAAGCGACCATAAGCGCGGGAAGCCGTATTACCGTAGTTGTTGAGGTAACGCCCGCCATGCTGTTCGGATTCGTAAGGTGCCAGATTGAAGCGCTGCCAGCGGGCGTAGGCGCCGGCGGTACGCTCGCCCGAAAGCGCATAAGCCGCCCGCAGGCGCTTGAGCATGCGGTGATAGATCGCTTCAGCCTTGTCAGGGCCCAGCTTCTCGGCTGGGTCGACGACCTCGAAGTGGCCTCCAGTCGTGGGATTGAGAGGATTCTTAACCTCTGCTTCAGCGGTCCCTGCCGCTGCCGCCAATAGCGATACCAGCGTTGCCATCCAGATTCGCACTATTCTGCCCTCCCTGATGCCTCCTGCCCCACGTGATGCCTTGAGATCGATATTGGAGTCTCGCTGGTCCGGATAAATTCACAAGCCTTCAAGATTTCGTGACGGGGTGACCAGGTGAAAAATGCGGGATAGTGTGCGGCCATGACGACTGCGGCGTTGATCATGGCGGCCGGGCGAGGCCAGCGCCTCGGCGGTTCCTTGGCCAAACAATATCTGGAACTCGGCGGGTGCGCCCTGCTGACCCACAGCGTCTCTGCCTTTGCCAAACATGAAGCCGTGGGTCCGGTCCGTGTTGTCATTTCGGCCAACGACGAACAAACCTATCGGGCCGCCGTGTCCGGGCTTGACCTGCTGGAACCGGTGATCGGCGGCGCCGAACGTCAGGAGTCTGTGCGACTGGGCCTCGAAAGCCTGGAAGACTTGGCTCCTGATCGGGTGCTGATCCACGATGCCGCCCGACCCTTCGTGTCAGCCGAAATGATTGACCGGGTGTTGGCCGCCCTGAATCAGGGGCCTGGCGCCGTCGCCGCGGTGGCGCTGGCCGACACCCTGAAGCGCCAGGCGGCAGCAACCCATACCATCGCCGCCACAGTGGATCGGGCTGGCCTGTGGCGGGCCCAGACGCCACAGGGGTTCGCCTATGCCGAGATCCTCGCCGCCCACCGCGCGGCCGCGCAATCGGCCGGCCCGGATTTCACCGACGACGCCGCCGTGGCCGAGGCGGCTGGCCTGACCGTGGAACTGGTGGTGGGCGACGAAGACAACTTCAAGGTCACCACGACCGATGACATGGAGCGCGCCCGGCGCCTCTTCGATAGCCGCCTCGGAGACGTCCGGGTCGGCTCGGGCTTCGACGTTCACCGCTTCGGGCCCGGCGACCATGTCATGCTGTGCGGCTTGGCGCTGCCCCATGAGCGCGGCCTGGTCGGGCATTCCGATGCCGACGTGGCTCTGCATGCCCTCACCGACGCCTTGCTCTCGGCTCTCGCCGAGGGTGACATCGGCAGCCACTTTCCACCCGGCGAGGAGCGCTGGCAGGGTGCGGATTCGGCCACTTTCGTGCGCTTTGCCATGGCCCGCCTGGCAGCCCGCGGCGGCCGCCTGGCCCACGTCGACCTGACCATCGTTTGCCAGCAGCCCAAGATCGCTCCCCAGCGAGAGGCCATGCGGGCCAGGCTGGCGGAACTCCTCGAATTGGAACCCGGCCGCATCGCCGTCAAAGGCACCACCAGCGAAGGCCTGGGATTCACCGGCCGTGGCGAAGGTATTGCCGTGCAGGCCACAGCGACGGTGCGCCTGCCCGGATAATGTTGCCGTGATCTTGTCTCCCCTTCCACCTGGCATCGGGCCCTTCCATCCGGCGGTGCTGATCGCCACTGGACTGGGCTCGGGCCGCTTGCCGGGCTGGCCCGGCACCTGGGGCTCGCTGGCAGCGTTGCCGCTGGCCTGGTTGCTGCAGGGCTGGCTGGGCCCGGTAGGGCTGGCCGGGGCGGCGCTGCTGGCTTTTTTGGTGGGTTGCTGGGCTAGCGGCGTCTATGTCGCCGCCGGCCCCGATTCCGACCCCGATCCCTCCCCCGTGGTCATCGACGAGGTGTCCGGACAATGGCTGACCCTTGTAGTAGCGCCCCGGGAGATCGCGTGGTATGCCCTGGGCTTCGCATTGTTCCGGTTGTTCGACATTCTCAAGCCCTGGCCCATCAGTTGGCTCGAGCGGCGGGTGCCGGGGGCGCTCGGCATAATGATCGACGACGTGGCGGCGGCGGCCTTTGCCATGGCTATTTTGGTTTTGGCCGTGAATTGGGTATGAAAACATGGGTGGAATTGAAGGTATGTTTGCTCAAGACATTATCGACCGGGCTGAGCGTTTACTCGAGGCTTGCCGTCAGGCCCGCCACACCCTGGTGGTCGCCGAATCCTGCACCGGCGGTCTGATCGGCGGCGCACTGACCGAGATCGCCGGCTCCTCCGCGGTGGTTATTGGTGGCTTCGTGGTCTACGCCAACAGTGCCAAAGAAAACTTCCTGGGAGTTGATCACGAGCTGTTGGCGAGCCGCGGCGCCGTCGACGAGGCGGTGGCCCGAGCCATGGCCGAGGGCGCCCGTGAACGTGCCGCGGCCAGTCTGAGCGTTGCCGTCACCGGCATCGCCGGCCCCGGCGGCGGCGGCCCGGGCAAACCGGTCGGGCTGGTTCACATGGCCGCCGCCGGCGCCGGCGTCGAGACACAGCACCAGCGCTGCGAATTTGGCGATGTCGGCCGTACGAACGTACGCATGGAAACAGTCCGCACAGCCCTGGACATGTTGTTGGAAACGCAGCACGCAATGGTGTCTGGCGAATCACGCCAATGACGGGAAATTTGAGCGAGAAATCGAACGAACGAACGGTTTCACCCTGCAATCCATCGGACTGCCGCATCAATGGCTATGACGTGCTCTTGGTCACCGCGGCCATCATCATATTCCTGGCCATCGGCATATTCGTTGTCAGCACGGTTATCGCCATGACGGTGCCGGATATGGGCAGGCTGCAGGGACTGTCGCTGGGCCACATGCTGTTGATTTTCAGCGTCCAAGTCACGGCCATCTTCGCCGCGGTATATCTGGTTTTGCAGTTACGCAAGGGTTTCGCTTGGTCCGACCTGGGCCTGCGGCCGTTGACCCGGCGCCAGCTCGTCGCGGCCGTTCTTGTCGGCGTCGTCTTGGTGGCCGTTATGGAGGGGGTGGAACGGTTGCTCGGCCTTTCGGTCAGCGGCCTGGTGGCTCACATCGTGGCGCCCCAAGGCTTTTCCTGGTCGGGCCTCGTCGGCATGTTGCTGCTGGTCGGTATCGCCACGCCGTTTTGCGAAGAGATTTTCTTCCGCGGTGTGCTCTACGGCTGGATGCGCGGGCGTTGGCGGCCGGCCATCGCCATCCCGGCTAGCGCACTGGTGTTCGGCCTCAGCCATTTTTACTATCCGCTGCCGATGATGCTGCTGGTGGCTGTTTTGGGTGCGGTCTTCGCCCTGGCTTATGAACGCAGTGGCTCGCTATGGGCACCGGTCGGCATTCACGGCGCCTACAATTCGGCCGTGGTGGCTGCCATTTACGCCTCGCTGGCTATGAACGAGAGCGCCGCCTAAGTCGGCGGCGTTTTGCTGTGAGTTGCGGCTTGGTGCCATAGAGCCGTCCGGCCCGGATCTCGAACGCCCGCACCATGTGCTTTACGGCTTCGTTGAAAAGCGCCCCGATCAGGCGTTGCAACAGCCGCGAACGGAACTCGAAATCGATGAAGAACTCGATGGTGCAGTGGCCATCGGGCTCGGGGTGGAATATCCAATGGTTTTTCAGGTAACGAAAGGGTCCGCTCAGATACTTGACGTCGACGCGATGGGGTCGATCGAGCGTCACCCGTGAGGTAAATTTTTCGCGAAACACTTTGAAGCCGACGGTAATGTCGGCATGCAGCAAATTGTCTTCCCGCTTGGTGATGCGGGCGCTGGTGCACCAGGGCAGGAACTCGGGATAGCGGTCGATCCCTGCTACCAGCTCGAAAAGCTGCTCGGGCGTGTGAGGAAGGGTGCGTTTCTCAGCGTGGGTCGGCATACCGGGGCTGCGCGGCGCGCGCTTCGCGCAACGACTGGAAATCGTCGTCGGCGTGATAGGACGAGCGCGTCAACGGCGTCGCCGAAACTAACAAGAATCCCTTCCCCAAGGCTGCGCGTTGGTAGTCGGCGAATTCCTCGGGAGTGACGAAATCGAGCACAGGCGCATGATGCTGCGTCGGCTGCAGGTACTGGCCAATGGTGATGAAGTCGACACCGGCACTGCGCATGTCGTCCATAACCTGGTGAACCTCGCTACGGCTCTCTCCGAGCCCCACCATAATGCCGGATTTGGTGAACATATCCGGATCGTTCTCCTTTACCCGGTCAAGCAGCCTGAGCGAATGGAAGTAGCGTGCGCCGGGCCGAATTCCGGGATAGAGGCGCGGCACCGTTTCAAGGTTATGGTTGAAGACATCGGGTCGGGCTGCCACGACTGCCTCCATGGCGCCTGCCTTGCGCAGGAAATCGGGTGTCAGCACTTCGATGGTGGTTTGCGGCGCCCGCGCCCGTATAGCTTCGATGCAGGCCACGAACTGCCCTGCCCCGCCGTCTTCTAGGTCATCGCGGTCGACCGAGGTAATGACGACGTGGCGGAGGTCGAGTTCCGCCACCGCCTCGGCCAAATGCGCCGGTTCCTCGGCGTCTAGCGGCCGTGGCTTACCCGTGGCGACATTGCAAAAGGCACAGGCCCGGGTACAGATGTCGCCCAGGATCATCACCGTAGTGTGGCGCCGTTGCCAGCATTCTCCGATGTTGGGGCAGGCCGCCTCCTCGCAAACCGTATTGAGGCCGAGCCGGCGCATCAGGCGACGGGTATCGCCATAGGCTGCCGAGGTCGGTGCCCGCACCCGGATCCAGTCGGGCTTACGCGGCATGCGGGGTTTGGCTGCTGCCAGCGAGGAATTAGTCATGTTGGTACCCGAGGTCGCTAGTCTCCTAGAAATGTAGCGCCCGGTCGAAGGCGTCAAGCACCGATTCGTGCATGGCTTCCGAGATTGTCGGGTGGGGGAAGATGCTGGCCATCAGTTCCGCCTCGGTGGTCTCCATAGTCTTGGCCACGACGAAGCCTTGAATCATCTCGGTAACCTCGGCGCCGATCATGTGGGCCCCCAGCAGCTCGCCCGTGGTGGCATCGAAGACTGTCTTGATCAGGCCTTCCGGCTCACCCAACGCGATGGCCTTGCCGTTGCCGACGAACGGGAAGCGGCCGACCCTAACCTCGTGGCCGGCGGCACGGGCGGCGGCCTCGCTCAAGCCGACACTGGCGACCTGGGGCCGGCAGTAGGTGCAGCCCGGTATGTTGCCGGTGATCAGCGGATGAACGCCGTCGACGCCGGCGATCTTTTCGACACAGAGCACGCCCTCGTGGCTCGCCTTGTGGGCCAGCCAGGGCGGCCCCACCAGGTCGCCGATGGCGTAGACGCCGGAAACCCCGGTCTGGCACCATTGGTCGATGACCACGTGGCCGCGGTCGACGGTTACGCCGGCTTCCTCGAGGCCGATGTTTTCGACATTGCCGGTGATGCCGACGGCCATGATGCAACGCTCGAATTCGCTTTCTACAAGGCCGCCATCAGCGTTTTTGTAGCGCGCCACGACGCCGTCATTGGCGGTCGTCAGGCCCTCCAGGCTGGCGCCCGTATGGATCGACATGCCCTGCTTCTCCAGGGCTTTTTGTAACAATCCCGAAATTTCCTCGTCCTCCACCGGCAGCACTCGGTCGAGCATCTCGAGCACCGTCACTTGCGTGCCAAGTTCGTGGTAGAAGCTCGCGAATTCGATGCCGATAGCGCCCGAGCCGACCACTAACAGCGATTTGGGCAGGCGATCCGGAATCATGGCCTCGCGATAGCTCCAGATGAGCTTGCCGTCAAAGGCCATGCCCGGCAGATCACGGGGGCGGGCACCGGTGGCCAGGATGATGTGCGGGGCGGCGATCTCGCTCTCGCTTCCCTCACTCTCGACCAGCAGCCGGCCGGCACCGGCGAGACGACCGCGGCCGGCAATCACCGTCACCTTGTTCTTCTTCAGCAGGTACTGGACGCCCTGCGAAAGCTGGGCTGCCACGGCGCGGCTGCGGGCCACCACCTTGTCGAGATCGAAACCGACGCTACCGCTGAGGCCGAATTCCTCGAGACGGCTGCCAAGATGGTGGATCTCGGCAGCGCGCAATAGCGTTTTGGTCGGGATGCAGCCCCAATTGAGGCAGACGCCACCGAGTTCCCGGGCCTCCACCAGCGCCGTCTTCATGCCCAACTGGGCGGCCCGGATGGCAGCTACGTAACCGCCCGGTCCGCCGCCCAGTACGACCAGGTCATAGGATTCGGTCATCCCCGTCCCTCCCGGTCCTACAGCAGCATGCTCAAGGGATCTTCGACGAAGCCCTTGAAGGCATTGACGAAATGGGCACCCAACACGCCGTCGACGACGCGGTGGTCGAAAGAAAACGTGCAGGTCATCAGGGTGGCGATGGCCAGGGCACCGTCCCGCACCAAGGGCCGTTGTTCGCCGACGCCGACCGCCACGATGCCCGATTGCGGCGGATTGATGATGGCCGAAAACTCAGTAATGCCGAACATGCCGAGGTTGGAGATGGTGAAGCTGCCGCCCTGGTATTCCTCGGGCATCAACTTGCCTTGACGAGCCCGGCCGGCCAGTTCCCTGACCGTAGCAGAGATCTCGGCCAAACCCTTATGGTCGGCTTGGCGCACGATCGGCGTGATCAGGCCGCCCTCGGTAGCCACCGCCACGGCCACGTCGACCGAGTTGTGCTGCAGCAGCACCGTCTCGCCCCAACTTGTATTGACGTCGGGGAAAGCCTTGAGCGCCAGCGCCAGGGCGCGCACCAGGAAATCGTTGATGGTGAGTTTGTAGTCGGCGCCGTCACGGTTGTTGAGCTCTTCCAGCAGGCCGTTCAGACGCTCGATGTCGCATTCCACGAGCTGATAGAAGTGCGGCACCGTCTGCTTCGATTCCGTCAGCCGCCGGGCGATGGTCTTGCGCATTAGGCTGAGGGGAATCTCGGTGTCGCCTGCCGCGGGGGCCACGGTTGCCGGAGCCGGAGACGCTGTTGGAGCCACGGGGGCCGGCGGAATTTCGGCCCCGGCACCGAGTGCCGCGTCGATATCGGCCTTGACGATCTTGCCGTCGGCACCGCTGCCCGCCAACGTCGCCAGGTCGATGCCGGCCTGGGCTGCCATGCGTCCGGCCAGCGGCGAAGCTTTTGGCTCCGTTGCAACAACTGGCGGCGGGGCTGCGACAGGTGCCGCCACCGGTGCCATTGATGCCGCCTCTACGTCCTCTTTGACAATTCGGCCGCCGGGACCGCTGCCTTGAATGGCCGACAGTTCGAGACCCTTCTCCTTAGCCAGGCGCCGGGCCACCGGGCTGGCTACGACGCGGCCGCCAGTGCTGGCGGGCGCAGGTGCCGCCGGTGCCGCCGGCGCAGCAGGCGTGGGGGTTTCCGGTACTGGAGGCTGCGGCGATGATTCTTGTTCTGGGGCTGTCACTGGGGCCGCTTCCGGGGGTGCCGCATCCTCACCGTCAGCCAAAATGGTGGCGATGGGGGTGTTGACGGGTACGGCATCGCCGCCCTCGGCTACCATGATGGAACCGACCACGCCCTCCTCGTCGGCCTCCAGTTCCATGGTCGCCTTGTCGGTCTCGATTTCGGCGAGGACGTCGCCGGGCGCCACGCTGTCGCCTTCCTTGACCAGCCAGCGCGCGATCCGGCCCTCGGTCATGGTGGGCGAAAGCGCCGGCATGGTGATAGTCAGAGGCATATGGTTCTCCTGCGCCAGGAAGCCTAGCGATAGCAAACGGTTCGGGCGGCCGCGACCACTTGCTCGGGTTGCGGCAGCGCCAGTTGTTCGAGATTGGCGGCATAGGGCATGGGCACGTCGACGCCGCTGACCCGCAGCACCGGTGCATCGAGGTCATCGAAGCAATGCTCCATCAACAGCGCCGAGAGCTCACTGCCGACGCCACATGTCGGCCAGCCCTCTTCCACAGTCACGGCCCGGTTGGTCTTGCGCACCGAGGCGGCCACGGTATCGAGATCCAAGGGCCTGATGGTGCGCAGATCGATGACCTCGGCCTCGATGCCCTCGCCGGCCAACGCCTCGGCTGCTGCCAGGGCGTGGTCGACCGAGATCGAGAAGGCCACGATGGTGAGGTCGCGGCCCGGCCGGACAATGCGTGCCTGGCCCAAGGGGATGGTGCCGCCATCGCCGTCGCCAGGGCTCTCGGGAACCTCGAAGCTGCGGCCGTAGAGGATTTCGTTCTCCAGGAAGATCACCGGGTTGGGATCGCGGATGGCTGATTTCAACAAACCCTTGGCATCGGCTGCCGAATGGGGCGCCACCACCTTGAGGCCGGGGCAGTGCGCGTACCAACTGGCGTAGCACTGGGAATGCTGGGCGGCGACCCGGGCGGCCGGCCCGTTGGGACCGCGGAAGACGATGGGGCACGGCATCTGGCCACCGGACATGTAAAGCGTCTTGGCCGCTGAATTGATGATGTGGTCGATGGCCTGCATGGCGAAATTGAAGGTCATGAACTCGACGATCGGCCTTAGCCCCTGGTAGGCGGCGCCAACTCCGATGCCGGCAAAGCCGTGCTCGGTGATCGGCGTGTCAATTACGCGCCGGGCGCCGAACTCCTCCAGCAGGCCCTGGCTGACTTTGTAGGCACCCTGATATTGCGCCACCTCCTCGCCCATCAGGAAAACCGTGTCGTCGCGCCGCATTTCCTCGGACATGGCATCGCGCAAGGCCTCGCGCACTGTCAGGGTGACGGTGGGGCCCCCGGGGTCGGTGTCGATTTCCGCTGGCGCAGGGGTTGGCGCCGGTGCCGGCGACGCCACGGGTTGGGGTGCGGCAACCACTGGCGGCGGGGCTGGTTCGGGGAGTGGTGGCGGCGACGCCGTCACTGCCGGTTGCGGCGCGCCGAGCACGGCCTCGATAGCACCTGCATCCTCGCCGTCCTCCAGCAGCACCGCGATGACCGTGTTGACGGCCACACCCTCGCTGCCGGCGGCCAGCACGATGCGGCCCAGCACACCGTCTTCGGCCACTTCCAGTTCCATGGTCGCTTTGTCGGTCTCGATCTCAGCGATGGCGTCGCCGGCCGCCACCGGGTCGCCCTCATTCTTGAGCCAGCGCGCGATATTGCCTTCGGTCATGGTGGGCGAGAGCGCCGGCATGAGGATGGGTTGGGCCATGGGCGCTACTCAGACTGCGATCAGGACGTCGCGATGAAGCTCGTCCGGCTCGGGTTCGGGGCTTTGCTGGGCGAACTCGGCGGCATCTGAGACCACACCCTTGACCTCGCGGTCGATCTCTTTGAGGTCGGCTTCGCTGACCTCGCCGGCGGCCAGCAGCAGGTCGCGCGCGTGATCGATGGGGTCACGCTCTTGACGCACTTTCTGTACCTCTTCGCGGGTGCGGTACTTGGCCGGATCCGACATCGAATGGCCGCGATAGCGATAGGTCATGACCTCCATGACCAGCGGTCCCTTGCCGGTTCGGCAGTACGCCAGGGCCTCCTCGCCGGCTGCCTTGACGGCCAATACGTCCATGCCGTCGACCTGCATGCCTGGAATGCCGAAGCTGTCGCCACGGAGGGAAAGTTCGGTCTGGGCCGAAGCCCGTGAAACCGCGGTACCCATGGCGTACTGGTTGTTCTCGATGACGTAGAGCACCGGCAGCTTCCATAGCGCAGCCATATTGAGAGCTTCGTAGACTTGGCCCTGGTTGGCAGCGCCGTCGCCGAAAAAGGTCAACGCCACGTTTTCGCTGCCGCGATACTGTTCGGCGAATGCCAGACCCGTGCCCAACGGCACCGAAGCACCGACGATGCCGTGCCCGCCGAAAAAGTTCTTTTCGCGGGAAAACATGTGCATCGAGCCGCCTTTGCCTTTGGCGTAACCTCCGCGCCGCCCGGTCAGCTCGGCCATGACACCGCGCGGTGCCATGCCGGATGCCAGCATGTGGCCGTGGTCGCGGTATGTGGTGATGAACGAATCGCCCTCTTGCTTGGCTTCGGCCAGTCCCACCACCACCGCCTCCTGGCCGATGTAGAGATGACAGAAGCCGCCGATCAGGCCCATGCCGTATAGCTGGCCGGCCTTTTCCTCGAAACGCCTGATCAGCAGCATGTCGCGATAATGGCGCAACAAATCCTGGCTGCTGGCGACGGCCGGCGGCGGTGCTTTCTTGATCCGGGCTTTACGGCCGGTCCGCGATTTACCGCTTGCCTGGGCCTTGCCTTGGCTCGTTCTTTGGGTTTTCGCCATATTTCCTCCCGGTTGGCCCTCAGGCCGCGGCGCGGGCTCATCTTACCCGGGGCATGGCCGCACCGGAACTCTTTTTGGCACTAACATTTTCGTGATAAGCCACTGAAAATTCGTGATAAAACACGAATTAACTTATTTTCAGTTAAGTATGCTGAAGGCTAGTTTGGCCGAACGATGATGGTAATTTCGTCGGGATGCGCCAAACCGAGCACCGCCCGCGCCCGCTCGTCCAGCATATCGCGGTCAAGCCCTTTGGGCTTCAAAAGCGCGACGCGGCGCTCCAGGCGATCGATCTCGGCTTTGTTGACCTCGATGCGGGTTTCGATCTTCTGCACCTGCTGACCGAGCCGCAACCAGGCCACCAGACCGCGGTCACCTTCGACGGCGTGATAGCCGAAATAGGCAATGCAGGCCACTGCCAGCAGCGGCAGTGCAGCGAACTTGGCCCCGCGGCGGAGCTCGGAAGTCATGCCCATGGTCGGATCGAATCACAGGCGAATCGTCAAGGTCAAGAAAAAAATGCAATAGAGTCTTGCGGTTAGGAGACTCTGTTGTCTGGCTGAATCACCGTTGGGTCGACTTTTAAGGGCCTTTCAGGATGCTCCGACCGGCGTAGGTTGCGGCCGACCCAAGCATTTCCTCGATGCGAATGAGCTGGTTGTATTTGGCTATGCGGTCCGAGCGCGACAAAGATCCGGTCTTGATTTGGCCGCAGCCGGTGGCCACCGCCAGATCGGCGATGGTCGAATCCTCGGTCTCGCCAGAGCGGTGCGACATGACCGCCCGGTAGCCTGCCTTGTGAGCCCTTTCGACGGCCGCCAGGGTCTCGCTCAAGGTGCCGATCTGGTTGACCTTGATGAGGATTGCATTGGCGACGCCTTCGTCGATGCCGCGCTGCAGGCGTACGCTGTTGGTGACAAACAAGTCGTCGCCAACGAGCTGGATGCTCTCGCCTTGCGCAGCCGTCTGCTCGGCCCAACCGGCCCAGTCGTCTTCAGCGAATCCGTCCTCGATGGAGAAGATGGGATAGTCGGTCACCAATTTCTCGTAGACCGCCACCAATTCGCCGGCCGCGAGGCTGCGGCCTTCGCCGGCCAGCTCGTACTTGCCGTCCTTGTAGAATTCGCTGGCCGCCACGTCGAGGGCCAGGTGGACGTCGTCGCCGGGCCGGTAGCCGGCCGTCTCGATGGCCCGCATGACGAAACTCAGCGCCTCGTCGGTGCTGGCCAAGGCCGGGGCAAAGCCGCCCTCGTCGCCGACATTGGTGTTGTGACCGGCCTCGCTGAGGCCCTTTTTCAGGGCCTGGAAGATTTCTGCGCCCATGCGCACTGCGGTGGCAATGCTGTCGGCACCCACGGGCACCACCATGAATTCCTGGAAGTCGATGGGGTTGTCGGCGTGGGCTCCGCCGTTGACGATATTCATCATCGGCACCGGCAGCGTACAGGCCATGACGCCGCCGATGTAGGCATGCAAGGCCAAGCCCGATTCGGCAGCCGCCGCTTTGGCCGCAGCCAGGCTGACGCCGAGAATGGCGTTGGCGCCCAAGCGCGACTTGTTGGCGGTGCCGTCTAGCCCGATCATGATGTCGTCGAGCGCAACTTGGTCTTCGGCATCGAAGCCGGCCAGGGTATCGAAGATCTCGCCGTTGACCGCAGCGACGGCGTTTTCCACTCCCTTACCGCCGTAGCGTTCGCCGCCGTCGCGCAATTCGTGGGCCTCGTGGACACCGGTCGAGGCGCCGGACGGCACGGCGGCTCGTCCGAAGGCGCCGGTTTCCAGCAGAACGTCCACCTCGACCGTGGGATTGCCCCGGGAATCAAGTATCTCGCGGCCCGTGATGTCGACGATAGCGGTCATTTTTCCTCGCTTTTTGGGAGAACCTTAGGCCTTGGCCAGGCGGTCGAAGGCCAGGAGTCGCTCGACCAAGCCGCCGAGTTCAGCCAACGGCACCATGTTGGGGCCGTCGGAAGGCGCGCTGTCTGGATCCTGGTGGGTTTCTATGAAGACGCCGGCCACACCTACTGCCACGGCGGCCCGGGCCAGCACCGGCACGAAGCGCCNNTCGCCGCCGCTGGCGCCGCCCANGCCGCCGGGCTGCTGCACCGANTGGGTGGCNTCGAAGATGACGGGATNNCCGGTNTCCGCCAGCANCGGNAGCGNNCGCATGTCGCTGACCAGGGNGTTGTANCCNAAGCTNGCNCCGCGNTCGGTCAGNAGNACGCCGCCGNTGCCGGCNTGGGCCACCTTTTCGGCCACGTGATGCATGTCCCAGGGCGCCAGGAACTGGCCCTTCTTGACGTTGACGGCGCGGCCGGTGGCCGCAGCGGCGCGCAGCAGATCGGTCTGGCGGCAGAGGAAGGCGGGAATCTGCAGCACATCGACGACAGCGGCCACCTCGGCACACTGGCCAACTTCGTGCACGTCGGTCAGCAAGAGGCAGCCAAGCTCGTCACGCAAAGCCTCGAAAACGCCCAGCGCAGCTTCCAATCCCGGGCCCCGGGGACTCGAGCCGCCGGTCCGGTTGGCCTTGTCGAACGAGGTCTTGTAGATCAGGCCGATGTCCAGTCCGGCCGCCAGTTCCTGCAACGATCCCGCCATGTCGAAGGCGTGCTGGCGGCTTTCCATGGCGCAAGGTCCGGCGATCAACACCAGCGGCAAGTGGTTGGCGATGGCGAGGTCTCCCAGCCTGACCTCTTGGGGCGCCATTTGGTCTTGCCTCAAACCAGCCGCGACTGATCCACCGCCGCCTTGATGAACGAGGCGAACAGCGGGTGCGGATCGAAGGGCTTGGATTTGAGCTCGGGGTGGAACTGCACGCCGAAGAACCAGGGATGATCCGGTATCTCTAGAATCTCGGGCAGCAGGCCATCCGGCGAGCGGCCGGAGAAGACCAGACCGGCTTCGGCCAGCTTGTTCTCGTAGCGGAAGTTGACCTCGTAGCGGTGGCGATGGCGCTCGCTGATCTTGTCACTGCCATAGATCTGGTGCACGCCGCTGCCGGGATTGACCAGGCAATCGTAGGCGCCGAGCCGCATGGTACCGCCCATGTCGCCGCCCTCGTCGCGGCGCTCGATCCAGCCCTCGTGCTCCCATTCGGTCATCAGTCCGACTACGGGCTCGTCGCAGGGTCCGAACTCGGTGGAGTTGGCGCCCTTGATGCCGGCCATGTTGCGGGCCGCCTCGATCACCGCCATCTGCATGCCGAAGCAAATGCCGAAATAGGGGATGCGGCGTTCGCGGGCCAGCCGCACGGCCGAGATCTTGCCTTCGGCACCGCGTTCGCCGAAGCCGCCGGGCACCAGAATGCCGTTTACGCCCTCGAGATGGTGCAGCGTGCCCTCTTGCTCGAAGGTCTCGGACTCGATCCATTCGACGCCGACGCGCACGTTATTGGCGATTCCGCCGTGGCCCAGCGCTTCGTCGAGCGATTTGTAAGCGTCCTTGAGTCCGGTGTACTTGCCCACCACGGCGATCTTGACCTCGCCTTCAGGTGTTTCGATGCGCGGCTGGATGTCCTGCCAGGTGGAAAGATCCGGGGCCGGCGGATCCTTGATTCCGAAGCAACGCAGGACTTGTTCATCCATGCCCTGTTCATGATAGCGCAGCGGCACCTCGTAAATCGAAGCCACGTCGAGGGCCGGAATTACGGCTTCCTCACGCACGTTGCAATAGAGCGCTATCTTGCGCCGTTCCTTGTCGGGAAACGGGCGGTCGCAGCGGCAAAGCAGCACGTCGGGCTGGATGCCGATGCTACGCAGTTCCTTGACCGAATGCTGCGTCGGTTTGGTCTTGAGCTCGCCGGCCGAGCCGATGAAGGGGATCAACGTCAGGTGCACGAAGACCGCCTGGTCCCTCTCCAGCTCGTTGCCGAGCTGGCGGATGGCCTCGAAGAACGGCAGACCCTCGATGTCGCCGACGGTGCCGCCGATCTCGCAGAGCACGAATTCCTGTTCCTCGGCATCGGCCAGGATAAAATCCTTGATGGCATTGGTGACGTGGGGAATGACCTGCACCGTGCCGCCGAGATAGTCGCCGCGACGTTCGCGGCTGATGATGGCCTGATAAATGCCGCCCGAGGTGACGTTGTCGCTTTGGCGCGCCGCCACGCCGGTGAAGCGTTCGTAGTGTCCCAAATCGAGATCGGTTTCGGCGCCGTCGTCGGTGACGTAGACCTCGCCGTGCTCGAAGGGGTTCATGGTGCCAGGATCGACGTTGAGGTAGGGATCCAGCTTGCGCAGTCGAACGCTATAGCCGCGAGCCTGCAACAGCGCACCCAGGGCCGCCGATGCCAAACCTTTTCCCAGTGAGGAGACCACGCCGCCGGTGATGAAGATGTACCGCGTCATGGACCGCCACCCTATAACACTCTTTGCTTCAGCCCAAGCGAAAGAGGCGGCTTGAAGGCCGCCTCGGGGAATTTTTTCTCGCTCGCTTCGACTTTATTTGGAGATCACTGTGAAATCGGCACCGAGGGCCCGGCCGGTTTAGCCGGCTGGGCCGGTGCTTCCTGGGCCGGCTGGCCTGAAGTTGCCTCGCGATCGATGATCGAGCTAGGCCCCTGCCTGCCACCCGCCAGTACCGCCAGCAAAATGCTGGTCAGCATGAAGCAGCCGGCCAGGATGGCAGTGGTTCGGGTCAACAGGTTGGCGGCACTGCGCCCGGTCATCAGGCCGCCGCCTCCACCGCCGCCACCGATGCCCAGCGCGCCGCCCTCGCTGCGCTGCAAAAGCACGGTTATGACCAGCGCGATGGCCAGCAGGAGATGAATGACGAGGATAACGGCTACCATGGAATCCTATGCCCAATAACTCGGCCGGGCCGAGGCTGCGCGCTTATACACCAGACGTTCGGCCCAAGGCTAGGACCGATTGTCGCAAGTAGCCAGCAACGCTCAGGCCAGCGGCACATAGCCGGGAATGGCCTCGATGCGCTGAATCCAGGACCGGATGGCGGGGTAGTTGTCCAGATCGAAGCCACCCTCGTGGGCGACATGGGTATAGGCGTAGAGCGCGATGTCGGCAACGCTGAACGCTCCGGCGAAGAATTCCCGCACCGAGAGTTCGCCTTCCATGACGTCGAGAGCAGCATAGCCCGGTCCCCGCCGGCGCTCGATCTCGGCGCCATGTTCTTCTTCTTGGCCCAACATGTGGATCCAGTAGCGAACGGTGGCGATGTAGGGCTCGTGGCTGTACTGCTCGAAGAACATCCACTGCAGCGCTCGTGCCCTCGCCAATGGCTCATCCGGTACGTATTGCGAGCCCTCGGCCAGGTACCAGAGAATGGCATTCGATTCGGGCAGGTAAACGCCCGGCTCTATCTCCAGCAAGGGAATCCGGCCATTGGGGTTCATGGCCAGAAAACCCCGGCTGCGGCTTTCGCCCTCCAGGGTATCGACGAAGCACCATTCGTAAGGCCGGCCCAGGATTTCCAGGGCGAGCTTCACCTTGTAGCAATTGCCCGAACGGGTATCGCCGTAGACTTTGAACATCAACAGGCCTCGACAATAGGCCAAAAATCCTCGGCCTTGAGACTGGCACCGCCGATCAGGCCGCCGTCTACGTTCCTGAGCTTCATTATGGCGACGGCGTTGTCGGGCTTGACCGAGCCGCCATAGAGCAGCCGAAAATCCCTTCCCGCGTCTCCAAATCGCTCGACCAGTCGGTCTCGTAGTTCGCGATGGACGACGGAGATTTCGCCTTCGTTCGGCGTGCGGCCGGTGCCGATGGCCCAGACCGGTTCGTAAGCCACGACGGTGTTTTCGGGAGTGGCGCCTTCAGGCAACGAGCCGGCCAACTGGCGCCCGACCACGGCCAATGTTTCGTCGGCGTCGCGTTCGACCTCGGTTTCGCCCAGGCAGACGATGGCAGAAAGGTCGGCACGGTGCGCCGCCTCGGCCTTGGCTCGCACGACCGTGTCGCTTTCGCCGTGGTCGGTGCGGCGTTCCGAATGGCCGACGATGACGTAGGAGCATCCCAGGTCGGCCAGCATCTCAGCCGCCACGTCACCAGTGTGGGCGCCGCCGGCCGCAGCGTGACAGTCCTGGGCGCCGAGTTCGATGCCGACCCCTTCAAGCGCGTCGGCCGCCTCAGCCAGCAATGGCGTTGGCGGGCAGATCAGCACCTCGGCCCGACTCGGCTGTGTCGCCGCCTCCTTCAGCGCCGCCACCAGCGCGCGGGTGCTTTGGCGGCTTCCGTTCATTTTCCAATTGCCGGCGACGAGCGGTCGAGGGGCCATGGCGGGGCTTTCTGTTTGCAACTATGGGACTGGCGTTGATTTAGCAAAACTGGACCTTGGACGCCAGCCGCCGGGCAAGTTGCCTGGTAGGGGCCACCCCCCTATTATGGCGCGCCCTGCGTCATTGCCGGGCCGATTTCATAGACAGGACGATCGTCAATCATGCTCGACGCACTTCGCAGAGGCACCGGATCCTGGCTGGTCAAGGGCCTGCTAGGCCTCTTGGTAATCAGCTTCGCCGTTTGGGGCGTGGGTGATATTTTCCGCGGTCCTTCAGACGCCACGGTGGCGGTGGTTGGCGACATCGAAATCCTGCGCAACGAATATAACGAGGCCTACCGGCGTGAGATCAACCGGGTATCGAGCCAGCTCGGCACCCAGCTCGGCGTTGACCAGGCGCGCCAGCTCGGCCTGCCCGATTTCACTTTGCAGAAAATGGTCGGTCGGGCGCTTTTCGATCAACTGGCTAAAGACCTGGGCGTAACGGTTTCCGACGACGTGCTGGTGCGCGACATCCACAGTAATCGCAACTTCCAGAACGAACTCGGCCGTTTCGACCCGGTGCAATACGAGGACGTGTTGCGCAACAACGGCTTCACCAAGGAGTATTACGAGCACGTCACCCGGCGCGATCTGGTGCGCGAACAGGTGACCACCAGCATCCAGGTTGGTGCGGTGTCGCCGCAAAGTTTGGTCGATGTTCTCTACCGCCATCGTTCGGAAAAGCGCATCGCCGATTTGGTCGTGCTCAAGAACGCTGAGGCCAAACTCGAAGGGACACCCGACACGGCCGCGCTGGAGGCACTCCACAAGGAGAACGCCAGCCGCTACACGGCTCCTGAATACCGCACCTTCGTTTACCTCACGCTCGATCCGGTGGCGCTGTCGCGAGATGTCGAGATCCCTGAATCACGCCTGCGCGAGGACTACGACCAGCGCCTGGGAGAATTCACCCGCCCCGAGCGGCGCGATCTCTCGCAGATGCTGTTCGACGACGAAATCAAGGCCAAAGCCGCCTACGATCGGCTCAAGGGCGGTGACGAATTCGAGATCGTGGCCGCCACCGGCGGCAGCTTGATCCCCGATTCCACCGAGCTCGGCATGCTCACCGCCGACGGCCTGCCGCCCGGGGTTGCCGAAGCCGCCTTCGTGGTGGCAAAGGGCGAGGTCAGCACCCCGCTCAAGAGTGCTCTCGGCTGGCACATCTTCCGCGTCAACAAGGTCGAAAAGGGTGGCACCCAAACTTTCGAGGCGGTGCAGAGCCGGATCCGCCAGGAGTTGGCGCTGCAAGACGCCACCGATGATGCTTACGAGCTCTCCAACCGGCTGCAGGACGAGCTGGCCGGCGGAGCCAGCCTCGAGGAGGCCGGCAACCTCCTGAACCTGGAAATCGGCCGGCTCGAGCGCGTCGATCCCGATGGCCGCGACCAGGCCGGTGCCACGATTACAGCCCTGCCCTCCTATCCCGGTTTTCTGGGGACCGCCTTCGCGGCCGAGCAGGGCCGCGAAAGCGAATTGGTGGAAATCCCCTCGGGCGGCTATTTCGTGGTTCGGGTCGACGACATCGTAGCGCCCGCACTGAGGCCGCTCGAAAGCGTTCGCCAACGGCTCGTCGACGATTGGAGGGCGCGCCAACAGCAGCAGGCGACAGCGCGCCAGGCGAAGGAAATCGTCGACAAGCTCAAACAGGGCGCGAGCCTCGAAGCCGTGGCCAAGACGCACGGGCTGGAAGTCAAGCGCAGCAAGGCCCTGGCCCGCGATGCGGCAGGCGCTGATGCCGCCGTCTCGGGTGGCCTTTTGACTGCCCTCTTTGCCGCCCGGGTGGGCGGCGCGGTCGAGGCCCCGACGACGGCCGGCGACGGCCACGCCGTGGCTACCTTGGTCGAAATCAAGGCCGCCGATCCGAGCGCCGACAAAGAAGGCCTCGACAATCTGGGCAACCAACTGCGCAGCGGCATCGCCGCCGACATCATGCAGCAGTTCGAGACGGCACTACGCGGCGAGCTTGGCGTCACGGTCAACCGCCGGGTCATCGAATCGTTGTTCTAGTCTTCTA
>NZDS01000085.1 GCA_002690215.1 Rhodospirillaceae bacterium | reverse complement strand
GAGAGGCGCTTCCGTCAGCCAGCTTTTCGCTTTGATTTCGGCGCCGGTGTCAGGATAGACGTCGCGAATATTGTGTCGTGGATCGATCATCGTGCGCCTCCAAGCGCTGGGGCCAGGTCGGCCAAAGTGTTCAGGATTTCGCTGAGAAAGTTGCGCAGCCGATCCGATTTCGTGGTGTCGTAGGTCCAGGGCGCCGCTTCGCTAGTCAGATAGGTTGACTGCGCCAGTTCCATCTGGATGGCATGGACGCCAGCGGCGGGCTGGCCATAGTGGCGCGTCGTCCAGCCGCCTTTGAAGCGTCCGTTCAAAACGCTGCTGTAGCCCGATGCTGCGGCACAAATACCTGTGACCGCGGCTTCGATTCCCGGCGCACAGGTCACGCCACCATTTGTTCCGATATTGAAATCAGGCAGGACGCCCTCGAGGAGAAACGGGATATGGGAACGGATCGAATGGCAGTCGTAAAGGATGGCGACGCCGTGGTTCCCTCTTACCCGCTCGATTTCCTCTCTCAGGGCTTCGTGGTAAGGCGCATGGAATGCCGCCCGTCGAACCTCCACCTCGTCCGCTGTCGGCGCCACGCTCCAGATCGCATCGTCGTCAAAATCAGTCTGGGGCACGAGGCCGGTGGTGTTCTGGCCGGGATAAAGACTTGCCCCGGAAGGATCGCGATTGGCATCGATGACGTAGCGGTGAAAGGTGGCGCGAACGGTGGTCAGGTCGGGAAGCAGCCCCTTGTAGAGCCTGTCGACATGCCAATCCGTGTCCGCCAACTCAGTCCCTCGCGGGGACAAGCGAGCCGCAATATCCTTAGGGACGAATGTCCCCGTATGCGGCAGTCCAAGAATTACCGGACCTCCGCCACATTCCACCTCAACGGGATTCATGCCTGCCCGCCCTTCAAATATTCCGGCAAATCAACCGAACCGACGAGCTTTCCTTCCGCGATCATTCGGGACGCTGCCTCGAGATCAGGAGCGAAATATCGATCCTGGCCAATCGCCGGGATGATTTGCCGAACCTGTGCAAGAACCCGCTGCAACGTCTCGCTTGTCGTCAGCGGCTGGCGAAACTCGACACCCTGGGCGGCGCAGATCAGTTCGACGCCAAGGATCAGGTTTAGATTGCGGTTCATCCGCTCCAACCGGCGGGCGGCATGGGCGGCCATGCTCACGTGGTCCTCCTGGTTGGCCGAGGTCGGCGTGCTGTCCGTCGAGCAGGGATTGGCCAAATGTTTGTTCTCGCTCATCAAAGCGGCGGTGGTGACTTCGGCGACCATCAAACCGGAGTTCAAGCCCGGATCGGGGGTCAGGAATGGTGGCAGGTCGAAGCTCAGCGTCGGGTCCACCATCAGCGCCACGCGGCGTTGGGCGATGGCACCGATCTCCGCCAGCGCCAAAGCGATTTGATCAGCCGCGAAGGCAACGGGTTCAGCGTGGAAGTTGCCTCCTGAGACGATCCGGCCTTCCCCGAGCAGAACCAGCGGGTTATCGGTGACAGCGTTCGCCTCGACTTCCAGCGTTCGGCCGGCGAAATGCAACAGCTCCATCGCCATGCCGGTTACCTGGGGCTGACAGCGAATGCAGTAGGGGTCCTGAACGCGGCTGTCGCCGGTTCGGTGACTGTCGCGAATTTCGCTGCCAGCCATCAGTGATCGCATGGCACGAGCGACGGCGATCTGGCCCGCATGGCCGCGTAGCGTATGTATTTCATCCAAGAGCGGTGCCGTCGAACCCATGATGGCATCGGTCGAGAGAGCCGATGTCAGGACGGATCCGGAAGCGTTTCGCCAGGCGTCAAACAACCCGACCAGAGCGCAAGCGGTGGAGAACTGAGTGCCGTTGATCAGAGCGAGCCCTTCCTTGGGCCCCAGTGTGATGGGCTGCAACCCGGCGCGTCGCAAGGCCTCCGTTGCGGGAAGCGTTTCGCCTTCGAAGACGGCCCTGCCTTCGCCGATCATCGCTGCGGCCATGTGTGCCAAAGGCGCGAGATCGCCGGAGGCACCGACCGACCCCTGCGACGGGATGACGGGCATGACGGCCTTTTCGAGCATCGCTTCGATGAGAGCGACGGTGGACCAGGCCACGCCGGAGGCCCCACGGCCCAGAGAAAGAAGCTTCAGCGCCATCATCAAGCGGGTGGTCGGACTATCGAGCGCTTCGCCGACCCCACAACAATGGGAGAGGATCAGATTGCGTTGCAGGGTGGTGGTGTCGGCGGCGGCAATCTTCACGCTGGCAAGTTTGCCGACGCCCGTGTTGACGCCGTAGATGGCTTCATCGCCTTTCGCCGCTTTTTGCACGAGAGCGGCCGCGGCCTCGATCGTCGGGCGTGTGGAGGGCACGAGGCAGACCGCCTCCTGGCCACGCCAAAGGGCCTCAAGCTGCCCGAGTGTGGCGGTCCCAGGGTGAAGGATGAGCGTCATGATCGCCCACCGAAATAGCGTGCATGCAGGGGGTTGAAACCGATGCGGTAAGCAAGCTCGGCAGGATGCGATACGTCCCAAACGGCCAAGTCCGCCCGCAACCCGGCCCGAATGACACCGGTGTCGTCCAGACCGAGGGCACGTGCGGCGTTGCGCGTGACCCCGGCAAGCGCCTCCTCCGGTGTCATGCGAAACAGGGTGCAGGCCATGTTCATGACCAGCAGCAATGAGGTGAGAGGCGAAGAGCCCGGGTTGCAGTCCGTCGCCAGGGCCAGCGGAACACCGTGACTGCGGAAGGCCTCGAGCGGCGGAAGCTGCGTCTCGCGCAGATTATAGAAGGCTCCCGGCAACAGCACGGCGACGACATTGGCCGCCGCCAGCGCCTGGGCGTCGGCCTCGCTGGCGTATTCCAGATGATCGGCGGACAGGGCGTCGAACCGGGCCGCCAATTGCGCGCCCCCGAGATTGGACAATTGCTCGGCGTGAATTTTCACGCGAATTCCCAGCGCCCGGGCTTTTTCGAATAGGCGTTCGATCTGGTCGGGCGAAAAAGCGATGCCCTCACAGAAACCGTCTACGGCATCGACCAGACCCTCTTCGTGTGCCGCTTCGAGGGCCGGAAGACAAACCTCATCAAGATAAGCCTCCGGGCGGTCCTTGTACTCGGTCGGAATCGCATGGGCGCCAAGGAAGCTGGTCCTGACGCGCACCGGGCGCGAGGCTTCAATTGCTTTGGCCGTGTGCAGCATCGCCAATTCGGTGTCCCGGTCTAATCCATAGCCGGATTTCATTTCGATCACCGACACGCCTTCGGCGATCAAGGCGTCGACCCGGGGCAAAGCGCTTCGCAGAAGTTCAGCTTTCCCGGCCTCTCGCGTCGCCTTGACGGTGGAAACGATACCGCCACCGGCGCGGGCGACCTCTTCGTATGTCACGCCCTCCAGAAGCATCTCGAACTCGCCCGCCCGGTTGCCGCCATGAACGATGTGGGTGTGACAGTCCAGGAAAGCCGGTGTGACGAGACGGCCTTCAAGGTCGGTGCCGGGGTATCCGCGAAACGCTTCGGGAAGCTCCGTTTCGGCGCCCGCCCAAAGAATGGCCTCACCATCGATCACGACGGCACCCTGCTCGATCAGACCATAGGGTTTGTCCGCCTCCATCGTGGCGAGGGTCAAGTTTCTCAGCAGCATGGCGACATACCACTTGATTAGATTGCGGATAATATTATTATGTATGCACATATTTTTAGTGTCAAGACGGCAATGCGATGCAGGTCATTTGGGCTGAGCAGGCACTTACGGGAACCGGGTGGCAGCGGGACGTTCGGGTCGAAATCGCTGACGATGGCAAAATCGAAACCGTCGAAACCGTCGAGGCCGGCCGTCCGCGAGAGGGCGAACAGGTCGGAATTCTGTTGCCCTCCCCTGCGAACGCCCACAGCCACGCCTTTCAAAGGGCGATGGCCGGATTGACCGAGCGCCGCGGCCCCGATCCCAGGGACACCTTCTGGACCTGGCGTCGCCTGATGTACCGCTTTCTTGACCGTCTGACACCGGAGCACGTCGAAGCGATCGCGGCTTTTGTCCAGATGGAGATGCTCGAGGCGGGATATTCGGCGAACGTCGAGTTCCACTATCTCCATCATCAACGGGGCGGGCAGCCCTATGATCGCCTGTCCGAGATGTCGGATAGGATCGTGGCGGCGGCGGCGCAAACCGGGATCAGCCTGACGCTGTTGCCGGTGCACTACCAGTATGGCGGATGCGACAAACGTGGATTGGAAGACGGGCAGTCTAGATTTGGCACCGACTTAGACCTTTTCGCCAGACTTTTCGAGGACGCCAAGGAAGCTGTGGGCCGACTTCCGGCGGGCGCCCGAATTGGCGTCGCAGCTCACAGCCTGAGGGCTGTCGCGCCCGAGTCCCTTTCGCTGCTTCCGACCCTTGCGACTGAGGGACCGATTCATATGCATCTCGCGGAGCAGGGGGCGGAGGTCGAGGAAACTCAGGCGGCCTGGGGCAAGCGTCCTGTCGAGTGGTTGTTGGATAATGCGGACGTGGGTGAACGCTGGTGCCTGATACATTGCACGCAGATGGAACCCCACGAGACTCGCGGTTTGGCTCGGACGGGCGCTGTGGTGGGCTTGTGTCCGATCACCGAATCGAATCTCGGCGACGGCATTTTCGATGGCGTGCGCTGGCTGGACGCCGGTGGCCGCATCGCTGTCGGGTCGGATTCCAATGTCAGGATCGCGCTTTCGGAGGAGCTCCGCACCCTCGACTATTCCCAACGTTTGAGAGATCGCTCGCGCGCCGCCTTGGCCAGCGCCGAGAAATCCACGGGGCGCCGACTGTTCGATCTGGTGATCCAGGGTGGCGCCCAGGCAGCGGGGAGCGAATGCGAAGGCATCGCCGCTGGGTCATGGTGCAGCCTTCTCTCACTCGATCAATCGGCGGTCGATCTCGTGGCACGGACAGGCGATACGATCCTGGACAGTTTCATTTTCGCCGCTGACGATCGATTGGTGGACAATGTGTGGTCGGCGGGCCGGCATGTCGTGAAGGACGGCATACACGTCCACCGTGATGCCATTGTCGCCCGCTACCTGGCGGCCGTGGGTCAATTGGCGGACGCACTGTGATGGACACCGGGCTCAGGAACTGGCAAGGCGTTCGGGAAGAAGTGCTGCGGCGCATTCACGCTCGCGTTTGGGCGCCGGGTGATCTCCTGCCCACCGAAACAGAGCTCGCGGCGGAGTTTGGCTGCGCCCGCACAACCGTCAATCGTGCCCTCAGAACCCTGGCTGAATCCGGTCTTCTCGATCGCAAGAGAAAAGCCGGAACCCGTGTGGTCCGGCACCCCGTACGCAAGGCGACGCTGAGCATACCGGTGATCCGGCTGGAAATCGAAAAGCAAAATAAGAGCTATGGATACGCGTTGCTGTCCAGGGAGATGGAAACACCGCCCGCTGACGTCCTGGCCAGAATGTGCCTGCGCAAGGGAAGCGGACTTCTGCACTTGCAATCGCTGCATCTCGCCGACGGTCAACCCTATGCCTTCGAAGACCGTTGGATCAACACCGCTGCCGTTCCAGAATCCCTTGATGCCGACTTGGAATCGATGAGTGCAAACGAGTGGCTGGTGATGAATGCACCTTTCACCAACGGCGATATTGCCTTCTCGGCAGTGAACGCCACCGATCAGGAGGCGGAATTGCTTGGCACCCAGTCAGGCGTCGCCTTGTTTGTCGTCGAGCGGAGCACCTGGAACGGCAATGTGGCGATTACATCGGTCAAACTTGTCTGCGCACCGGGCTATCGAATGCGAACGGATATCTGATTTCCCGACGCTTGTGGAACGGTCAGCCTGGACATTGTTGTCGACATCGAAAAACCTCAGCCGACGATTTTAGCGGCGATAGCGTCGAGCGGGGTTTCCGGGCGGGCGCCGACGTGCTGGATAACCTCGGCCGCGGCGGCGGCACCCAGGCGGCCGCAGGTGTTGAGGTCGAAATCGCGGGTCAGGCCGTAAAGGAACCCAGAGGCATAGAGATCACCGGCGCCGGTGCTGTCGACCAGGCGCTCGATGGGGGCGGCGTCGACGACGTGGACCTCCTCGCCCCGCACGATCACCGAGCCCTGTTCCGACCGCGTCAGCGCGGCGATCAGCGAACGGCCGCGCAGCGCTTGCAGGGCGGCGTCGAAATCGTCGACCTGGAAGAGTGAAATCACCTCGTCTTCGTTGGCGAACAGCACATCGACCTGTTCCTCCACCAGATGGCGGAATTCGTCACGCCAGCGGTCGACGCAGAAGGCATCGGAAAGGCTGATGGAAACCTGGCGCCCGGCTTCATGGGCGATGGTGGCGGCCTTGCGGAAGGCCTCCTTGGCACCTGGCGGATCCCAGAGATAGCCCTCCATGTAGGTCAGCCGGGCGCGGGCGATCTGCCCGGGCTCGATGTCGTCGGGGCCGAGCCCGGTGCAGGCCCCCAGGTAGGTGTTCATAGTGCGCTGGCCGTCGGGTGTGACTAGGATCAGGCAACGTGCAGTGGGGGCGCCTGACCCCGCCAGAGGCGTGGTGAATTCGACGCCCAGCGAGCGCAGGTCGTGGGCGAAGACTTCGCCGAGCTGGTCGTCGCGCACTTTGCCGATATAGCCGCCGCGGCCGCCCAGGCTGGCGATGCCGGCCATGGTGTTGCCGGCCGAGCCTCCCGAAACCTCGATCCCGGGACCCATCAAGCCGTAAAGTTCCTCCGCCCGCTCGGCGTCGATCAGGGTCATGGCGCCCTTGGCGAGATCGTGTCGGGTTAGAAACGAATCGTCGGCGTGGGTGACCACGTCGACGATGGCATTGCCGATGCCGACGACGTCTAAAAGCTCGCTACTCATGTAATATTCTCCAAACTCAACAGGTGCGGCGCAGTATAAGGCTGCGGCTTGGTGCCAACAAACGATTGCGCCGGCCCGCCGGCAGCATTACATGACCAGGGCAAGTTCAAGCCTTTGCGGTGCCCAATTATGATCTCTGCCTTCGTCAAAGCCTTCCAGCAGCTTCCCGAAGCCACCTTCCGCGGCGTCCTGATCAAGTCCTTGGGACTGGCGGTTGTCGTCTTTGCCGCGCTCTCGGTATTGGCCTGGCCGGCTCTGAGCGAGCTTGATGCGCTGCTCACCGACTGGTTGGGCTGGCTGCCCGACAGTTGGATCGAGGGCATTGTTTCCTGGATCAGCGGCATCGCCGTGTTGGCCGGATATCTTGTTTTGGCGACAGTGCTGTTCGCGCCGGTGGTCAGCATCTTCATCAGCCTGTTTCTCGAAGAGATTGCCGGCGCCGTCGAGGGCCGCCACTATGCCAGCGAGCCGCCGGCCCCGGGGCAGCCGCTAGGCGAGGCCATGGCAACCTCGCTGAAGTTCTTCGTCGTGATGGTCGTGGCCAACATCGTGGTGCTGCCGATCTACCTTCTGATGATCTGGATGCCGCTGATAAATGTCTTTATTTTCTATGGCTTAAACGGTTATCTTCTGAGCCGGGAGTATTTCGAGTTGGTCTCCATGAGGCGACTCGACGCGGGTCAGGCGATGGCGTTGCGCAAAGCCCATCGGGGGCAACTCCTGGGCGCCGGCGTGGTGATCACTTTCCTATTCACCATACCGCTGCTCAACCTGCTGGCGCCGCTGTTGGCGACGGCAGCGATGGTGCATCTGTTTCAAAGCTTCCGAACTTCGTCGGAGGCCCAGGTGTAGTTCTTGGAGGATGGCGAGGGGTTTGGTGACGGGATCACAGTTAAAGGTTTGCTTTGTCGGGCTGGCGCTGCTGCTGCTCAGCGCCTGCAATGCAGCCAAACCGCCGCCGGCACAAATGGCAGTCGATCCGACGCCCGTGCCGACCAGGCCGGCCGCCAGTGCGGTTCAAACCAAAATCACGACCCCACCAAAGCAAACTCCGGCTGCGCCGGCAAAAGTCGCAGTAGCGATGCCCCCGGCGGCACCAGTGACCCCTGTCACCCCGGTCGCCCCGGCGGCAAAACCACCACCTCCTCCTCCGCCGCCCGAACCTTCCGTCGTCCTCAAGGACCTGGTGGGCCTGCAGCGCACCGATGTGGCCGCCCTTTTGGGGGCGCCTGGCTTGCAGCGCCGGGAGCCGCCGGGCGAGGTTTGGCAGTACCGCAACGGAGGCTGTGTGTTGCATGTATTTCTTTATGAAGCGCCGCCCGCCGGCCATCGCGTCGAGTACGTCGAGATCAGCGGTCCCGAGGATACGGCCGGCGGGGCTTGCCTGAAATCGTTGCTACGGGCCCAGGCCAGCATTGGCACGGGTGTACCCGGGCGGCCTCGCTACGCTTCTTCCTTGGCGCCGTAGCGGCAGATCTTGGCGATTACGCAGGCCGGGCAATTGGGCTTGCGGGCTTTGCAGACGTGGCGGCCGTGCAGGATCAGCCAGTGATGGGCATGTTGCCGCCAGCGCTCGGGCACCACCTTCAGCAACCCCTTCTCGACGTCCAGCGGCGTCTTGCCCGAGGCCAGGCCGCTGCGGTTGGCGAGCCTGAAGACGTGGGTATCGACGGCGATGGTGGGCTGGTCGAAGGCCACGTTGAGGACCACGTTGGCAGTCTTGCGGCCGACGCCGGGCAGAGCCTCGAGGGCCTCGCGTTCGGCCGGCACCTGGCTCTGGTGGTGTTCGACCAAAGCTTGGCTGAGAGCCACGACGTTCTTCGCCTTGTTGCGGTAGAGGCCGATTGTCTTGATCTTGTCGCGCACCTTGGCCTCGCCCAGCTTGACCATCTTCTCGGGCGTGTCAGCCAGCGCAAAAAGGGCCGGTGTGGCCTTGTTGACGCCGACATCGGTGGCCTGGGCGGACAGCACCACGGCGACCAACAGGGTGAAGGGGGACTTGTAGTCGAGCTCGCTTTTGGGCGCCGGCGTGGCAGCCGCGAGTTCGGCGAAAAGCTTGTCGACCTTGGTTTTGCTGAGTGCCATGGCGGCACTTTAGTTGTCTCGGCGGGCTGCCGCAATTGACCGTTTCTAGTCCTAACATGGGCCGCGATCTGGCGCTGCTGGTGCTGCTGGCCACCATGTGGGGCTCAGCCTTCGTCTTCATCAAGCTGGGTGTCGCCACGGTGCCGCCCTTGACGCTGGCGGCGGCGCGCATCGTGTTGGCGCTGGTGCTCATGCTGGCCTACCTCAGGCTCCGCCGTTTGCGCCTGCCGCGGGGCCGGGTCTGGTTGGTCTTCGCGCTGCTTGGCCTGGTCGGCAATGTGGCGCCCTTCGTCCTCATAAGCTGGGGCGAAATCGTCATCGACAGTGCGCTGGCGGCCATCCTGATGGCTGTCGGCCCGTTGTTTACGGTGTTGCTGGCGCATGCCTTCACAGGCGACGAACGCCTGACACCGCTAAAGCTGCTGGGCGTGCTGATCGGGCTCTCGGGCGTGGTCGTGCTGATCGGCGCCGATGCCTTGGCCGGCCTGGGTGACAACGTGGCGGCCCAGCTCGCGGTAACGGTCGGCGCCTTCGGCTTCGCCGGCGCTAACGTGCTGGCGCGGCGCCTACCCGAGATGCCGCCCGCGGTGGCCGGGGCGGCCACCCTGGTGGCGGCGGCGGTGTTGGCGGTGCCGCTCAGTTTGCTCGTCGATCAGCCCTGGAATCTGGCGCCGTCGGCCGCCTCGTTGGGCGCCATCGCGGTGCTCGCGGTGTGGTCGACGGCACTGGCCTATCTTGTTTTCTTCCGCCTGGTGGCATCGGGCGGCGCCACCTTCGTTTCGCTCAACAATTATTTGATTCCGTTGGTCGGCTTGGCTTGGGGAGCACTGGCGCTGGGCGAAGGCATCGGTGACCGGCAAATCGCCGCTCTCGCTCTCATCCTGTTGGGAATTTTCGTCACCAACGACCAGTTGCGCCGCCGCTTGGTGCGCCGAGATTAGTCTGCCAGCCCCAGCACGTCCGCCATGCCGTATAGTCCCGGCGGCTTGCCCTGGGCCCACAGCGCCGCAGTGACGGCACCGCGGGCGAAAATGGCGCGGTCGGTGGCGATGTGGCTCAGCGCGACGCGTTCGTCGGCGGCGGCGAAGACCACGGAATGCTCTCCCACCACGTTGCCGCCGCGCAGCACGGCATAGCCGATGTCGCCCGGCTTTCGTTCGCCGGTGATGCCGTCGCGGCCGCGTGCCGCCACATCGTCGTGCTCGACGCCGCGGCCATCGGCGGCGGCCCGGCCCAGTGCCAGTGCCGTGCCGGACGGTGCGTCGACCTTGTGGCGGTGGTGCATCTCGACGATCTCGATGTCGAACTCCGGGTCCAGCGCCGCTGCCACGCGGCGGGTCAGCGCCAGCAACAAATTGACCCCGAGGCTCATGTTGGCGGCCTGCACCACCACCGTATGCGCGGCTGCGGCGTTGATGGCGGTCTGGTGCAGGGTCTCGAAGCCGGTGGTGCCGACGACATGCGTCGTCTTGCTCTCGGCCGCCAGGGCGGCATGGTCGGCGCTTGCGGCGGGCACGGTAAAGTCGAGCACGGCGTCGGCCTCGGCAAACAGCACCGCCGGGTCGTCGCCGACGACAATGCCATTGCTGCCCAGGCCCGCCAGTTCACCCAGGTCGCGGCCAATTTGTTCGCTGCCGGCGACCTCGGTGCCGCCGCAAAGCTCGCAGCCATCGTTGGCGGCTACCTGGCGCGCAAGGGTCAGGCCCATGCGGCCGGCACAGCCGACGATGCCGATTTTTGTTCGCCCCATAGCTACCTCCTTGAGCCGTACCGAGGCCCGCAATTAAAGCATGGATCGAGGAAGGAAAGAAAAGCGCACGAGTGCGCGCCGCTATTCGGTGAGGTCGTCCCAGAGTTCCTTGACTTTGCTCAGGAAACTCTCCGATTCGGGATTGGTGCGGGCGCTGCCTTCGCTTTCGAACTGGCGCAGCAGTTCCTGCTGGGTTTTGGTCAGGTTGACCGGCGTTTCGATCGTGGCCTGGATATAAAGATCGCCCTTGCCGTTGCTGCGCATTACCGGCATGCCCTTGCCCTTGAGGCGGAACTGGCGGCCGGTCTGGGTGCCCTTGGGGATGTTGATGCGGGCCCGGCCACCACCCAGCGTCGGTACTTCGACGGTGCCACCCAGGGCCGCCGTGGTCATCGGCAGCGGCACGCGGCAATAGAGGTGGCTGCCGTCGCGTTGGAACAGGCGGTGGGGGGAGAGCGAAAGGAAGATGTAAAGATCGCCCGGCGGCGCACCGCGCAATCCAGCCTCGCCCTCGCCGCTGAGGCGAATGCGCGTGCCGTCCTCGACCCCGGCTGGGATCTTGACCATCAGCGTTTTCTGCTTTTGCACCCGGCCGCCGCCCTGGCAGCTGGGGCAGGGGTCGGTGATGACATGGCCGGCGCCGCCGCAACTGGGGCAGGTGCGTTCGATGGTGAAGAAGCCCTGTTGGCTGCGCACCTTGCCGACGCCTTGGCAGGTGCCGCACACAGAAGGCCGGGCGCCGTCTCGGGCGCCACTGCCGTCGCAGGATTCGCAGAGCACCGTCGAAGGCACCCTGATCTCGCGGTTGCGGCCGTGGAAGGCGTCCTCCAGGCCGATTTCCAGGTTGAAGCGCAGGTCGTTGCCGCGGCTTTGCTGACGGCCGCCGCCGCGTCGGCCACCCATGAAATCGCCGAAGAGGTCGTCGAAAACGTCGGCGAAGGACGATCCGAAGCCGAATTCGGCGCCGCCCGGCCCGCCTGAGGCGTGCTCGAAGGCGGCGTGGCCGAACTGGTCGTAAGCGGCGCGCTTCTGGTCGTCGCTGAGGACCTCGTAGGCCTCGGAGACCTCCTTGAACTTCTGTTCGGCTACGCTGTCGTCGGGATTGCGGTCGGGATGGTGCTGCTTGGCCAGATTCCGGTAGGCCCGTTTGAGCTCGTTGGCGTCGACGCTACGGCCGACGCCCAAGAGGTCATAGTAGTCCTGCTTGGCCATACCCGATCACCAGCGCCTGCGCCGCACTCTGCGTACCGAAGCCCGGTACCCGGCTAACCCTTGTCCTTGTTTTCTTCGTTGACTTCCTCGAAGTCGGCATCGACGACATCATCGTCGTTGTGCTCGCTGTGTGCCTCGGCCTCGGCCTCGTCCTCGGGGCCCCCAGGGCCGCCAGCGTTGGCGCTGGCGGTGGCGCCGTCGGGCGAGGATTCGGCGGCGGCGCTGGCCTGGTACATGGCCTCGCCGAGTTTCATCGAGGACTGACCCAGGGTCTCGGTCAGCTCCTTGATCTTGGCCGTATCGCCGCTCTCGAGTACGCCTTTGAGAGCCTCGATGTCAGCCTCGATGGCCTGCTTTTCGCTGTCGCCGATCTTGTCGCCGTATTCGCTCAGGTTCTTCTCCGTGGCGTGGATCAGGGCCTCGGCCTGATTGAGGGTCTCGGCCGCCTCGCGCCGTTCCTGGTCCTCGCTGGCATGCTGCTCAGCCTCGTTGACCATGCGATCGATTTCGCTGTCGGCCAGTCCGCCCGAGGCCTGGATGCGGATTTGCTGTTCCTTGCCGGTGCCCTTGTCCTTGGCCGAGACGTTGACGATGCCGTTGGCGTCGATGTCGAAGGTGACCTCGACCTGGGGCACGCCGCGCGGTGCCGGCGGAATGCCGACCAAGTCGAACTGGCCCAGCAGCTTGTTGTCGGAGGCCATCTCGCGCTCGCCCTGGAAGACCCGGATGGTGACAGCGTTCTGGGCGTCCTCGGCGGTCGAAAAGACCTGGCTCTTCTTGGTCGGGATGGTGGTGTTGCGTTCGATCAGGCGGGTGAAGACGCCGCCCAGGGTCTCGATGCCGAGACTCAGCGGCGTCACGTCGAGCAGCAGCACGTCCTTGATGTCGCCTTGCAGCACGCCGGCCTGGATGGCGGCGCCCGAGGCCACGACCTCGTCGGGGTTGACGCCCTTGTGGGGTTCGCGACCGAAGAAGTTCTTGACCGTCTCGACCACCTTGGGCATTCGCGTCATGCCGCCGACCATAACCACATCGTCGATTTCGCCAGCGCTGAGGCCGGCATCGTTCAGTGCCTTGCGGCAGGGCTCGATGGTGCTTTCGACGAGGTCCTCGACCAAGGCTTCGAGCTTGGCCCGGGTGAGCTTCATGGTGAGATGTTTGGGGCCGGAGGCGTCGGCTGTGATGAAGGGCAGGTTGATCTCGGTCTGGGTGGCGCTGGAAAGCTCGATCTTGGCCTTCTCGGCGGCCTCCTTGAGGCGCTGCAGCGCCATCTTGTCGCCGCGCAGGTCGATGCCCTGCTCGCGCTGGAACTCCTCGGCCAAGTAGTTCAGGAGCTTCATGTCGAAGTCCTCGCCACCGAGGAAGGTGTCGCCATTGGTCGATTTGACCTCGAAGACGCCGTCGCCGAGCTCGAGGATGGAAATGTCGAAGGTGCCGCCGCCCAGGTCGTAAACCGCGATGGTGCGGTTGTCGCCCTTGTCGAGGCCGTAGGCCAGCGCCGCCGCCGTGGGCTCGTTGATGATGCGCTTGACGTCGAGCCCGGCAATGCGGCCGGCGTCCTTGGTGGCCTGTCGCTGGGCATCGTTGAAGTAAGCCGGAACGGTGATGACGGCCTCGCTGATGGGCTCGCCGAGATAGGCTTCGCCGGTTTCCTTCATCTTCTGCAGCAGGAAGGCGCTAACCTGGCTGGGCGCGTATTTTTCGCCGCGGGCCTGGACCCAGGCATCGCCGTTGTCGGCGCGGACGATGCTGTAGGGCACCATGTCCATGTCCTTTTTGGTCATGGGATCGTCCATGGTGCGGCCGATCAGGCGCTTGATGGCAAAGAGCGTATCTTCCGGGTTGGTCACGGCCTGGCGCTTGGCCGGCTGGCCGACCAGACGCTCGCCGTCCTCGGTGAAGGCCACCATCGAAGGTGTGGTGCGGGCGCCCTCGGCGTTCTCGATCACCTTCGGATCGGAGCCGTCCATGATGGCGACGCAGGAGTTGGTGGTGCCAAGGTCAATGCCGATGATCTTACCCATAGTGTCCTCTCTCGTTCGGCAGGTTCGCGCCGCCATAAAAAAGGCACCGCCCGGACCCCCAATCGTGAAGCCCGAAAAGCCTCGGTGCAGGGCCGTTTCATATGTTGAGGCGATATATAGGGAGCCTGTCGCCCCATCGCAAGCGCAAGCCGCCTATTGGCTCCCCAAATTGGCATTTGAATGCCGATTTTCTGGCGATCGCTCGGGACAGCGGATACCCTGACCGTGCATCATGATCGTTTCGGCCAGCTACCGCACGGATATCCCGGCTTTCTACGGCGCTTGGTTCGCCCAGCGCCTGGAGGCCGGCTTTTGCCGCGTGCACAATCCCTATGGTGGCCAGACCTACGAGGTGGCGCTGACAGTCGAGGCCGTCGATGGCTTCGTTTTCTGGACCCGCAACGCGTCACCCTTCCTGCCCCAGTTGGCCGAGGTGCAGCGCCGCGGCACGCCCTTCGTGGTGCAATATTCGGTGCTGGACTACCCGAGACTGTTGGATCCCTCGGTGCCGCCGGCCGCCGATCAGGTCCGGCTAATGCACCGCCTTGCCGCCGATTACGGCCGAGATGCCGTGGTCTGGCGCTACGATCCTGTGGTGTTTTCCTCGCTCACTGAAAGTCGCCACCATGTCGCCAGTTTCGGCCGCCTGGCCCGGGCGTTGAACGGCGCCACTGATGAGGTGGTGATCTCGTTCGTCAATCCCTACCGCAAGGCCCGGCGCCGCCTCGACCAGGTGGCCCAGGGTGGAGGCTTTTCCTGGTTTGACCCGGATGCCGGCGAAAAACGGCGTCTCGCCGCCGAGCTGGCTGCCATCGCCGCCGACCACGGTATGCGCCTGACGCTGTGCTCGCAGGCCGAACTGCTGGTGCCTGGGGCCGGGGCAGCCCGATGTATAGACGCCGAACGCCTGGCGCGGGTTGCCGGGCGGCCAATCCGCGCACCCCGCAAGGGCAATCGTCCCGATTGCCTGTGTCACCAATCGCGCGACATCGGTGCTTACGACAGTTGCCCCCATGGCTGCCTCTACTGCTACGGCGTGGCCAGCCAGCAGCGCGCCGTAGCCCGCCTTCGCAGCCACGATCCAGGCGCCGCGGAACTGATTTCGTGAGCCGGTGAGAAATGCGGGCTAGTTGATGACCGTCAATGCGACGCTATGCCGCACGTTCGGCGGCTGAATCCCGGCCCGGGCGCAACCAGATTGAGCTAGAGTGAATAAAGCCCGCGGCGACCATGCATCCGCCCGCCGCGGCGGCTAGCCAGCGAGTGTCGCAGCTATGCGCGAGCCCCGTGCTACACCCAATATCATCATTCTGGCTCCGCTCCTCGCCATTGCCGTGGTGTTGGTGATCGGCCTGATGGGCGCTCTGGAGTCGTGCCCTGATAGCGCTGCCGGCTGCCGCTACATCAACCACGCAAACAAGATCGAGAGGCTCTAAACTTCGGGCCGCTCCAATTTTAGGCCTGGGTGTCGACGTTGGCGCCGGGGGCTCCCTCCGCTGTCGGCTCGCTTTCCTCGGCGGCGGTTTCCGCCTCGACCTTCCCCTCGCCGGTTTCTGCTTCGCCTGCGGCCTCATTTTCAGCCTCGGCCGGCGCCTTGGCGATGCCTACCATGGCGGGGCGCAACAGCCTTTCGGCGAGGACGTAACCGGGCTGCATGACCTGGACCACGGTGCCCGGTGCGGCGCTGGGGTCGGGGACCTCGAACATGGCTTGATGAAGGTTGTGGTCGAATTTTTCACCCAGCGGCTCGAGGCGTTTTACGCCGTGGCGTTCGAGCGCTGCCAGCAATTCCCGCTCAGTCATCTCGACGCCCTCGAACAAGGCTTTGGCGTTATCTTCGGCGACCGTCTCGGGGGGCGCGCTGTCGATGGCCCGGCGCAGGTTGTCGGCAATGCCCAGCACATCGCGGGCGAAATTGGCGATGCCGTACTTGGCCGCTTCCTCACGCTCACGGGCGGCCCGGCGGCGAACGTTTTCAGTCTCCGCCATGGCCCGCAAAAGTTGGTCCCGCAACTCGGCGATTTGGGCTGCCGGGTCGTCTTCTTCGGCCCCAGAATCGCTAACGTCTTCGCTTTCGGCTTCTTCCGTCTCTGTGCCCTCTTCGTCGTCTTCAGCTTCTTCGGTTGCTTCGAGAGCTTCTTCGGCGGCGGCATGCGCCTCGGCGTCTGCCGCCGCCCGGGCTGCTTCGTCCTTTTGTTCCTGCGTCTCGCTCATCTTGGATCCTTCTGGGCAGCTTTCAGCCAACGGTCTCGCCGATGACCTTGGAGGTATAGTCCACCATGGGAATAATGCGGGCATAATTGAGGCGCGTCGGACCGATCACGCCGATGGCGCCGATGATCTTATTTTGCTTGTCGGAATAGGGCGCCACCACCATCGAGCAGCCCGACAGGCTAAAAAGCTTGTTCTCCGAGCCGATATAGATATGCACGCCCTCGGCCCCGGCCGCCAGATCCAAGAGCTCGAGGATGCCTTGGCTGCGTTCGAGATCGTCGAAAAGCTCACGGATGCGTTCGAGATCATCCAGCGCATGAATGTCGTCCAGCAGTTTGGCTTGGCCCCGGATGATCAGCGTCTGGCGCGAATGGTCGCCGGCCAAGGTGGCCAGGCCGGCCTCGACGGCCCGTGCCGTGAGCTGGTCGAGTTCGGCCCGCCGGGTTTCGAGTTCTTCGAATATGCTCTGCCGCGCTTCGCCCAGCGTGCGGCCGGCAAGGCGCACGCTGAGATAGTTCGAGGCCTCGGTCAGGGCCGACGGTCCGAGCCCCAGCGGCAGGTCGAAGAGGCGGTTCTCCACCGAGCCGTCCTCGCCCACCAGGATGACCAGGGCGCGGCCGTCGCCCAGTGAGACCAGCTCGGCCTGCTTGAGGCGGGTGTCGATTTTGGGCGCCACCACCAGGCCGGCGCAATCCGAAAGGCCCGACAACAGCGTCGTTGCGTCGGTCAGCACTTCCTCCATGCTGCGGCCGTGCGCACTGCAGCGCGCGCCGATGGCCTCGCGCTCATCGTCGGTAATATTGCCCACCTCCAACAGGCCGTCGACGAAAAAGCGCAAGCCGGCGTCGGTGGGCAGGCGGCCGGCCGAGGTGTGGGGCGCATAAAGAAACCCGGCCGCCTCGAGATCCGACATGACGTTGCGAATCGAGGCCGGCGAAAGCCGCGTGTCCAGCCGCCGCGCCAGAGTGCGCGAGCCGATGGGTTCGCCGGTTTCGACGTAGGCCTCGACGATCAGGCGCATGATNTCGCGGGCGCGCTGGTTGAGTTCCTTGAGCATCTCGGTGGCCGGTTGGGCTTAATTGAAAGCGGATTCCCAGAATGTAGTAACGCCTCCCGGGCACGTCAACGCAGGCCTCCAACGGTGGAGCCTCGAAGGTGCTGGACCGCCGCGGCGTCAAGATATAGAAACGCGGGCGATTGGCCCATTTTTTCGTAGCGGGAGACCCTTATTATGCGTCCTTCAGGCCGTGCCCCGGACGAGTTGAGAGCGATCAGCCTCGAGCCGGGGTTTGCCAAACACGCCGAAGGCTCTTGCCTGGCCCGCTTTGGCGACACGCACGTGCTTTGTGCCGCCACCGTCGAGGAACGCGTGCCGCCCTGGCTGCGCAATACCGGCCGCGGCTGGGTGACGGCCGAATACGGCATGTTGCCCCGGGCCACTAACACGCGCACCGCCCGCGAAGCGGCGCGCGGCAAGCAGAGTGGCCGCACCCAGGAAATCCAGCGCCTGATCGGACGCAGCCTGCGTGCGGTGGTCGACCTGACGGCTATCGGCGAGCGCCAGATCCGCCTCGATTGCGATGTCATCCAGGCCGACGGCGGCACACGCACCGCAGCCATTACCG
Organism: Rhodospirillaceae bacterium; assembly: GCA_002690215.1. Taxonomy (GTDB): domain Bacteria; phylum Pseudomonadota; class Alphaproteobacteria; order UBA2966; family UBA2966. Next base: position 7,209 of record NZDS01000085.1, on the reverse strand, counting down.
GCAGCTACGTGGCGCTGCACCTGGCGCTGGCCGGCCTGGTCGAACGCGGCGCCTTGGCGGCGCTGCCGTTTTCGGGGCAGGTCGTCGGCGTTTCCTGTGGCATCTACAAGGGGGTATCGCTGCTCGATCTCGATTACGCCGAGGATTCCGAAGCCGAGACCGACGCCAATTTCGTTCTCAGCGGCGACGGCGGCCTGGTCGAGGTGCAGGCCACGGCCGAAGAGCATCCCTTCAGCGAGGCCCAGTTCGGCGAGCTTATGGCGCTGGCTCAGAGCGGCGCCCGGCAGTTGGCAGCGGCACAACGTCAGGCGCTAGGTTTGGAATAAGCCGTGGCGGGTCCTCGTCAATTCGCCGGCGATCGGCTGGTCATCGCCAGCCACAACGCCGGCAAGGTGCGCGAGATGGGCGAGCTGCTGGCGCCCTTTGCCGTTGCCGCGGTGTCGGCCGGCGAGTTGGGCCTGGCGGAGCCCGAAGAGACGGGTTCGACCTTCGCCGAAAACGCCGAATTGAAGGCGCTGGCCGCAGCCCGCAGTGCGAACCTGCCCGCATTGGCCGACGATTCCGGCCTGGTGGTGCCTGCGCTCGATGGCGCACCCGGTATTTACTCCGGCCGCTGGGGCGGCGAGGAGCGCGATTTCAGCGTGGCCATGGCGCGCGTCCAAAGTGAGCTCGAGACCTGCTCCAGCGGCGATCGCAGCGCCCAATTCGCTGCCGCGCTCACTCTGGCCTGGCCGGACGGCCACTGCGAGACCTTCATGGGCCAGGTTGATGGTTGCCTTGTCTGGCCGCCCCGCGGCGAACGCGGTTTCGGTTATGATCCCATGTTCGTGGCAGCCGGCCACGAGCTAACCTTCGGCGAACTCGAGCCCGGGCACAAACATGCCATCAGCCATCGCGCCGACGCCTTCGCCAAACTCGTCGCAGCCTGTTTCGCAAAACGGCACGACTGACACCCATTTCGCGGCTTACGTCCACTGGCCCTTTTGTTTGGCCAAGTGCCCCTATTGTGACTTCAACAGCCATGTTGCGCCAGGTTCCGGCGTTTCCGGAACAATCGACCAGGAGCGCTGGCAGGCCGCCTACTTGAGTGAGCTCGTTTACGCCTGGGAGCAACTGCCGCCGGTCGAGCGCCGGCCTCTCGGCAGTGTCTTCTTTGGCGGCGGAACGCCTTCGTTGATGGCGCCGGCGACATTGGCGGCAATAATCGAGCGACTCGACGATCTGGCCGGACTGGCCGACGACGTCGAAATCACCCTCGAAGCCAATCCCACTTCGGTCGAGGCCGGCCGCTTCGCCGACTTCCGGGCGGCCGGCGTCAATCGGCTTTCGCTCGGCATCCAGGCGCTTGATGATGACGCCCTGGCAGCGCTGGGCCGCGGCCATGACGCGGTCGAGGCGCGGGCGGCGTTGGCCCTGGCGCAGCACACTTTCGCGCGGGTTTCTTGCGACCTCATCTATGCCCGGCCCGGCCAGACGCCAGCAGCCTGGCGGAGCGAACTGGGCGAGGCACTGGGCTTGGGCAGCGGGCACCTCTCGCTCTATCAGCTCACGGCCGAGCCCGGCACGCCGTTCGGCCGGGCGGTTGCGACGGGCCAGCTGGCGCTGCCCGAGGACAGCCACGCAGTGGCACTTTTTGACCTCACCCAGGAGCTTTGCGCGGCGGCCGGAATGCCGGCCTACGAGATCTCTAACCATGCCCGTCCCGGTCAGCGCTGCCGGCACAATCTGAACGCCTGGCGCTACGGCGACTATCTAGGCCTCGGTCCCGGCGCCCATGGCCGCCTGGGCCGGGGCAGCACCCGCCGGGCCAGCCAGCGCATTGCCGCTCCCGGCGTTTGGTTGGCAGCGGTCGAGGCCGAGGGCCACGGTGGCCTGGCCGAACAGCCGCTGAGCCAACTTGATCAGGTACGCGAGTTTCTTTTGCTGGGACTGCGGCTCGACGAAGGGGTTTCGCCAACGCGCTTTTTCGACCGGCTCGGCCTGCCCCTCGACGAATTTGTGCCGGCCGCCACGCGCCAGGCGTTAATTGCTGAAGGCTTGCTCGACAGTGCTGCCGACGACCTGCGCACGACGCCCCGCGGCCGGCGCTTGCTGGATACCGTGATCATCCAACTGGCGCCTTGAGTTATTTTGTCCTTGGTTTTTGGTGTGACGGGAGCGACCGCGACCCGCCGCCCCTGCGGCGCACTCGCGCAGGCAGCGGACCTTCAGGTCCGCCGCCGTGAGCGACAAGAATCCCTACGAGCTTCCAGCTGCCTGGAAGCTCGTAGGCGCCGGGTCGATGACCTTGAGGCTTTTGGGCCTGATTTCGATGACGGCGAGGCCGCGCCGGGCCAGGCCGTCGGGGCCGAAGCGGAAAATGCCGTCGATGCCGGCGAAGCCGCTGGGGGCTTCGAGGGCGCTGGCCGAGAAATCGACGCCGCTTTCTCCCAGCGCCAGTACCGTGGCCAGGGCGGTGGCATCGTAGGCCAGGCTGGCAATGCGCGGCGCGGCGTAACCATAGGTGTCCTCGAAACGCTCGGCGAAGGCGGCGGCGTCGGCCGGCGTCGGGCTGGCGAACCAACCGCCTACCAGCGAGGGCTCGCGGCCAATGCTGGGGTTGTCCCAGAGCCCGGTGCCGAGAAAACGCACGTCGCCCGGATCGATGTCGTAGAACGGCAACAGCGGCGCGATGGCTTTGAGCCGTTCGCCGCCCTCGCCCATCAGCACCGCCTGGAATTCGAGCTCACCCAAGGTGTCGGCTCCCTCGATGCGGCTTAGCGCAATCTTCGAATCGTCGTCGTTCTGCTCCATCAGGCGGGCCTTCTCGATCTGCAACGCCTGGTGCCGGCGTTCGTAGTCGGCCAACCTTTTCACCGGTTGGAAGAACTCCTCGGCCGCTTCGGGGTAGGTCTCGACTTGCACCACGGTACCGCCGTTGCGCAACGCCGTGTGGCGCAGCGATTCGACCAGGGTGGTGCCGTAGGCGCTGTCCGGGGCCAGCGCGGCGAAGCGCCAGAGACCCTGGCTGGCAGCATAGCGCACCACGCGCTCGACCTGCTGGTCGGGCATAAAGCCGAGCAGGTAGACGCCCTTGCCAGCCACCGTGCGGTCGTTGGAAAAGGCCAAAATGTTGACGCCACGCTCGCGGGCGGCATCGGCGGCAGCCGTCACCGAGGTGCTGAAAAGCGGGCCCAAGATCAATTGCGCACCCTGCTCCAGCGCCCCAACGACCGCTGCCTGGGCGCCTTCCGGTGTGCCTTCGGTATCCCCCGGCAGCAGCGCCAGTTGCGGCCCGGCCAGGTCAAAGAGCGCGATCTGAGCGGCATCCAGCAGCGCCCGGCCGAGCTCGCCGTGGCTGCCCGTAAGAGGCAACAACAATGCCACCCGGATGGCCCCGGCGGCCGCAGGTGGCCGCCTCAGCTCGGGTGATTCAGGTGATGCTGTAGGGGGCGTGGGCTCCGTCGCTTGGGCTGGCACCTCTTGAGGCGCGCCGGGCTGTACCGGTACGGGCGCTGCCGCCGACGGACCGTGGTCTTTGCTTTCCGTTGGCTTGGCCGGTGCTGCGGCGGTGCTCTCGGGCTTGGCCTCTAGCCAAGGCGCCAGCTTCGCCGGTAGTGTCTTTTGCACGCAGGCGGCCGGCACCAGCGCGAAGGCACACAGGCATGAAGCAACGATCAGGCGACGTCCGGCGCCCGGGCAAGAAACGGCCAATCGCTGCAACAGGAACATGCTCACCTGATCCGCCCCCCGAGCGGCAGGGTAGCGACGCCCCGGCGGCAAGTAAACCGGCGCACCCAAACCCCTTGGCCAACCCCTTGATCAACCCCCGGGCCGCCCCCCTTTCCGGCTCCGATTCGGCACCAAATTTGGCCCCGGGCCTTTACCTGGTAGCGACACCGATCGGCAACGCCGGCGACATCACGCTGCGGGCGCTCNACGTGCTGAGGGCCGTCGAGCTGATCGCCTGCGAAGACAGCCGCTNGACTGGGCGCTTGATGCAGCGCTACGGCATCGGCACGGCATTGCTGCCCTATCACGACCACAATGCCCCCCGCCAGCGCCCCCGCCNGCNGCAACGGCTGTCTGCCGGGGCCGCCATCGCGTTGGTATCGGATGCCGGCACGCCGCTGATCTCCGATCCCGGCTACAAATTGGTGCGCGACGCCGTGGCAGCTGGCATTGAGGTACGGGCGATTCCCGGTGCCTCTGCCGTGACGGCGGCGCTTTCACTGGCCGGATTGCCCACCGACCGTTTCCATTTCGCCGGTTTTCTGCCGTCCCGGAGGACGGCACGCCGCCGCGCCTTGGCCGGACTGGCGGCCATCGAGGCCACCCTGGTGGTGCTGGAGAGCGCCCGCCGGCTGCCGGCGGCGCTGGCCGACATGGCGGCAGAACTGGGTCCGCGAGAGGCTGCGCTGGCGCGCGAGATGACCAAGTTGCACGAGGAAGTGCGCCGCGGCCCGCTGGACGAGTTGGCAGCACACTATGCCGAGGCCGGCCCGCCCAAGGGCGAGATCGTGGTGGTGGTGGCACCGCCGACGGCTCAGGAGATGCACATCGACGAGGCCGAGTTGGACGCCCGGCTGGAGGCTCTGCTCGATGAGGGCGTCAGACAGGCCGCCACCCAGGTGGCGGCGGAAACCGGCCTGCCGCGGCGCCGCCTTTACACCAGGGCGCTCGAACTCAAGCGGCAGCGCCAGCCATGAGGCCGCGCGCCGACCGGCAGCAGGCCGAACAATCCGGCCGTAAGGCCGAAACCCTGGCGCATTGGCTGTTGCGCCTCAAGGGCTATCGCATCCTCGCCCGGCGCGAGCGGACGGCGGCGGGCGAGCTCGACATCGTTGCCCGCCGGGGTGCCACGCTGGTCTTCGTCGAGGTCAAGCAACGCCCCACGGTGGCCCAGGCCGCCGAGGCCATCGACGAGCGCCAGCGCCAGCGCATCGCCCGTGCCGCCGAGGCCTATCTGGCGGCCAACCCCGGCCTGGCCGGGCTCGGCGCCCGTTTCGACGCCATCCTGGTGGCGCCGGGCCGGCTGCCCGTTCATATTGCCAACGCCTGGCATATAATGGTCGAGATTTGATCCGCGAAAGGGAGAGAGCAAACATGATGGGGCCTCGCTTGGGTATAGGACTGGTTTTGGCATTGCTGGCGATGGCGGCCCTGACCGGCTGTACGGCCGGCGGTATGGCGGTCGGAGGTGCCGCCGCTGCGGGCGTGGCAACGGCTCAGGAGCGCTCGCTGGGCCGGGCCATCGACGACAAGGCGTTGGAGATCGAGATCAACCACCGGCTCTTGCAGGCCGACGAGGTGCTGTTCCGCAAGATCAGCGTCGAGGCCCTGGAGGGCCGAATTCTGCTCTTGGGTGCCGTGCCCAAGCCCGACGACCGCATCGAGGCTTCGCGCCTGGCCTGGGAGGTGCCCGGGGTAAAAGAAGTCATGAACGAGGTCCAAGTGACCGATCGCTCGGGCATCATCAACTATTTCAAGGACGCCAAGATCACCGCCGAGTTGCGTTTCCTGGTGCTGCGCGACCGCGACATCCGCGACATCAACTACAGCATCGAAACCGTCAACGGCATCGTCTATTTGCTGGGTATCGCCCAGGACAAGACCGAGCTCGACAAAGTGACCCGCCACGCCCGCAACATCTCCGGTGTCGAGAAGGTCATCAGTCACGTCAGGCTGCGCACCGACAAACGCCGCAGAGCTTCTTGATGCCGCGCATCTTGAATTCGCCATGAGCCTTGCCGTCGCCATCCAGATGGACGCCATCGAGGGCATCGATATCGATGCCGACTCGACCTTTGCCCTGGCCCTCGAGGCGCAACGCCGCGGCCATGCGCTTTACCACTATCTGCCCAGCGCCATGAGCTTTCGACAGGGCCGCGTGGTGGCCCGGGCCCAGCCGTTGGAGGTGCGCCGCCAGGCCGGCGATTTTGCCACCCTGGGGGCGCCTGAGATGCTCGACCTGGCGGCGTTGGACGTGGTGCTGATGCGCCAGGATCCGCCCTTCGACATGACCTACATCACGACCACCCACCTGCTCGAGCACATCCACCCCGAGACTCTGGTGGTCAACGACCCGGTCGAGGTGCGCAATGCCCCCGAGAAGCTTTTCGTCACCCACTTCGACGACGTCATGCCGCCCACCCTGATTTCCGCCGACGTGGCCGAGATCAAGGACTTCCGCGCCGAACACAAGGACATCATCCTCAAGCCGCTGTTCGGCAACGGCGGCATCGGCGTTTTTCACGTCGGACCCGATGACGAAAACCTCAATGCGCTGCTCGAAATGTTCGCGGCAGGCTCGCGCGAGCCCATCATGGTCCAGCTCTACCTGCCCGAGGTACGGGCCGGCGACAAGCGCATCATCCTGATCGACGGCCGGGCTGCAGGCGCCGTCAACCGGGTGCCCATGGCCGGCGAGGCGCGTTCCAACCTGCACGTCGGCGGCCGTGCCGAGCGCTCCAGCCTGACCAAACGCGAGCAAGAGATCTGCAAGGCCATTGGCCCGTCGCTGAAAGACCGCGGCATGATCTTCGTCGGCATCGACGTCATCGGCGACTATCTCACCGAAATCAACGTCACCTCGCCCACCGGTATCCAGGAGATCGACCGCTTCGACGAAGTCTCGCTGGAAGCCGACATCTGGGACGCCATCGAGGCCAGCCACAGCGCCACCCGCTCGTCGCGCGGCGCGGATTAATTTCAGATAAATATCGAAAATCTTCCGGCCATCACCGGATTCCGCCTCTAAACCTTTCATAGGGCCCTTTGGGACCGCCGTGTCCCAAAAAGACAAATTGGGACCGCCGCGTTCCAAATAGACAAGTTGGGACCGCCGCGTTCCAAATAGACAAGTTGGGACCAACGCATCAAACGCGGCGGCCCGCACGGGGAAGGTTGATTTCGGGGTGGAATCGAATGGTCGCTCATATCAATACGCTGGCTTTTCAGGGCGTCGACGTACTCGAGGTCGATGTTCAGGTGCACATCGGCTCGGGCCTGCCGGCCTTCGCCATCGTCGGCCTACCGGACAAAGCGGTGGCCGAGAGCCGAGAGCGCGTGCGCAGCGCGCTGGTGGCCATCGGCCTGGCGCTGCCGCCCAAGCGCATCACCGTCAACCTGGCACCGGCTGACGTACTCACCGATATTTCCCAGATAGCATTCGTATCGTAGCAAATCGTAGGCGAACCCGACCACCGATGGAAGGAATTTTGCTCTGCG